>CAYZRT010000029.1:3971-26402 GCA_964480875.1 uncultured Smithella sp. | reverse complement strand
TCATTAAAAAAGGCCTTCCGCATAGAGGAAGACCTTAGTTCGACATTGATACTACCGTCTCAGTCGAGTAACGAGATCCAAGCGGTTACGCGTATTTTTAGCACTACCATAACACTTAGTCAAACACTTTTTAGCCACGACGGGTATCCAAGATACCCTCCGCGTTGTCCCGATAAAATCGGGATTCAACTTGTCCATTCCTTTGCGCGTCGCTTACGGAATTGGCAATTCACTAAGAATCAAACTTGTGTTTGTTGACACTCTTGGATATAAGAAGATACGGTGACGTCATGAAAAAAATAGATTTGATGATATTTGATTTTGATGGCACGCTTGTGTACACGGGAGATGATCTTGCTCATAGTATTAATTTTACTTTAAAGGCGCTTCATCTGGAACAAAAGCCTAAAAAGGAAATCATTAGTTTTGTCGGTGATGGCATCAATAAATTAATAGAAAGAGTGCTGGGACAGGATAATTTTAGATTTCGCGAAGAAGCGATGAAAATATTCACCGATTACTATGATAAACATCTTTTGGATAGTGCAGCGCTCTATCCTCATGTAGAAGAAGTACTGAAAAATTTTAAAAAAAAGACCAAGGTTATTTTGACCAATAAACGCCACAAATTTACAGTCAAAATAGCTGAAGGCTTAAAGATAGAGAAGTATTTTACCGAAATCATTGGAATTGATTCCTTGTCTTTTTCAAAACCGGATAAACGGGTCATTGAATACTTATTGAATAAGTATGTTTCGTCCCGGGCAAATACTTTAATGATCGGGGACGGTGTTAATGATATAATGGCTGCTAAAAATTCAGGTATTTTGAGCTGTGCGTATTTGAACGGATTGGGAAACAGGGATGATTTGCTGAACAAGAAAGCAGACTATTACTGCGAAGATATTTTGGAAATAAATTCGCTGTTTCAGTAAAATAATTCGTTGAAAACGCTATGATTAAAAAAGTTGAACAAACCATAGAAAAATACAATCTGCTGAAAAAAGGAGAAAGCGTCGTGGTTGCGCTTTCCGGCGGGCCGGATTCCACCGCGTTATTGACGGTTCTTTTCACAATAGCCCCCAAAATGAATTTAAAACTGATCGTCGCTCATTTCAATCATAGATTACGAGGGAGAGAATCAGCCGCAGATGAAAAATTTTCACGTGCTCTGGCCAAAAAAATGGATTTGCATTTTTTTTCCGGTCGTATGGATAAAAAAAGGAAAAAAAAGGGTATTTCGCCGGAAGATTTTTATCGTCGTCAGAGATATGATTTTTTGGATAAAGTAGCCAAAGATAATAGAGCACAAAAGATTGCAACAGGTCATAATATGAATGATCAGGCGGAAACTGTTTTACTGAATCTTCTGCGTGGCAGCGGGTTGGAAGGCCTTAAAGGCTTTTTACCCCAGCGGGATGGAAAAATCGTCCGTCCGTTAATGGAGATATCCAGACAGGAGGTTATTTCTTTTTTAAAGGAAGCAGGTATTTCGTACCGCGTCGATAAGACCAATCAGGATGATATACATCTGCGCAACAAAATAAGAATGCAATTGATTCCTTATCTGAAAGAAAATTATAATTCCAAGGTTGAAGAAAATCTGGCGCAGATGGCCGCAATCCTGCGTAATGAAGATGAGTTTATCAAACAACATACCGCCAAGAGGTTGCAATCACCGGCAATTCAAAAAAGTGAAACCGGCTTTTTACTGAAAGTTAATTATGTTAAAAAAATGCCGGTTGCCATTCGCTGGAGATTATTCAAAAAAATTCTGGAGGATTTAAGTCCGGAAAATAACGGGATATCGTTTGCTCATATCGTGTCGGTGGATGATCTTGTGAAAAAAAGTAATTCGGGAAGGAAAGTCATTCTTCCCATGAAACTTCAAGCCAGACGCGAATATAATCATTTAGTCCTGGAAAAACAGAAAACTTCTTCCGGGCAGGTCGTATTTAAGCATGCCCTGGTTATTCCCGGATCGACTTATATTAAAGAAAAAAATCTTGTCGTGAAGAGCAGGATCATTAAAAAGCGAAACATTGATTTTGGAAAAAGGGATGTCATTTATCTGGATTTGGATAAAGTACATCTGCCTGTTATTGTACGTAACAGAAGGGAAGGAGACTGGTTTCAGCCGCTGGGCATGGCCGGGCGGCAGAAATTAAAAAAATATTTTATTGATCACAAAATACCCCCCTCCCGGAGAGATGAAATTTTATTGTTTGTTGATAAGTTATCGGTAATATGCATAGAAACTATGCATTTAAACGAACGGGTGAAAATAAATCCGCAAACAACCAATATTGTGAAACTTGAAATACAAAAATTAAATAGCACGTAATCATAAGGCAAAATTTTAGCTGTTAGAAATTAATTGAGTAAAATTTAATATTATTATAAGAAAGAAAAATAATGAATATTGAAGGAGAAATATATTGAATCAGTTTCAAAAAAATATAGCCCTCGTCCTTACGATGTTGCTTGTTTTTCTGCTCGTTTGGCAGCTATATAATCAGCCCAAAGCAGGGACCAAGGACATAATTTACAGCGAATTAATAGCTCACCTGGATAAAGGAGAAATAAGCGAAGTTACCATTCAGGGTGATAGTATTACAGGTAAACTGAGTAACGGCAATCTTTTTAAAACGTTTGCACCCAAGGATGACAAGCTTGTCGGACAATTCAGGGAAAAAGGCGTCAAAATTACCGCCAAACCGGAAGAAGAATCTCCCTGGCTGACTATTCTGATTTCCTGGGCGCCGATGATTCTTCTTATCGGTATCTGGATATTTTTTATGCGTCAGATGCAGGCCGGGGGCGGCAAGGCCATGGCATTCGGTAAAAGCAAGGCACGTCTGATTACCGATAAATCCAAAAGGGTAACCTTTGCTGATGTCGCAGGCATTGATGAGGCCAAGTCCGAACTCGAAGAAGTTATTGATTTTCTGAAAGATCCCAAAAAATATACGAAACTGGGGGGTAGAATTCCCAAAGGTTTGTTGTTGGTTGGCCCTCCGGGAACGGGAAAAACACTTCTGGCGCGGGCAATTGCCGGAGAAGCCGAAGTTCCTTTTTTAACGATTAGTGGTTCAGACTTTGTGGAAATGTTTGTCGGTGTCGGCGCGTCACGCGTTCGTGACTTGTTCAGTCAGGCCAAAAAGAACGCTCCCTGTATCATTTTTATTGATGAAATTGACGCGGTAGGACGTCATCGAGGAGCCGGCCTCGGGGGCGGACATGATGAAAGAGAGCAGACCTTAAATCAATTGCTGGTGGAAATGGACGGTTTTGAATCGAATGAAGGGGTTATTTTGATTTCGGCCACGAACCGTCCCGATGTTCTGGATCCGGCGCTATTGCGGCCGGGACGTTTTGACAGACAAGTTGTTGTTCCACTGCCTGATGTTAAGGGACGGGAGAAAATATTTGAAGTTCATGCCCGTAAAACGCCGATAGCAGAAGATGTTGATTTTGCGATTTTGGCAAGGGGCACTCCCGGAACGTCCGGAGCGGATATAGAAAATCTCATTAATGAAGCCGTTCTCAATGCCGCCCGCGCTAACAAAGACAAGGTCAACATGAATGATTTCGAATTTGCCAAGGACAAAATCCTGATGGGTTCGGAAAGAAAGACCATGGTGATAAGCGATGAGGAAAAGCGTAATACCTCTTATCATGAAATAGGGCACGCTCTGGTTGCTCGCCTGATTCCGGGAACAGACCCGATTCATAAAGTCACCATTATCCCGAGGGGCAGAGCGTTGGGTTTGACCCAGCAACTACCGATTGATGAAAAACATACCTATCCGCAAAAATATCTGGAAAGCAATATTTCCATTCTATTGGGTGGCCGGGCTGCCGAAGAACTGGTGTTGAAAGATTTTACCACCGGAGCCGGAAATGATATTGAACGGGCAACCAATTTAGCCAGGAAAATGGTTTGTGAATGGGGCATGAGCGCCAAAATGGGTCCCTTGAGTTACGGTAAGAAAGAAGAGCAAATTTTTCTGGGCAGGGAGTTTGCGACTCACAAGGATTATAGCGAAGAAACAGCGAAAAATATTGACCAGGAAGTTATGTCGGTGGTAACGCGTAATTATGAACTGGCCAAAAAACTGCTTAGCGACCATATTGATTTACTGCATAAGATAGCGGGAGAACTTCTCGAAAAGGAAGTTTTAACCGGAGCAGAAATAGATGCCCTGATCGGCGATGCTTTACCCAAGCTTCAACATGGTGAGTCTCAGACAATAGCCTGATATCATTAGTCTGCAATCTGTATATTCCCTCTGTATAAATATTCATATGTAATGAATACGGGTGACCTTTGATTAAGATAGTTGAAATTAAAAATCCAGATCAGGCGGTGACGATGTTTAAGAGGATAGGCGTTGATGCTTACGGCATCGGCGCGATGGTCCCTAAAACAATCAACGTTAATATTTTACTGGAGAAACAATCCTGTAAAATTGCCAATATCATCAAACAGGAAATGTTGTCGCTGGGCGGAGATGCCGCTGTAGCAAGAGGAAGCGTCGCCTGTAGTGTTCCGGCAACCGATGTTTTAATCATGGGCACGATAAAACAGGTTTCTTCTCTGGCGACAAAAATAGAAAAACAACCTTTTGGTCTGAATATCATCGCCCGGCATATCAGGGAAACACTGGACAATATCGTCCGGAAAGAATTTGTTTTAAAGACCTCAAGGCGTGAAATTGTCCTCGGTAGAGATACAAAAATCATGGGAATATTAAATGTGACGCCCGATTCTTTTTCCGACGGAGGTTCTTTTTATTCCCCGGAAAAAGCGATTGAACATGGGTTGCAGATGGTCGAAGAGGGAGCCGATATCATTGATGTCGGAGGAGAATCGACAAGACCCGGCGCCCGTTCTGTTCCGGTGAATGTTGAATTAAAAAGAGTTATTCCCGTGATTAACGGCTTGGTGAAAAAAATAAAAATACCAGTTTCAATTGATACAAGAAAAGCACGGGTAGCCGAACAGGCGATGGAGGCTGGCGCTGAAATCATCAATGATATAAGTGCTTTAAACGGCGACAGCACTATGGCTGAAACGGCAAGAAAAAAGCGAGCCGCCCTGGTGCTGATGCACATGAAGGGTCAACCCGGCAATATGCAGAAAGGCAATCTGGAATACGATAATCTTATGGGAGAAATCGCAGATTATTTGAAAAAAAGTGCACAAAAGGCTATAAAAGCAGGGGTGAAAAAAGAAGCCATCGTTGTTGATCCCGGAATCGGATTTGGAAAGACAATGCAGGACAATTACAAAATACTAAAAAATCTTTCCGAATTAAAATCTTTGGGGATGCCGATCATGATGGGGACGTCGCGGAAATCTTTTATCGGCAAAATCACAGGCGAAGAGCCGCGGGAGAGAATAGAAGGAACGGCGGCTACGGTGACCGCGGCGATTATGAACGGATGTCATATTATCCGGGTGCATGATGTTGGGGCCATGAAAAAAGTTGCCGCCGTGACCGATGCCATGATGAACGCAGAACGGGTGCTAAAATGATTTACGGTGTCGGAATAGATCTGGTTGAAAACAGTCGTATGGATAAGATTGTCAAGAAATGGGGGCCGAAGTTTATCAACAGAATATTTTCAGAGGAAGAGATTTTCTATTGCGAAAAACATGCTCATTCGGCCATTCATTACGGAGCCCGGTTCGCGGCCAAAGAGTCTTTTTTGAAAGCTCTGGGTATCGGTATGGGGATGGGGGTCAAATTAAGCGATATTGAAGTTGTGAATGATGAAAACGGCAAACCATCGCTTAAACTTTGCGGAGAAGCAAAAATTATAATTAAGAAGGCGAAAATAAGTAAAATTCATTTAAGTTTGACCCATACAAAAAATTATTCCATGGCGGTTGTCGTATTGGAAAAAAAATAAATTAGAATTAATGAATCAGAACGATGTCAAAGAAATAATATCTTTAAGCGCTCAACAAACATGGGAAATAGCACGCTCTATCGGCGAAAAATTAAGACAAGGTGATGTTCTGGCGTTATCGGGGGAACTGGGTTCCGGGAAAACTTGTTTTACGGGAGGTTTGGCCCGTGGTTTGGGCGTGGATGAAAAATATCAGATCACAAGTCCTACCTTTACATTGATTAATGAATACCCGGCGAGGCATAGACTTTATCACTTTGATGTTTATCGGATAAAAGATTATGATGAATTTGAAGATTTAGGTTATGAGGAATATCTCGGCAGTGAAGGAGTTGTTGTTATCGAATGGGCGGAAAAAATTGCCAAAAGACTACCCGTAAACACTCTATGGATAACGTTTGAATATCTTGATGAAAACGATAGAAAAATTATTATAAAAGGTCCGGAAAACAGGTTAAAAGAGTTGATGAAGGATACGAATAGGGAGGTTGTATAATATGGCTTTAATTGTTCAGAAATTTGGCGGGACATCCGTTGCGGATATTGATAAAATTAAAAATGTAGCTGAAAAAATCGTAAAAGTGAGAAAAGCCGGCAATCATGTTGTCGTGGTTCTTTCGGCCATGGCCGGGGAAACGGACAGGCTTATCACGTTGGCCCATAAAGCTGCCGAATCTCCCGATGAAAGAGAATACGATTCATTAATTTCCACGGGAGAACAGGTTACAGTGACTTTACTGGCTATCGTTTTAAATGCCATGGGTTATCAGGCAAAATCGTTCCTGGGATTTCAGGTGAAAATATTGACGGATCAGGCATACAAGAAAGCAAGAATTTCGCTTATTGATACGGAATCCATCCGGAAGGAACTCAAAAAAGGGACGATTATTGTGATTGCCGGTTTTCAGGGTGTTGATAAGGACAATAATATTACCACACTCGGACGGGGCGGTTCTGATACAAGCGCTGTGGCTCTGGCCGCTGCGTTAAAAGCTGATCAATGCGATATTTATACGGACGTGGACGGGGTTTATACAACGGATCCCAATGTTTGTAACAAAGCCAGAAGATTGGATAAAATTTCTTATGATGAAATGCTGGAAATGGCCATGATGGGCGCAAAGGTTTTACAGCCGCGATCGGTGGAAATGGCTAAGAAATATAATGTCCCGGTTTACGTAAAATCAACTTTTTCGGATAAAGGAGGAACTCTTGTGACGAAAGAAGATAAGGATATGGAAAGAGAAATAATTTCGGGTGTAACGTATGATCGTGATCAGGTGAAAATTACGGTTGTGCATGTTCCCGATCAACCGGGGGTGGCAGCAGCTTTGTTCAGCCCCTTGTCTGATAAAAATATCTTTGTGGACATGATTATTCAAAATGCCAGTTTGGAAGGGTTTACCGATCTTACCTTTACGGTTTTCAAAAAAGATTTAAAGGAAGCTCAGAAGATCGTAGAAAGCACGGCGAAAAAAATTGGTGCCAAAAAAGTTGAAGTTGATGATCAGGTAGCCAAGATATCCATTATTGGCGTCGGAATGGCCAGTCATTCGGGTGTTGCCGCAAAAATGTTCAAAACACTGGCCAATGAGGGTGTGAATATCATGATGATCAGTACATCGGAGATCAAGATATCCTGCATCATTCAACGCAAGTATATGGAGTTGGCTGTTTCGGTGCTGCATGATGCTTTTGGACTGGATAAGAAAAAATAAGTCCATGCTGATTCCGGAAAGCAAACTGAAGGGGATGATCGCTGTCGGTTTAATCCTGGCGATGATCCCCTTTATTATTTTGTTTTTCCGTTCGACGGTGGAATACAAAATTCCTGATTTTGCCAATCAGTATCGTCACTATGAAACGGTAGAAATTGTTGAAAATAAAAAAAGTGCCGGAATTTATTTTGTGCCGCAGGGGACTTCCGTTAATCAATTGCTGCAATCAGTGGGTATCCAGCAGAAATCGAAGAATGCCCCGGAACTTAAAACAGGAATGAAAATAGAAATCCATCCTGCATGGGTCAATAAAGACATTATGATTAAAGAAATATCAAACGCTGAGAAGATATCCGTCGGATTGGCATTGGATCTTAACAAAGCCAGCAAGCAAGATTTGATTTTAATCAAGGGCATTGGTCCGGAAACGGCTCAAAAAATAGTGGATCTGAGAAAAAAGTTAAATGGTTTTAAAAATATAAAACAGCTGATGGAAATAAAGGGCATTAAAGAAAAAAGAATAAAGCAAATCGAAAAATATTTATATGTTAAACATTAGCAAACACAGAAGTCCACTGTGCTTTGCTCAATTCATCACACAAAGATTAGTAGACTGCGTTTGTGATATATCAGTTTCATTGACCTGGAACTCACGATTCGTCGCTGAATGATTTATAAAAACTCAAAACGCGTCGTACATAATTCTGAGTTTCCCTGTAAGGGGGGATCCTGTAATTATACTTTGCAACGGCTCTTTCTCCGGCATTATAGGCGGCCAGCGCCAGGGATAAATTACCCTTGTAAACATTGAGAAGATAACGAAGATAACGTGCGCCTCCTTCAATATTTTTTTCCGGATGAAAACTATCGTCTACATTAAGTTGCGATGCTGTTTTGGGCATTAATTGCATTAATCCCTGCGCTCCGACCGGTGAAACGGCTTTATGGTTGAAGTTCGATTCCGCCTTGATAATCGCTTTGATCAAGGCCGAATCCAGTTTGAATTTGTCAGCGGCTTTATGGATAAGATGATCATATTTGGTAACGTCAAGAGTAGGCTGGAAAAGAATTCTTTTTTCTCTCATGATCACAACATACTTTACGCTGGGATCGGATGGCACATTGGTCAGATGCAAAACGCCTTCATCATCTTCATATTTGTAAATATCAGCATGACCTATGTTCGCTGCTGTTATGATGAAGAATACCAGCAAAACGGCGCAAAAATTTAGTGAAAATAATTTTCGATTTAATCTAAAAAGTATGTATAGCAAATATCGCATGCCTCAATATTACTTTATCAGGGCTCAAAGTTCAATACTTTTTTGAAATATAGAATTGAAATATATGATGTTACTGAAGTAATACAAGACAGATCGAATAATATTTTTATAAGCTAAATGGTTATTCCGCCGTCTATGGCAAGCACTTGTCCTGTAACGTAGCTTGAAGCGTCCGACGCAAGATAAATGACGGCGCCGACCATTTCTTCAGGTTCGGCGGGACGTCCCAATGGCGTTCTGCTCATGGCGATATTCAAAATATCCTGATTTGACCACAGCGGTTCGCTGAAGTTTGTTTTAGTTAAACTTGGCGCGATGGCGTTAACCCGTATATTATATATTGCCCACTGTTGCGCCATAACTTTTGTCGCCATGATGACACCTGCCTTGCTGATTGAATAAATGGGCAGTATATCAGGAGAGATGCCAGCGACGGATGCAACGTTGATGATCTTGCCGCCGCCTTTTTCCTTCATGATGCGCGCTACAGCCTGACTAAGAAAAAAAAGTCCTTTAAGATTCAAATTCATAATGGAATCCCAGGCGCGATCATCAATGTCGATTGCGGCCGCCATCGTGGGATTCGTGGCGGCATTATTAACGAGGATATCAATTCTTCCGAACTCTGCATTTGCTTTAATCACCAGGTTTTTTATTTCGTCCAACCGGCCGATATGCGTGGCAACGGCCAGAGCTTTTCTTCCCATGTTTCTGATTTCTTCCGCTACTTTTTCCAAATCGGCAACTTTACGGCTGGCAATAATGACATCTGCGCCGGAGTTCGCTAATCCTATAGCGATTGCCCGGCCGATTCCCCTGCTTCCGCCTGTGACTAATGCCACTTTATTTTCCAGGGACAAATTCATTTAAACTCCTCCTGAGATAATGAAAAGATAATATTTTATATTAATGTTTTATGACGGCAATGAATGATATTGAACAACTCCCTTTCTTTTTTGCGCATCTCATTGGCTTGTTTTCGGGATGTATTTTCATGATTATAACCTAACAGATGAAGAATACCGTGAATGAGAAGAAAATCAATTTCCTGCTCAAAGGTTAAATGACCTCTGGAGGCATCTTTTTTAGCGGTATCCACAGAGATGACGATATCTCCCATGATGTAAGGATTGATGCCTCCATATTCTCCTTCCTGCAGCGAAAAAGAAAGAACATTGGTTGATTTATTCCTTCCCAAATAGTCGTTGTTCAGTTTTTTAATATGATCATCGTCAGTAAAGAAAATGCTGATTTGTTTATCCTGGCAACAAAGAATTTCAAAAAGGATGGAGACCGTTTTGCGGATTCTGCGCTTTTCAATTTTGATCTTGGTTTGCTTGTTTTTTATTTGTATTTTCATGGTAGTCTTTTTTGCCGTTGGTCTCTTTGGGAGATGGCTCCGGATAATCGACGCGATGATGGAATATTCCCGTGAGAATTTTTGTAAATGTTTCTGCAATCGTGTTCAAATTGCTGAGCGTCAATTCGCATTCGTCGAGCTGCCCATCCATATAAATGCCTTCAATTCTTTCTCTGACCAATGATTTGACTCTTGCCGGCGTTGGATTGGAAAGTGTGCGTGAAGACGCTTCAACCACATCAGCCAGCATCATCAGTCCGGCTTCTTTTGTCTGTGGCTTCGGACCGGGATAACGGAAATCGCTTTCTGACAAAGAGCGAATGGATTCGTCTTTATCTTTTTTTGCTTTGTCATAGAAATAACTGACAATGCTGGTTCCGTGGTGCTGGCGGATTAAATTGATAATCAATCTGCCAAGTTTCGCTTGTGCGGCAAGTTCGCAACCGTCTTTCACGTGAGAAATGATGATCAGGCTGCTCATTTTAGGTGATAATTTATCATGTTTGTTGTCCGCGTTGGGCTGATTTTCAATAAAATAATGAGGTTTTTTCAGCTTTCCTATATCGTGATAGTACGAACTCACTTTTACAAGTAGAGCATTAGCCCCGATGGCTTCTGCCGCCGCTTCCGCGAGAGAAGAAACGATAATAGAATGATGGTATGTGCCCGGCGCTTCAATAATCATTCTCTGGAAAAGGGGTTGATTGAGATTGGCCAGTTCCAGGAGTTTGATATCGGTAATAAAACCGAACAGACTTTCAAAAATGGGCGTAATGCCCGCGACAAGCACTCCGGTAAAAATTCCTCCGGCGAAGCCCATGACCAGTCGCCAGAGCAGATCGTTGAAGATGTTTCCTGTTATGAGATTAAGGCATACGATGGCCAGCATATTGATAATGCCCAGGAAGACGCCTATTTTAAAAAAAACGGAACGCTGACGGATACGCACAATCTGATACGATGCGGCAATTGATCCCAGAAAAGAAAACAAGGGGAAAATGATTTTTTCATCAAAAATAAATCCAATCATGAAAGAAGTCAGCGCACTGATAATCAAAGCGACATTTCTGTTGATTAAAATTGCCGTGGTCATTGCTCCCAGGGCAAAAGGAATGGCATAGTAACACGCCTCCGTGGGGATGGATGGGAATGACCTGTTAACGGCGATGGAAATAAACATTCCCGCTTTAATGAGCAATATTTGCAGCAGGGCGATAATGCCGAAAACGAGCAAATCAAGATTGGAACGTTCGGATGTTTTGCTCCAGTTTCGTGTGCGCCAGAGATACAAGACAATGGAAAGGAACATGGCTGTGAAGAAAAATCCCAGGGTTACGGCTATTCTGAAAAATCTGTTTTCTTCAGCATCTTTGAAATAGGCGTTTAACTTGGCTAATTCCAGATAACCGATTTTTTCTCCTTCCCGAACGATCATTTCATTCTTTTCAACCTTAAAGAACGTCGAGTTTTCTTCTCCAATAACCGCCAACTTCTTCTTTTCAGTCGCGTCTTTATTAAAGGTCAGATTGGGTTCGATCAGCTTCTTCGTTATCCCCCCAACGGCATCTTTCAGAGAATTTTCATCACCGCGAAAGATCATGTCAACTGATTTCAAAAGGGCAGCGTCTATTTCATTGATATTAAACAAATGGGAGGAATCTTTGATTTCTTCGGAAATTTGTGTTGTCAAATTCCGGATAATGAATCCTTTTTGTTTTTCTGAGTGACGCAAACTATCATTGGTTATGAATTTATTTTCATAAAAGGAAATAATCAGATTGGAAAGTTTCCTTTGCAGTTCTTCGGAAAATTTGTATTCATTCAGAACATAAAACTCTTTAGCGCTGAGATAGATACCCAAATTGGATTCCAGCTGTTTTTTTTCTTTTTGCAGTTTATTAACATCAACGTGATTGGTTGATTGATCTTTTAAAGGGGGCTGATAATTTTCAGCAGCGAGAGAAAGGGCTTTTAATAGTTTCGTCCTGATATGATCGGCAATTTTACCGTTGAAGTCATAAACAGGCCTTATATTTTCCGCGTCTTCAATTTTTTTCTGTTCTGCCGCTATCTCATCTTCAACGAGAAAGGCATGATCCGCCTTGATGTTTTTGGGTGCAATCATGCCCAACTGAAATTTCGGTTCAGACAAATGAAGATCCGGGGCCATGATCAGAGCCAGGACCGTACAAAGGATGACAGCAAGGGCCCATCTCTGGAAAAGACTGTTCTTTAAAAAACCGAAATAAGGTTCGGCTTTTTCCAGAACGTTGTTCCAGATAATCATCGTTTTATTTTTTGTCTTTGCAATAAAGTTCATATCATTATTTTTTGTTATTGCCTGTTTTTTCTTTATCCAAATGTGCGTAAGCTTTTATAATATCTTGTACCAGGGGATGCCGGATAACATCAATCTCTGAGAAATGGACAAAGCGAATGCTGGAATATTTTTTCAGGATTTTCTCGGCTTCCACCAGTCCGGAAATTTTTTCCGTCGGCAAATCGACCTGTGTAATATCGCCGGTAATGATGGCCTTGGAGCCGAACCCTAACCTTGTGAGAAACATTTTCATTTGTTCCGATGTCGTGTTTTGCGCTTCATCCAGGATAATAAAGGAATCATTAAGCGTTCTGCCCCGCATAAAAGCGAGGGGCGCTACCTCAATTAATCCTTTATTGATAAGCGCGGTTGCTCTTTCCATGTCCAGCATATCATAAAGCGCATCATAAAGGGGACGAAGATAAGGATTTACTTTTTCCGCCAGGTCTCCCGGCAGAAAACCCAGTCTTTCACCGGCTTCTACCGCAGGACGCGCCAGAATGATTCGTTGGACTTTTCGCTCTATCAAATACGATACAGCCATCGCCATGGCCAGGTAGGTTTTTCCGGTACCGGCAGGACCTATGGCAAAAACCATGTCAAAATTCCTTATATATTCGATATAGAGCCTTTGGGCGATGCTTTTAGGAGTAATAACTCTCTTTTGAGACGAAATGAAAACCGTATCCAAAAAAATACTGGCCAGTTCAAATGTGATGTCTTCGGAAAGAATACGATGGGCATAATCGATGTCAGCCGCTTGAATATGCCAGCCTTTTTCCATGATGGCATAAAGCTGCTGAAGCATCGCGCTGACTTTACGGACATGACCGTTTCCGCCGGAAATCGTAATGCTGTTCCCCCAGGCTTTGATTTTTACAGGTTCCAGCTTTTCAATGAATTTTAAATTCTTATCATGTTCGCCGCAGAGATTTTTGAGCAGATTGTGGTCCGCAAAGATAATTTTCTCTGCATCGGCGCTCTCGGGTGCTTTTATCAAAATTTTTATAAGCCTCTAAATAAAATATCCTTCTGTGTGAAAAAGGTTTCTATCACGTTGATATGTTCAATGCAATACATATTGAAGAGTCTGTAAGCGCTTGAATTGTCATTAGAAATTCAGATAAAAGCATGCCCAAAGATCAATAATTTTATGAAAAAAGTCATGATTCAATTTCGTAAAAACAAATAGGCAAATACCTTGGCATTATCAATCATGTTTTGAATTGGACAGTGTTCATCCGGTTGATGGGCGGTTTGATTCGTTTTCGACCATACCGCAACGGGATAATTCTTTTTACGGATATAGGAAGCAACCGTGCCGGCGCCAACGCCTCCCGCAAACGTTTTGACATTGTAGACCTTCTGAATGGCTTCTTGAAGCGCTAAAACAACAGGCGCATCGGGCGCTGTCGGTTTTGCGGATTGAACGTATTGCGCCGTTGAGATTTCCACCTGCACCTTGTATTTTTTCTCGACGCCGCGCACTATCTTTTGGATCTCGAAAAGAACATCCTGCAAATCATATTCCGGCAACACCCGGCAGTCCATGTAGAAAACATCTTCACCGGGAATCGTATTGATGTTACCCACATTGGCTTCCTTTTTCGTCGGTTCAAACGTGCTTTGCGGCGGGTCAAACAGAGGGTCTGTTTTGGAAAAAATCTTCTTCAGTTTGGTTAATTCGGTTACCAGATGGGATGCGGCGACAAAAGCGTTATTGCCCAACTGCGGATTAGAACCGTGACATTGTTTGCCTTTGGTTTTAAAACAAAGCCAGAGCATGCTTTTCTCGGCCACTTCAATCAGCGAGCCTTCGGGATTTCCCGAATCGGGGACAACAATGAGATCGTCATCATTAAAAAGATTTTCTGCCGAATCTATCATGTAATACAAACCCATGCTGCTGGACGTTTCTTCATCGGAAACAAAAGCAAGATTAATGGAACGTTCCGGGACGAATCCTTCGTCCAGCAGAGCCTTGGCGGCAAAAATAGAAGCGACAAGATCCTGCTGGTTATCTTCCACGCCACGTCCGAAGATGTGGCCGTCTTTAACGTAAGCCTGGTAGGGATCACGGCTCCATAGACGCAATTCACCCGGTGGGACAATATCCATATGGGTAATAATCCAGACAAACAGTTTTTTATTCTTGCCCTCTATGGTTGTGACAAAATTAGGGCGGATTCCGGAGGAAACTCTTTCGTCTTTTGCATCATAATGGCGGAAATTTTTAAAGCCCATTTTCATAAGATAATCTTTCAGAAAATTGGCTTTCAGCAATTCTCCGTCGCCGCCATTTTCAGGTCCAACCGCCGGATGAGAACAAAGATTTGTCTGCAATTCGATCATGGCGTCGCGGTAAGAATCTATTCTTTGAGATATTTTTTTGAATATTATTTCGTCAATCATAAAATTTCCTTGTGAAGTTTTATTACTCTTCGGGGGTAATGAACGTGTACCCGTCCGGGGAGAGAGAGGGAACGATATTTTTACTGTCGCCGAGGATTAAGACAACATTTTTTGTTTTATCCAGATATTTGGCAGCCGCATGATTTACGTCTTTTAGTGAAACTTTTTCTATCCTGTCCCGGTAATGCATAAGGAAATCAGACGGTAATTTTTCGTATTCAATATTCATTTGTTGCCAGACGATTTGCTCGGGCGTGGAAAACGAAAAGATGAAACCGTCATTAATGGATTTTCTGGCCCAATCCAGTTCTCTTTTCGTAATCGACTGTGACTGAACATCGTCTATGATGGTATCCAGTAGAGAAAGCGTTTTTACGGTAGAAGATGTTTTGGTAAATGCGTAACATCCGAAAACCCCGTATTCGGTTTTGGCACGATAAAAGCTTCCCGCACTGTAGGCCAAACCTTCGTTATTCCGCACAGTGCTGAAAATCCGGGAAGGGAAACCGCCGCTGCCAACAATGAAGTCCAAAACGGTAAAAGCGTAAAAATCGGGATGATTTTTGTTAACGGTGAATTGACCGCTGATAATGGTGGACTGAGAAATTTCTTTATTGATTAAATACAGGCCTGCATTTAATCCAGGGACCGGTTTCGAAATGTCGGCAGAAATCTTTTCCGTTTTCCAGTCGCCGAAATAACGATTAAATATTTTCACGGCTTCCGCCTTAGTGATATCTCCGCTGACGGCAAACATCATGTTATGGGGAAGAAAGAATCGACGGTGGAAGTCAACAAGATCATCGCGTTTGATGCTGGCGAGTGATTGATGCGAAGGGAAACGGCCGCGCGGGTCCTTGTGATAAATAAGCTTGTTGAATTCCTGAAAAGCAAGTTTTTGCGGATCATCCTTGATTCTTCTGATCTCTTCATTTTTTAATTGACGGGCCAGCTCAAATTTATCCCGCTCAAAAGCGGGATGAATAAGCATTTGCGACATCAGTTCCAGGCCGCGGTCAAGGTGGCAGTTTAAAACAGACAAGCCGGCCTGGGCCGAGTCCATGGACATGGAAACGTATGCCGAAGCCGCCATCATATCAAACTCAAAATCCACGTCCGCGCTGTTTAATTTTGACGTGCCTCCGGTTCTCATCACATAAGCGGTCAATTCTGCGGTGCCTTCTTTACCGGAAAGATCATGCATGGTTCCGGTTTTAATCAACGCCTTGATATGAACCAAAGGAAGTTCGTGATTTTCCAGAATATGAAGAATTATCCCATTTTCAAGAACAACCCGTTGTGTTTGCGGTAATTCAAAACGCAAGGGTTTGTATTGAATTTTATCGGGTAATGGGAACGACGAATCAATATTTTTGGCGAAGACAGAATTCCCGTGAAACATCAACGATGTCAGGAATAAGAAAGCGATAAAACGAATACAGGGATTCAATGTTTTTCTATTCATAATACTATGGAGCCTTTTTATTTAAAAACGCTGTTGTCCGGTTATTATTCTTCAGATAAGTATTCGCCGCTTTTCGAATATCCTCAGCGGTGACCTTGTCAATATGATCAAGGTAATCGGAAAAATATTTATAATCTCCCAAAAGGACTTCATAATAGGCCAGAATGGAAGCAATTTCGGAATTAGAATCGAGATTCTGAATATAGGCCATTCTTATATTGTTTTTGGCCTTGGTAAGTTCCTCGTCCGGCACAAGTTGCGTTTTCAGCTTTTCAATTTCTTTGAGAATGTTTTCTTCCAGCTCAGCATTCGTATGAGGATGACGGGGCTGAGCAAATATAGTGAAAAGGTTCGGATATCTTGTGGCCGGAATGCCATTGATGGCGCTGACGCTTTTTGCGATCTGCATCTTCGTAACCAGATTGTTGTACAGTCTGCTTGTTCTGCCTTTTGTCAGAATGGTTTCCATCACATCGAAGACATAATCGTCGTAGTGGGGGGCATTCGGTTTATGAAAACCGATAATCATCATCGGATTGGCATCGAATGGAACGTCAATTCTTCTTTCTTCGGCTTGTGGCGGTTCTGCCGGAATGGCGTTCTTGATCTCAGTCGTTGCGGGGATTCGTCCAAAATATTTTTGGATGACATCAAGCGTTTCGTCGGGTTGGATATCACCGACAACCGCAATGACAATACTTTCCGGCGCCGCATATCTTTTTAGGATTACTCTCAGGTCATCGGGACTCAAACGGATGATATCTTCCGTCCAGCCGATGATTGGCCTTCCGTAGGGATGAATTTTATAAGCGGTTTTCATGAACTGCTCGTATAGTTTACCGTCTGGATCTGTTTCAATCCGCTGTCTTCTTTCTTCCATGACAACATCGCGCTCCGTATAATATTCCCGGAAGACGGGATTGAGCAGACGATCCGATTCGATTCTTGCCCAGAGTTCAATCTTATTTGCCGGAAGGCTTACATGATAGGTCGTGATATCCTGACCGGTGGATGCGTTCATATCCAGGCCGCCGTTTTCCGTGTACAGGCGATCAATTTCATTCGGGATGAAATATTTTTTGTGTTTCTTTTGCAAAGTTTCTAATTGGCGAGCCAGTTTTGCAATGACACGCGGGTCGGCCTTTTGATTTTTTTGCTTTTCTTTATCCAGAAGATTGCCGGTTTTTTCAATGTCCGCCAATATTTTTTTCTCCGCTTTATAATCTTTTGTTCCGATGGTTGTTGTGCCTTTGAACATCATGTGTTCCAGAAAATGAGCGGCGCCGCTTTTCCCTTGTTCTTCATCCATCGCTCCGATGCGATGAGTGATGTAAAGCGAGACCGTGGGGCTTAGGTGACGTTCCAGCATCAGCACGGTAATGCCGTTTTTCAATTTAGTTTTGAGCACCTTTTCCTCAAAATTAAAGCCGTAGGAAAGGCTGTGAACAAAAACAAGAATCACCAGGAGAAAAGAAAACTTGAAAAGGCTATGTAATTTCATCTTTGTGAACTCCATCCTGTCTTTGCGGATATACACGGTAGAAAAAATAAATAATACCAACAAGACAAACCAGTATCAAAAGAGATGCGGAAAAAAAATACATTAAAAATTCCATCGGATTATTCATTCGATAGGAACCCACCAATGTATTGATTCCCAGCACTAAAAAAAACAGGGATAAAAACAAAATCAATATATTTTTAATCCATATAAAAATGTTCATTCTGAGCCGTTGATCCTTTCATTATTTTTGATCTTCTTTTTTAAATGCCTGTAAACATCGAAACTGAAATCGTTGTTTTGGCACGGAAGCAATGAATTATTATGATATAATGGTTCGTTCTGAATGTCAAAGGATGAACAGGCTACGGCATTTTGCCACATTTCTGTGCCTGGAATTGGTGAATATTCAGCCAGGACAGGTTTGGCTCCACATCGTTTGACAAATTCAACGCTTTCAATGACTTCCTTCGCATTTTGACCGGGCATTCCGCAAAGGAGATATATTCCGATGTCGTTCGTTTTATAGCCTGCTTTTTTCAAATTGCTTATGGCTAGACGCAGCTCTTCATTTTTTACTTTGCCGCCGGTTTCAACCTGTTTTTTAAAATCCGATGTTTCAAAACCAAAGCGGATTGTTTTAAAGCCGGAGCGGTAAAGCAGGGTACTCAACGGCTCCGTTATTTCGCGAAGATGTAAACCGTTGGGACAGTGAAACTGACAGGACAAGCCTCGTTTTTTTAATTCCTTGAGCAACGGCACAATCATTTCATCCGGATTAACAAGCAGCGCGTCGTCATAAAAACAAAAATTAACCACATCATATTTTTTTTGCCAGTATTCAATTTCTTCGGAAACCTTTATCGGATTACGCCGCCGGAATCTGCTGTTCAAGATATGCGAGGCACAGTAACTGCAGTGATACGGACAGCCGCGGGACGTAATCAGCGGCAGTTGGACGATCTTATGGATTAAATCAAACGCGGGGTAGGGATAGGAATCAAGGTTGTTTTCATCGGGCGTGAACAGAATGTCTTCGTTGAATAAATCCCTGAGCAGATCCAGTATCTGATTTTCGCCTGCTCCGGCAATCACATAATCCGCCCGGGAGTGTTGAACCGCGTGCTCATAACAGAGCGTCGCGTACTTGCCTCCCAGTACGATGGGGACATGAGGCAGCTCTTCTTTCAAAATGTTGATGGCTTCAAAAACGCCCGGATACCAGTAGGTCATCATGGAGGTTACTAATATGATATCCATATCCTGATGATTTTTTAATTCCTGCCGAAAAATTTCTGGTGTAATTCCGTAACGGCAATAATTTTTTGGTATCATCGTCAGACTTTGCGGTTTTTCGATGATTTGTCTGAAGAATTTGCCGCGGCCGTAAGCATGGCGGGAAGGCCTCGGGAGCGCGGCGGGGTGATAGGCATCAAGGCAATCAATAAAATAAACCTGGTGATTGTTTTGGCGAAGCAGACCGCCCAAATATAAAAGGCCGAGTGGCTTCATCCAGAAATCATAGGCTGCGAAATCATGTATCCAGGGGTTAATCAAAAGAATTTTTTTGCTCATCGTTTGTGAATGTATCACAACGTATCATTATTTACAAAAACATAACGGGCTTTGATCTTCTTCGAAAACGTAACCCTGCTAAAATCAAAACGGGAAAGAGGTGCTAAAATTGACTTAGTCAATCTTTTATGTTAATAAATTCAACATTAAATCTAAGTTATTAAAAATATATCGTTATTTATTCTTTAGGGATTGAAAAACGTGAAAAAAACGACTTTGGTAAATATTTTCTTAAGGTCTTTTTTTATTCATACGACGCTGAACTTTAAGCGAATGCAAAATATGGGTTTTGCCATGTCGGTCATTCCCTTAATAAAAGAACTGCGGCTAAAAAAAAATGAATCTGAAAATTTTCTCAACAAGCATCTTCAGATGTTCAATACACATCCTTACTTCTCCGCTTCGATCATAGGGTCTATTGTTCGTCTGGAGGAAGAAAATATTTCCAAGGAAGAAGTTGCCGATGCGGTGTCGATTAAACAGAGCCTTATGGCATCGTACGCGGCGATCGGTGACATTTTTTTTTGGGGAGCATTCAGACCCTTCATTGCGATTCTGAGCGTGGTTTTGATTTACATGGGACTGGTCATTGCGCCGCTTTTTTATTTTTTGACGTATAATCCCATTCATTTGTGGATCCGGTTAAAAGGGTTTATGGAAGGTTATAAGCAGGGGAAGAAAGGATTTGAATTTATTCGTTCTCTGAATTTACCCGGTGTTGCCGTAAAAATACGCTGGATTTCACTTTTCGTATTGATTAGTTTGATCATCTGGCTCTCTCGTCATGGCGGGTACTGGCCTTTCATACCAATAGACAGTGTTGTCATGAAATTGACTGCGCTGGCCATGGTGATGCTGTGCCTTTTATTGATTCGAAAAGGCATATCTCAGATTTATATTATTTATAGCGCTTTTTTGATATTTATTATAATTTCTTGGACGGGTTTTATTAATTGACAGAAACCAGAACATTAGAACTGAAAAATAAACTGGGTATGCATGCGCGGGCCGCGGCGTCTTTTGTGAAAGTGGCTCAACAGTTTAAATCGAAAATTTATATCGAGCGCAATGGACAAACCGTTGATGGAAACAGTATCCTCGATATCCTTACGCTTGCGTGTCCTTTTGGCGGCAAACTGACGATTAAAGCTGAAGGAGCGGATGCTTCCACGGCGATACAGGAATTGGAAAAACTTATCGAAAATAAATTTGGAGAAGAATAAAATACAATATGAGCGCTGATCAGACAACCAAGACGTTTGTTCTCAAAGGAATTGGGGTTTCTCCCGGAATTGCCATAGGCCGTTGTTACCGTTTTGATCCTTTGGACAGTCAGATATCATTCTATAAACTCAAAGAGGAATCCTTGATCCCGAAAGAAGTTCAGCGTTTTAAAAATGCGCTGAGGGATTCGGAACAGCAACTGCTGGAGATTCAAAGAAAATTAAAAAAAACAAAGATTACAGAACCCGTTTATATCATTGATGTTCATATTCTTCTTTTGAGAGATAAAATATTTGCGAATCGCACCGTCAAATATATACGCGATCAGGGCGTTAATGCCGAGTGGGCACTGCGCATGACATTAGACCATTACAAACAAATATTCGAAGGCGTTGAAGACGATTATATCAGCAGCCGGGTCAGTGATGTCCAGTATGTCGTGCAAAGGATCCTGCGTAATTTGTCCGGCGAGAAACATGAAATGGTCTGGGACGTTGGGAATAACGGCGTGATTGTTGTTTCACATGATATATCTCCTGCCGACACCGCTCAGATGAAATTGGATAAAATTCTTGGTTTTGCCACGGACAGCGGAGGACGCACCTCCCATACGGCCATTGTGGCCCGTTCCCTGGAATTGCCGGCGGTCGTAGGCTTGGATGATATCACACGGTATGTTCACACGGACGATGAAATCATTGTTGATGGAACGGCCGGCATGGTGGTGATCAATCCGTATCCGGACATGCTCAAGAGATATGAAGAGAAAAAACGCCATCATGATGCGGCAAACGATGAATATCTTCAATATGGCAAATTGCCCGCCCTGACACAGGATAATTACCAGGTTACGATAGGGTGTAATATCGAATTTGTTGAAGAGATTCCTTCAGCAATATCTCACGGCGCAGAAAATATCGGTTTGTATCGGACGGAGTTCCTTTATATTTACCGTGATGATTTGCCGACGGAAGATGATCATTTCAATAATTATTGTCAAGTGGTCACCGATAAGAATTTGGCGTGGTCGACCATTCGAACCTTTGATTTGGGTGGTGATAAATTTGCCAATTATCAGAAACAGACCAAGGAATTGAATCCCCAGATGGGCATGAGGGCGATTCGTTTCTGTCTCAAGGAAGTTGATATATTCAAGACGCAGTTAAGAGCCATCTGGCGCGCCAGCGCTTTGGGAAGAACAAAAATTCTTTTTCCGATGATTTCCAGTGTGGAGGAAATACGGGAAGCAAAGAAATTGCTGGAAGACGCACGTCAGGAACTTGTCGAAGAAGGAATGACCATTCCTTCTAAAATTGACATTGGCGCCATGATTGAAGTCCCGTCCGCCGTTATCATTGCCGATAAACTTGCCCGGGAAGTCGATTTTTTCAGCATTGGCACAAATGATTTGATTCAATATTCTCTGGCGATTGACCGGGCGAACGAGCGTCTGACCTACATGTATGAACCGTTGCATCCGGCTGTTTTAAGATTGATAAAAAATGTGGTGGATGAGGCTCATAAAGAGAAAATCAAAGTGGCCATGTGCGGTGAAATGGCCGGAGATCCTCTTTGCGTGTTGATTCTGCTGGGAATGGAACTGGATGAATTAAGCATGAATCATCTGGCCATTCCACGCATCAAAAAAATAATC
>CAYZRT010000029.1:0-3871 GCA_964480875.1 uncultured Smithella sp. | reverse complement strand
CCCGTTTATTGTCATGGCATGAACATGTCATTCTGGCATCCTCTGCCGCAGATGCTGAAATTCTTCTGGTCTTCTTTTTTACGTCGTTTGGGAAGGGAAAATAAAGCCTGGCAGGGCAAACTGGCGTATATCAAAAAAACGGTTCAGAAAAAGAAGAGCATCGTTATTCATCTGGGAGAATCGGAATTCATCGAGAACAAATCCGCGGAAAGCGCGATGACAACCCTGCTTGATCTTCAACAAGAAGTTGATTTTCCAATTTTTGTGGTTCCCGTTCTGGTTTCGTACGGGCGCAGACGTGAGAAAGAGGAGGAAAGCATTGTTAATATTTTGTTTGGGCAGACGGAACATACGGGCGCTTTAAGGCGGTTTATTACTTTTGCGCGCTATGCCAGCAATGCTTTTGTCATTCCCGCAGAACCGGTCAAATTATCCGAATATTTACAAACGACAAAAAGCGTTTCTCCGGAATCTATGGTTCATGAATTGCGCGGGGAGTTGATTGATCGTATTGATAAGGAAAAGACCGCAATAGTCGGACCGGCTTTAAAATCGAGGGAAGAGCTCATCGGAATGGTTCTGAGCGATGAATCGATAAAAAAATTTATTACCGAATACGCCGAAAAAGAAAAAAAAGACAAAATAAAAATAAAAAAAGAAGCGCGCCGCTATCTTTATGAAATTGCCGCTGATTACAGCGATACATTCATCGCCATATGGAAAAAAGTGCTGAGCTGGTTGTGGAACGATATTTATGACGGATTGTCGATTGATAAAGAAGGTTTGACCCGGATAAGAAATATATCCAAAACCATGCCTTTTGTCATTATTCCCTGTCATCGAAGTCACATTGATTACCTGCTGATTCATTATGTTTTTTATACCAATAATATTCAATTGCCGTTCATCGCTGCCGGAAGTAATCTGTCTTTCTTTCCGATGGGGTATATTTTCCGTAAATCCGGCGCGTTTTTTCTGCGGAGAAGTTTCAGAGGGAATAAAGTTTATTCCGAAGTATTCAGCAAATATTTAGCGACCCTGTTAAAAGAAGGATTGCCCCTGGAATTCTTTATTGAAGGAGGACGCAGCCGGACGGGTAAAATGGTTGTGCCGAAATATGGTCTTCTCTCCATGGTTATCCAGGCGTATCAGGAAAAATATTGCGATAATTTCTCCGCCATTCCGGTTTACATCGGATATGACCGCGTCATTGAGGAAAAATCGTATTTGAAAGAACTGGCCGGGGAATCCAAAACGCCGGAAAACACGGCGGAGATCATCAAGACCAGTAAAGTTTTAACCAAGAGATATGGACGAGTTTATGTCAATATCGGTGAGCCCCTCGTGATGAAGGACTACCTGGCCTCTCAGGAAAAACCGATAGAGCAAATGTCCCTGGAAGAAAGACAAAGCTTGTATCGTAAAATAGGCTATGAATTGGTGCTGGAAATTAATAAAGTTGCTGTTGTCACTCCTTTCTCGTTAGTTGCCGCCGTTATCCTGAGTCATGATCGAAGAGGCATGTCCCATAATGAGTTATTGGAGATTTTGAATGAATTTTATGAATATCTGTCCACGAAAAAAGTAAAATTTGCAGAAACGTTTGCTCATCGGGAAAAAGCAATAAACGATGCCGTCAATATGTTTGTTCAGCAGGGATTTATTTCAAAAATTGAGGCGGAAGAGGACGAAGACGAAGAAATGCAGGAAGTGGTTTATTCTTTAAAAGAAGAAAAAAGACTCAATCTGGAATACTACAAAAATAACATTCTGCATTTCTTTATCCCGTTATGTTTTGTCGCCACGTCCATGATTAAAAGTAATGAGGATTTAATATCCCTGCAACGCATCATGGGAGATTTTAGTTTTCTCAAAAAACTTCTGTGGAATGAATTTATCTTTGATGAACATCGGGATGACACAGACGAAGTGAATGAAGCCATTACCTATCTGTACGAAAGAAAAATGATCACCTTCCTGGAAAAGGACGACCAGGTATTCATTGAAATAAAAGGCAAAGGCACTAAAAAACTGAAACCGTTTGCCGATCTGATTCACAATTATCTGGAGTCCTCCTGGATTGTCATCAGGAGTGGCCTGTATTTGAAGAAAAATCCATTGAACAAGAGGGATTGGCTGAAAAAAATTATGGCCTTAGGTGACAGAATGTACCGGAAGGGCGAAGTGTTAAGAAAAGAAGCGCTTTCCCAGGCGAATTACACCAATGTAATTTTATTTCTCGAAGACGCTGACCTTATCACGACGATAAAAGATGAAAAGACAGAAAAGAAAGAAAGATCTTATACCCTAACCGAAAACAGAGCGGAAATGGAAGTGCTGCGACGCCGTCTCTTCAGACTGCTATAAATCACTGATTTGAATTTCACTTTTAAAAATGAATGAAATTACAAAAGACAGGAACACCAAACTTTTTCTGCATATGAAAAAGTGGCTGGAAAAAGCCGTTCTGGATTACGAGATGATCCAAAAGGGCGATCGCCTGTTAATCGGCGTATCCGGCGGGGCGGACAGTCTGGCGCTGCTGGATCTGCTCGACACTCCGATGCTTTTCATTCCCGATTTTTTCTTCGTGGCCGTCAACATTGACATGGGTTTCGAACCCACCTATAAAAAATATGACAGCCTGGAAAAATACTTTCAGAAAAATAAATATCCGTACGTGATGGAAAAGACCGATATCGGCAATGTGGCGCATTCCGATGTGAATAAAAAGAATCCCTGTTTTCTGTGTTCCCGGCTAAGACGAAAGAGAATATTCGAGATAGCCGACGCCGAAGGCTGCAATAAAATCGCCTTTGCCCATCACCGCGACGACATCATCGAAACCCTGCTGATCAACATGTTTTACGGGCGTGAAATCAGCACCATGATGCCGAATCAAAGCATCTTCGGCGGCAAACTGCACATCATCCGCCCGCTGGTTTATCTGAGCGAGGAGCTGGTCAAAAAATACAGCAGGGAACGGCAGTTTCCCGTATTGAAAAATGACTGCCCGACAAGCAAAAAATCGAAGAGGGCGTATATCAAGAACCTCCTCAATAAACTGGAACGGGACAATAAAGAAATCCGCGATAACATTTACAAGGCCATGAGCCACGTCAAACCGGATTATCTAGTGAGCCCAGTCAAGAACGAACGCAGTGAAGTTCGAGACGTAAGGCGAACTATCCCAGGAGCGAATGCGACGAGGGATCTGCCGCATAGTAAGAAACGTGAAGAGTGAAGAGTGAAGAGTGAAGAGTGAAGAGTGAAGAGTGAAGAGTAAAAAGTGAAGAGTAAAAAGTAAAAAGTAAACTTACCGCTTGTCATTGCCCGGCTTGGAGACTGTGTCGCAATTGGGACAGATGTCATTCCGAAGCGAAGCGAGGAATCTTAAAGCATGGATATTATTATCCAGAAAGATTTCTCCCTACGGTCGAAATGACATAAAAAAGCATTGCGACACAACCTCCGGGGGTGGGGGGTGGATTTAAATATCAAATACCATTTTCAATAAATAGCCTTTATAGTATCCACCTCCGTCCCCCATGGCGGACACCTCCGCCAGCGGAGGATATTTTGGAAAAACTTCAGTGTTAATAAAAAATTCTAGCAATACATCTTATTTCATGTAAAATTGCATTATGGCAAAAGAAAACACAGCACAAAAACTGATCGCGTCCAATAAAATGGCGCGGGTGAATTATGAAATCGGCGATATATACGAAGCCGGTCTGGTACTGACCGGCACGGAAGTCAAATCGTTGCGCGCCGGCAAAGCTAATCTCAAAGACAGCTACGCCGTCGTCAAGGACAATGAAGTCTATATCAAGGAAATGCACATCAGTCCCTATGATTTCGGCAACCGCTC
>CAYZRT010000028.1:8251-26985 GCA_964480875.1 uncultured Smithella sp. | reverse complement strand
GGCAAGATAAGCGCCCTGTGTTGTCACATACAAAGTATTAAGAAGTTTTTTCATGCTTCATCCAGCATTCGTTTTAAGTAACTCTCGACCGTCCGCTTTTTCTGAATCGTCTTGGGCATGCATTCGGCCATCAGTGAACAGCTTTCACAACGCTTGGCATAGACCGGCGCGGGGGTAATTCCGGCATCAATCAATTCATGCGTTTTATGTGCTACAGCCTGCGTTACTTGTCTAAGCGCATCATCAAATATGACATCCAATCTGCGTCTTGTTTTGCCATAGAAGATTGCGCCGCAGGGTACAACAACGTTCAACATCTCCTCAAGACACATTGCCTGCGCGCAAAGTTGCACTTCATAATATTTCCCTTGTTTAAGTTTACCTCTTTTATATTCCACAGGAAAAGGACGCCACTGGCCATCAGGCTGCAGGTGATACTCCACCACATCAGATTTTCCGGACAATCCCAATCTTAAAGAACGCATTGCAACGCCGCGCTCTATACGAACATCTCCACGCGTTTCTGAATCAGTTTCGTGAACCTTTTCATGAAGTAGCGTGCCTTCCACGGTAAACAAATTTTCCTGCCATATACATTCTATGAAATGAAGCGCAGCACGCCTCTCGCAAAACACAAAATCAGCAATTGCCGAGATAGGAATTAGCTCATCTTGTGAAAACTGGCGTGAAAAGCTTTTTTCCATCATGCATTTAACCTAATCGAAACCATCGGCTGTTCGTGGCGCAAATGAAGGACAATTCCTTTTGGTATATTGTCCTTTGTCCACGTACAGACAATGTTATCCTTGTAATCTTTAAAAGATTCCGGGTAGTCCTTCCCCGCTACCAAATTAATGTTTATGCCTTCAAACAGCTTGTGGGCATGATAACAGCCGAGGCGCGCCTCACGCCTGTTCTGTTCGGCATTATTGGAGTCTTGGGTTCCTATATGCTCGAAATCATAGATACCACGAACAGTCATCTCAGTCCTGGCGGCTGATTGGTCATGAGTAAACATATGCTGCAATGCTTCAAAAAATAGATCGAGGTCAGTGTCCGTAAAACCCGTTTTTTCTGCAAATACCGGCGAAACATAGGCCTTCGCCGCATAGAGGGCATAAGGGACGATATGCTTGTTGCCCATAGTACGTTCCTTTTTCTCGTCCTCGGGTTTTGTGACGGCACAACGCGTAATAGAAATGTCCAAGGGTGTAATGGGATCAAAAGATCTACCGAACGTAAATTGAATCGGACCACGTACTTGACCAAAGGCAGAACCTTTGAGAACATCATTGCCTACTGAGAGGACACCACCGAAAGTCCTAACATCGTAAAACTCACGACATAACCATTTCATTGCAGCTTCGGCTTTTTCTTTATCACTTGCTTTCTTGTCTAAAGGTTCCGTTGCTTTGTTAATGGCGTTTTGAATCTCATTGCCAATTATACGGCCTTGCTGAATCAGCGTGTTAAGGCCTTGCTGCACTTGTCCATTTTTATCTTTACAAAACTCAATTACGTAATTTCGTATTTTTCTCTTTAAACATACGTCCGAAACTAAGCCCTTATTACTGGTCGGATCAATGCGCGGCATATTGCCAGCGTCTGGATCGCCATTTGGGTTCCCGTTGGTCACATCGAAAAGCACTAAGATATCATGCCGATTTGTAATGATATTTCCCATAATATTATCCCCTTTCATTGCGTTTTGTATGATTTATTCAATACTTTCATTATCCGCTTCGCCGGCCTCATCAGCATCGATAAGATCGATCCCTTCTTTACCCTTTGAAGCCTTGTATTTTCGCGCTTGATCAATGTCATAAGCCTTCTGCTGATAAAAGCCTAAGGCAAACCGTCCCTGATGTTCAAGATTCAGAAGGCGTGGAAATTTAGGCGGCTCGCCAGGTTCTTCAGGTTTTACTTTAAACTTCATGCAAATTGTCATCATTGTCTCTTCAATTGCTCTTGCAGCATTCTTGTCTTTCTCGTTTCCCTTCTTCATTTTTGATAAATGATGACGAGATAGCGATAAGAGATATGGAAAGACAAGAGCGGGGGCAGTTGAAGCTTGGCCATAGTATCGTTCGATGATTCCTGCGTTGATCTGATCGGCACTACGTTCCGGGCCATCTTTTCCTGTTCGGCGAGATCGTTTCTGCAGGGCTTCGAGAACTGCAAGCAAGCGTCCAAGGTTGTATGCGGCGTCATTTGTCTCCGCCAATTCGTATTCCGGCATAAAATCTTCCTCCTTTCTATTGCGAATAAGTATTAGTTTGATAAGAGCAAACCTGGACTGGCTGTATGGAAATGTCCGCGTCGTCTCATCATCTTTGACCAGCGCATTATGGAACTCGTCAAGAATGGGTTTAAGCATTGTAAGGGGAAGCGATGTTCCCTCAAGGGCTACACGGTATAGCTGAACAATGCGCGCCGACAACAACTTGTCATCTTTTTGTTTCTTCGTCTTCCGAAGGGTTGAACGCGCCAGGTTTTGAATTGCAAATGGTGACGCCGGTCTATTAGAATTCTCTTCTACCTTGCCTGAACGGTAGAAACTGTTAATCTGTAAATCATCCCACCATCGCTTGAAATTGGTTGTCGCATCGTCGAGTGTCTGGTCAAGCCAATGGCAAACCACTACACGGCCAGCGTTGCCGGTAAGCGCCACCGTGTAAAGACGCTCCTTACGCAAGACTTCGCGGTCAGCAATGCCAGAGAACGGCGCATTGAGAAAAGCGCGGACTGATTCTGGATGTGCCTTGTTTAAAAGGAATTTCAACTGTTGCGGGGCTTCAGGAATCTCTTTTGTCCATACGCAAATTGCAACAGGGCCAAGCCTAATGTGATGATTGTCGTTTTCCAAAAGATAATTCAAGGCATTACAGTATGCTATCGCTGCCCTAACGGAGATATTGGTATAGCTGGCGTCCGGACCGCTTCTCGTGCCTGGGATTTGTTCCGTCTGTTGAGACAGATTATAAGAATGGAAAGATGCAGATTCTGAACTTGCAAGTGTCGCACCAAAACTTTGGAATATCGGTCCCTTGATTTTTGGTAAATGGCTGTTAGACATCGGCGCATCGGAATCACCAGACAGAACACATACGCGACCATGACCATGGGCTGACCAGCAGGCCTTTTCCCGTTCTGCTATCCATTTTTCAAACCATTCTGTCCACCAATGCATAATTTGTTCAGCTAGAACAATAACCTCGCCATCAACTCTGAAGGTGGCATCAATGGATACATTTTGACGGAAGACTAGTGGCAACTTTTCACCGGTCGGTGTCATTACCAACCATTGTTCCTTTGGTTTGCCCTTGCCGCCAGGTTTCTGGTAAAGCTCATAGACAGGATTAGAAAGAGGTATTTGCTGCAATATCCTTTGTTTCCAAAGTAAGATTGACTGCAAGGCCGGATGACCTGTATCATTTAACGCGTTTTCGATACGTAGCCAATAATTTTCATGCTTCTCATAGGCCCTATCTTTCATTGGCTGATCCAATGATTCTCCCAGCCCAAATATTGTGGGAACGTCTTCCACCAAGAATTCAGCAACCGTGCCGGTGTCTTTTGCTTCCATCGTACGCGGCAACCTATCAAATATCAGACCGGGGACATCTGCGGACATCAGAGGAATGAAACCAAGAAATTGCCCGTCACTCTTGATATCAATCAACCAGGAAACGAACCGGCTATTGAACTCCGGTGATTGCAAAAGTGTTGCCCCATGCCTTGTCTTGGTATGTTTGGCAAACGTATAAAGAAATTGAAGTAACATCAAATCACCCCCTTCCGTTTTTCCGGTATGATCCGCACACGGTCAGGATGGCAATCCATCTGCGAATCTTTTATTTTTGCATAAAAGAAAGATGCACACGGTGTGATTGCCGTCCCTTCAAAAAAAGAAATTGATTCCTTCGAGACGCTTCGCTTCTTTAATCTCGACTTACCTTTGGCATCCGGTTTCTTTTCGGCCCGGCTTCGAGCAAGCTCCTCATCCGTAAACCAGCGAAATCCCTCCTCGCGTTCGCATACATCGAATACATCGTACAGCATGAGGCCAATATCTTCTTCTGGCCAAATTCTTTTCCAGTCTTTATCGTTGGGTCGCACCTCTATTGCCCGCCTTTCCATTGTTGCCTGAACATCCTCAACCCAATCAAAATCGGCAGCAAATTCGCGACACCCCAAAGCTGGGCGGTGGTAACACTTGCCTTTCGATGCACGTCTTTTTATCTCGTTGAGATATTTTTGCATGTTGAATCGGGTCGCATCATGGAGTTTGGTTGTACGAACCTCTGCAGTGACAAGGTATTCCACATCTGCCAGCGCAAGCATGTTTCGTTGTGCCGCATCGGGAGCACCGCCACCTGCGGATATATACTTGACCGGTGTCTTGCCCGTCATCCATGACTGCGCCTCTTTGATGCTGGTCACGGCAGTCACTTCATTTCGCCGAAAATTGAACCACCGGCCCTTTTTAATGACCGTGATGGTGTCAATCAGATAATACATTTGGGGCTCCCAGAAGATTGCTTCGAGGATGCCGCGTGCGGCCGAAGGTGTACAGATAGGGTAACTTACCCGCTCTACCTTCATTTCCGGACGGGTAAAACAGGCGTAATCACCCCACACACGTATGTTAATACGATTTTGCGAGTTCATTGTATAAAGTCCTCCAAAGGTCGATTTTCTATAACCACCCCAAGGGGCGGGTCGGTTTTGTAGCACCAATCTTCAAGAACGGGGATTTCCAGACGTTCGGGCAAAAGTGGCGCGATTCCACCAAGCGACTTTGTCTTTAATTTAGCAAAATCAGAATATTCCCCCACGTTACGGATATTGACCATATATCTTTGTAGCTGGCGCAACACATGATAGTCAAACTCCTGTGTTGCACGAATTTCAGCAACGATTCCTTTTGCTTTGCCGTAGGGAACAATTACCGATATCGTTTCATCTTTTATAACTTTGGCGTGCTTTGCCACTGTTCGAAATCTAAATTCCGCACGATCCTCTTGAATGGTATGTCTTCCCTGTTGGTGAAAATCCATTGGCGTAAGCTGATACAACTCATGAAAATATTGTGCAAAAATAAATGGATTTTCAGCTATCTCCTGGGGGTTAAGATGAGCCGATGTGATAGCCGTACCTCTGCTATATATACCAGGTGGAAGTCCTGCATCCTGCGGATGGAAGACTATCACCTTTCCAAGTTTGGGATTACCCTTTTCATCACGCAACAACCCTTCCCGATTACATCTACCCGCAGCTTGAACAATGGAATCCATAGGCCCCATAGCCCTGAAGACAACAGGAAAATCAATATCAACGCCTGCTTCTATCAACTGGGTTGAAGCAACCCAACAGTTTGTGTTTGTGCTTGGTTTTAGCCTCTCTTTGATATTGATCGGCGGCGGTTGTTTGGATAACCCGAGAAGATCAAGGCGATGGGCAGGACACATAGCAGAAGACAGATGAAACAGTGCATCATTAATTTCTTTTTTATCATACCCCCTTTCACGGAGAAGACTATTTAAAGCCACCCAAAGTTCAAAAGCCTGGCGACGTATGTTGAGGATACATAACGCGCGGGGATAAGAAATCATTTTCTCGGCAACTGTTCGCCAATCCCAGAGGTTTTCCTTAGGTTCCACATCATAGTTTACACGACGAAGCGCTGTGAACGTGCTTTTCGGCGCAGGCGCAATTTCAATCACTTCGCCTTCTTCAAATCCATTTTTTAGTGAGAATGATTTCTTGAATGCAGGTTGTGTTGCGGAACAAAAAAGAAAGGTGACTCCCCAGCGATTTTTCAATTCACGCAAAATGTTTAATGTCGGTTCAAGGAGATGGGTCGGCAATGTTTGCACTTCATCAAATATGACAACGCTTTTCGGGATGTTGTGTAGTTTGCGGGCTTGACCAGGCGCAGCAGCGAAGAGGGTTTCAATAAACTGTACGCTCGTGGTAACAATGACCGGAACATCCCAGTTTTCCATCGTTTTATCCATATCCGATGCTTCTGACGGATCATCCGAATTGACACTATCCTCCAATGGACTGACCTGTGGTGGTCTCTCAACTGCTGAATGATGCTCCAGCACTACATCAGTGCCGAACGCATCTCGATATTCTTTTGCATTTTGTTCGATAATGGAAAGGTAGGGGATTACTACAATAACCCGCCGGAGATTGTGCTGCTTTGCATGGGATAATGCGAATGCCATAGAGGCAAGCGTCTTTCCTCCACCAGTAGGTACAGTAAGCGAGAAGAAACCTTGGGGAAGGTTCGCACCTTTTTGCACGCATGCATCAAAAATCGTGTTGCGTATCCTGTTTAAGTCATCATCAGGTCGTCCTTGCTTCTTTTGGTTGCGCATATGGCATATCTTTTTTAAGAGGTCCTCAGCGTCTAATTTAATTATGGGACGTTGCCATATGCCCCTCGTTTTTTGTTCCATTTCCCATCGCTCAGCGTCCAAACGATCGGCATCAACAATAACCGAAAATAAGACGCGCGTCATTAATTCATAGCGGCGTTTGTCCTCATCGTCGTTACCATCAACAGAAATGGGGTTAACTATGGGAATGGTCCCCAGTTCCTCATCACTTTGAGTTAGCGCAAGCAGAAGGCGATATCTCGTGGTGGCCTCATATTTCGCCCCATTGATGAGAGTATCCAGATCAGCACAGTTGTAAAGTCCCGCATGATGCCCTGAAGTGGCAAACGCTGTGGCGGCATCGCCGAAGTATTGCCAAGCTGCTGCCGCACCATAAACAGCATGATTAGTTTCTTTGCTACGATTCATTCTACCGTGCAGATATTTTTGAAATTCTATACGATACTTCCCGAGGTCATGCAATATACCTGCGTGCCATGCCATATCGTAGAACTGCTTCTTCCAATTTATTGTCTCTATCGCGTCACAAGGAGAAATCGGAAGCGCATTTTCCGCAAACCGTATGGCACACTCGGCAACCTTGCTAAGATGTTCTTTTAAAAGTTGCTTTACTGCTGGATTCTCTCGTAAAATGTGGGCGTAGTATTTCATAAATTGGCCTTTTCTACTGTTGCATCAAGTTGCTGTTCCCAAGAATGCCATCCGGCAAATGAGTTTTCGGACAAGGCATGGGCGAAATATTTTTTCATTTTAACGCCACAAAATCCTCGGACGCTTGCGAATAAACAAACTCACAGATTTCAGATGATCTTTCAGTAGATGTTTTTCGTTTACTTCGTTTTCGCTATGTGCAAAATAATCAGACATGATTTCATCTCTTTTGTTAAAACTATAACGAGGATATTTTCCCCACGGCATATTTTGGGGATGTTGCCTTATATTACTAAGCAAATGGGATAAATCTTTTTATTCCGATCCTATAACATCCCCACCCCCATTTTGTGTCCTACGAAAATATTTATTTTGCGTGATGATTTAACGCAAAATACGCCCGACACATCATCAAATCCCCCCTACGCGTTGCTCCGGGGATACCACGGGTATCTTCGATATCCTCCGCTAACGCGGGATAGTTCGTCCAACAAATTTCAGTACGCTACGCTTCTTAAATTTGGGACTCACTAGTTCGGCGTACGCTTCATACTTCGTTGCACTCGTCTTCAGCTTGCCTCTCTACCCCATTATCCCCCTTTAAAAAAGGGGGAATTTTTTGGCGTCGTGTTCGCCCAGGCATTCCCGGCATACGCCGGGCAGGCTGCCGGGCAAGGAGAATGGGCGCTACATATGTTCACTATCCTACGTCGCTATGCTCCTAGGACAATTCAACTAAAACATATTACTATACTGCGTTTGTAATATGTGAGTTTCATTGAATCCTCCTTCATCCTCCTTTAGAAAAGGAGGGGTTTAAGATCTGGATTCCCGACAAAACCAATCGGGAATGACATCCTGGCATCAAATCCCCCTTAATCCCCCTTTAAAAAAGGGGGCGATTTTCTTTAGGCGGCGCAAAGATTTAGAAGCAATCACTTTTTCATTATTTTTTTAATTCCGTGGCGATCACTGATTCCATGGCTTTGTTTATCCTTTTCAATGCCTTGTCCAAATCAAAGTTATTCCTCTCTGATTGGGTCAGCACTGCGAATAATTCTTCCTTGAGGCGTGAACGCATGCCTTTTATTTCCGCGTCCGTCCGTCCCATGTTTATCAGATATTTCTTCAGATCGGTATCGCCGCCGTCTTCAGACAGTTTTCTACGGTAAAGGTCAATCACCTGCCGGTTTGCCGGATTAAATTTGTTACGTAAAATGAAATCAAGATCATAGAAATCACGCGGCGCGATGTCTTTTCTTAAAGCCGCCGCCCGCATTTTTTCGCTGACGATTTCATTAAGAGCCATACAGTTGACTGTACCTGCTTCAAAAAGAAGTTCGCCGGTAAATGGATGAATATATTTGTGTTGTATGCGACGTGATTCAGGAGGCAAGAATGGATTGAAGCGAAGGCTTATTTCCAGTTTTACGGTCTGTTGTGCCGGAATCGTTGCGGCATCATATTCAAAATAGTAGATATACTGCCTTGATTCATTGCGCCCGGCTTGATCGGCGCCAGCCAGCCGGAAGCCTAATTGACCGGCAAAAGCCGCAATGGTATTTTTAATTCTTTGCATAGCCTTGCTTCGGCTGCTTCTTGTTGTAACTTTTCCTGGTAAAAGCAAACTGAAATCGAGATCCTCACTTAACCGGTAATAGGAATAATATATTTTGTTCAAACAGGTTCCGCCCTTAAAAATCAAATCAGGGCTTAGTTCATTGATTTTGGAAAGTATAAGAGTCAGATAATAGTCTTTTTCCATGAGCGGTGTAAAAAAACCGGCTCGTGTCGCTGTTTGGTCAACCAGATCACGGAAGCTTGTTTTATCCTTGTGCAGCAGGAATGATGATGCGCCATTTTTCATTGATTTTACCTTTTCGATTGCCTGTAAAAGAAATCAGTGATGTTTTTTTAACGCTTTTTTCCAGCGGAGTGAGCATTTTTTCATTCACGCCGGCTTTTTCCAGAGTAAACCCGATGAGCTTGCGTGTTTTAATGAAGGGAAATTTAACTGCATATTCAATTAATTTTTTTATGTCGCATTTACCGGCCTTGACGGTCTTAATCAGGATGTCAATTGCGGCAGTTGCTCCACCAACCGGTTTGCTGAAATAAAATAGATCAACAAGCGTTCTTTCTCTGTTGCTGATCACGGCCTTTCTTCCGCTGATGTCAATCTCTTCCAGCCCGTATAGGCGCCCTGGCGTGATTTTGATGAATTTGAAAGACAGGCCTGCAATAGTTCTCTCGCGGGAGATTCGGGTATTCAAGACGTAAACCGTCTGAAATTGCTGACTTGTGAAATTATAGTAGTTGTACATGACGGAATAGCCGATATAGTATTCGCCCTGCGCGAGAAATACAGAAGGGATCAGAAATTCACTAATACGGCGTCCCGTCGACACCGCCTCAAGCGGCACAAAAATATAGACACCGTTTTTTATGGGAATTAATAGTTTCTTTTTTTTGAGATTGTAAACCAGTTTTCGCCTGTAGGGAAAGTTACGCGGCAAATAGCTGTCGAGCTCTTTTGCTGTGACCATGTCTTTTTTTTCGTAAGACAGGCGCGCCACCAGTTCAGCTTCCTTGCGCGTCAGGGAACTTATTGTATTATTTTTTATCATATGTACCTTATTATGGAACAATAATTATATATTAATACAACAGCACAATAACAGATTTATCTTGTTTGTCAATCAATAAAAAACGACTAAGTGTAAATTTTTTTCATTTTTTCGATTTCTTGTTTAATTTCCATCCGCAGGGATTTGGGCGAAACCACTTCCACTTGCGAGCCGTATTTGAGAATTTCGCGCTTGATCTCCCGGAAGTCGGACACTGGTATGGTCAGGCATAGTCTGCCGTCTTTTTTGATGAAGGTCTTCTGCGCCGGATGCCACACCTGTTCGGCAATCCAGGGGGATACATCTTTGGTAAAACACAGGCAGACTTCTTTGGTTTCTTTGCCGTGGAAGATGCCGAAGGTTCTGCGGATGTATTCCCGGACGTGTTCGGAGGAGAAACGGGAGGCGATGGTTTCCGCGCATGGTGTGATGGTTTTAATGCGCGACAGGACAAAATCCCTTAATTCGTTTTTCAGGGCGCAATGAGCGATGATGTGCCAGGTGCCCATGTAATGCAGGAGATGTAGCGGGAGGATGTCGCGGGAGGTGATTTCGGCATTGTGCGGCGAATGATATTGTATGCTGACCGGTTTACCGGAAAGCAGGGCTTCGAGAATGGCATGATATATGACTTCCGTTGTTTTTGAATATTGAATGTTGCGGACGGATATTTTACTGCTCAATTGCCTGAGGGATATTTGTTTTTGAAAGGATATTTTTTCAAGAATCTGCTCCAGAAATGAGCGCAGGGATGCTTTAAGGGCTTTGTCGGGCACGGCGGAAACCAGCCGGTACGCCAGCAGTAATGAGGTCAGACTTTCTTCTTCCAACCAGAAACCGGGCAGTTCGAAGGCGCTGTCTTCGTAGGCGAAGCCTCTTTGTTCGGGAATATAAACCAGCGGGGCTTTCATTCTGTCGCGCATGAACTCGATGTCGCGCTGGGCGGTTTTGCGGTTGATTTCAAAATGTTCAGCCAGAGTTTTGGTGTTGGGATAGTTACCTTTTTTTATGTCGTTTTGAAACCAGAGAAATCTTTCGTAGATTATTTTTGATGACATGCCGCCTCCGATACAGATTCGATTTCATACTGCCAGTTGAAGCGCTAATTATAGATTTTTATTATTTGTTATTTGAGACGCTACTTTATACTCTTTGAAATTAAAGGTGTCAACCCCGATACGCTTTGGTATCGGGATCGGTTCATCGCAATGAGAAAATAATACTGGATTTCCGCCAGTGTCATGCGGGAATGACAAGATGGTGGTGCTGAATTCCCTGGTCAACCAGCATACGCCGGTCTGCGAGCCAGGCAATGACAGAGTGGAATGAAACACCAAAGTTTGCCTGGTGGTTCATTCCCGTGACTTTGCTTCGTTTTCTAATTTCAAATGCCGGATTAAAAAGCTGTCCAGTTGGTTGGCAAATGCCTGGCGGTCTTTTTTGCTGAATTCGGCAGGTCCGCCTGTCCTCATGCCGGTATCTCTTAGTTCATGGAGCAAATCACGCATGGCCAACCTGTCTTTGATATTGTGTTCTGTATAAAGTTTGCCGCGCGGATTAATCGCAAAGGCTTTCTTGGCAACGACCCGGTCAGCAAGCGGAATATCGGCGGTTATCACGAGATCGCCCGGCTGAACTATCCGGGCAATTTTATCATCGGCCACATCAGGTCCTTCAGGAACCATGATTAAGGATATATTGGGTAACGCCTCCAGGCGTAACGGTTTGTTGGCGACAAAGATAAGAGGAACGTTTAATCGCATAGATGCTTTGATCAAGATGTCTCTGATAACATTCGGGAACGCATCCGCATCAACAAATATCTGCATAAAGCCTCTGTTTAGATTTCGCACATAGCAATGTTCCTGTATCATTTTTATTGTGCCATTTCAAAATTAAATCAGTAGCTCGGCATTAAGATCCTACTATTACTGGATTCCCCGGTCACGCCGGGGAATGACAGTGGTGGTGGATTCTCCCGGCAGGAAATCCAACAAACCCGAAATACTCCGGGCAAGTGCGTCGGGATTCGTAATGACATTTTTTATTATAAGGTTCCCTGCCAGTCCGCGAGTCGGAAATGACAAACAAGGTGGTGGATTTTACCCTTTGAAATACACATATAATTGTTGTATGAAATTTACTTGAGTACGCTCAAAAGAAACCATGGGGTTTGCGGTAAGATGAAAAAAGAAATTGACGAAAATACGATGCGGCCGGAACTGGCCGAAATGATTAGACGACACTCTTTCGGTCTTGATGAAAATCGTCCCGAAGCGGTGGCCAAACTCAAGCAGAAAAACAAAAGAACCGCCCGCGCCAATGTTGAGGATTTATGCGACGCGGGAAGTTTTATTGAATATGGCGCTCTGGCCATTGCCGCACAACGAGGCCGTCGTTCGGAAGAAGATTTAATCAGAAAAACGCCCGCCGACGGAATGATTGCGGGCATCGGTTCAGTCAACGGCTCTTTCTTCACCGAAGAGAAGGCGCGTTGTATGGTTATGGCTTACGATTACAGCGTTCTCGCCGGTACTCAGGGATATTTTAATCATAAAAAAAAGGATCGAATGCTCAAGCTTGCCCATGAACAGAGTTTGCCCCTGGTATTATTTGCGGAAGGCGGCGGCGGAAGACCCGGCGACGTGGACGCCATCGGCGTCATGACAGCAGGTCTGGATTTATCAACCTTCGCGGAGTTTGCCAACTTGAGCGGCAGGGTTCCCCTGATTGGTATTGCTGCCGGTCCCTGTTTCGCGGGCAACGCGGCGCTTTTAGGATGCTGTGATGTGATTATCGCGACAAAAAATTCTAATATCGGCATGGGCGGCCCGGTGATGATTGAAGGCGGCGGCCTGGGCATCTTTAAACCGGAGGAAGTCGGTCCGATTGATGTGCAGAGTGAAAACGGCGTGGTGGATATCGAAGTTGCCGACGACGTGGAAGCCGTTGCCGCAGCAAAAAAATATATCTCCTATTTTCAGGGAACAACATCAAAGTGGGAAGCGGCTGATCAGTTTCGATTACGCGATCTGATCCCTGAAAACAATAAACGCGCCTACAACGTGCGCACAGTCATTAAAGCGCTTGCCGACACGGATTCATTTCTGGAACTGTGTCCCAAATTCGGCCCCGGTATGATTACCGGATTCATCCGCATTGAGGGAAAACCTTTCGGCCTGATTGCCAACAACTGCATGCATATGGCGGGAGCCATCGAAGCCGAAGGTGCGGACAAGGCGGCGCGTCTCATGCAGATCTGCCAGGCTCATGGTCTGCCGATACTATCTTTATGCGACACGCCCGGTTTTATGGTGGGGCCGGAAGTTGAAAAACGCGCGCAGGTACGCCATGTTTGCCGGATGTTTGTCATCGGATCGCATCTGACGGTACCTTATTTCACGGTTGTGCTGCGCCGCGGGTATGGTCTGGGCGTTATGTCCATGTCCAAAGGCGGTTTTCGAGAACCCTTCTTCACGGCTTCCTGGCCGACGGGAGAGTTCGGCGCCATGGGAATCGAAGGCGCCATCAAGGCCGGTTTCAAAAAAGAGTTGGCTGCCATTGAAGATTCAAAGGAACGGGAAAAATTTTACGAACAACTGGTTGGTGAGTTATATAAACGGGGGAAGGCAATTAATATTGCGTCTTATCTGGAAATTGATTCGGTGATCGATCCGGCTGACACGCGTAAGTGGATTATGCAGGGAATGAAATCCGTGCCCGCCGGTAAATCCAAAGAGCCGTGTCACTCTTTTGTTGATCCGTGGTGAGAATACAATGCTAAATACTGGATTATCCGGTCCACCGGCATTCGCCGGTCTGTGAGTCGGATAATGACAAACGAAGTTAAGCGAAAATTGATATGCAAATTCAGGATGCTTTTTTCAACATACAAAGATGACCTGCAACAGGTCGAAAAGTGCATCAATGATAATGTGATTTCTGAAATCAAACTGATTCCGGAAATCGCGCATCATCTGATCGACAGCGGGGGGAAAAGATTCCGCCCCTTGCTGCTCTTGATCTGCGCGCGTCTGTGCGGCTATCACGGAAATGACCGGTTTCCGATGGCGGCGGTCATGGAATATATTCACACGGCCACACTGCTGCACGATGACGTCATTGATCAGGCTTTAATCAGGCGCGGCAAAGATTCCGCCAATAAAATTTTTGGGAATTCGGTCAGCATTCTCGTGGGTGACTTTCTGTGCTTCAAAGCCTTCATGCTGATGAGTGCAATCGGCAACAATGATATTTTCGGTCTTGTTTCACAAATGGGAAACATCATGTCAGAGGGCGAGGTTTTTCAGCTTACCAAATGCGGCGATGTTAATATGACAGAAGATGAGTATTTGAGCATCATTGAAAAGAAAACGGCCGTTCTGATCGCTGCCTCCTGTGCCACCGGGGCCATTCTAGGCGGCGCGCCGAAAGAAAAAATTGAAGCGCTTTCCCAATTCGGACTCAAAGCAGGCATGGCTTTTCAGATCACGGACGATATTCTCGACTACACGGCCAAAGGAAAGGATTTCGGCAAGTCGCTCGGCAAGGATCTGGAGGAAGGCAAAATAACTCTGCCGTTGATTTTCGCCATCACCAGGAGTACCGCGGAAGAAAAAAATAAAATCATGGAAATAATAAGCCTCAAGAAAGGCTCACAGAAGTCGGCAAGGGAAATTATTAAATTAATTAAAAAACATAAGGCAAATGATTCTTCTCTCGAGTTAGCTGCCGGATACATCAATCAGGCAAAAGCTCAGCTGAGCCTATTTGACGACTGCCCTGAAAAAGATCAATTATTTACTGTGGCAGAATATATTCTGGCGCGAAATATCTAAGACAACTCCAATCCCCTGAATGTATTGTCACGGGATGATACATCATCGAATATTCGGCATAATAGGATAAGAGATGCCATCAAGAAGTAAGATAATAATTCTTTTCACGGAATAATCTAAGACAGGCATCAACGACGGCGGTGTCATAGAGAACACCTTTGTTCTTCTCAATCTCATCCAAAGCGGCTTCAAGCCCCAACGAAGGACGGTACGGACGGTGGGAAGCCATTGATTCTACAACATCGGAAACTGCAAGAATCCGTGCTTCCTGAAGAATTTCATCTCCCTTCAGTTGCCTTGGATATCCGGAACCATTCATACGTTCATGATGCTGAAAAACAATTTCCGCCAGCGGCCATTGGGATTCCACATCCTTGAGCATTTCATGTCCGCTACCGGAGTGTTCTTTAATTAAAGAGTATTCGAGATTGGTCAATTTGGTCGGCTTCGTCAGAATCTCCGCGGGGATGGATAATTTACCGATGTCATGAATAGACCCCGCCATGCGAATGCCATCAATTTTCTCCTGAGGCAGACCCATTTCTTCGGCAATGGCACAGGCGAGATTGGCCACTCTGATCTGGTGCCCGGCCGTGTAGGGATCCCGCGCTTCTATTGCTGAAACCATGACCTGGATAGTAACTTCAACTGATTTTTTAAGGGTCTCAAGAACTTTTTGAAGTTTTTCTTTTGCCTGTTCATGATTGGCAACTTCCTGTAAAAGCGCCGTATTAACAATTTGATAGTCCTCCGTACGCTTTCTGACCCGTTCTTCTAATTCCTCATTTATTCTGCTGACCTTTTCTCTTTCATTTTCCAATTGTTGTTTCATAAAGAAATCACGTCGGGCATAGAACTCTATCGAATAACAGGCCATCATCCCAACAAGATTCGCGCTGATGAAGAAGAAGTTGTTTCCGATAAAAATATCAAAAGGTGTTGGATTAATCCAGATAGACGCAATTTCGTAAAATATTACCTGCAGCCAGCCGGCCAAAGAAGCCCAGGTAAAAAAGAGACGAATAAGCGTATAACCCCACATAAACGTGAGCATCAAACCCGCGTAATAAGAATAACTCACCGGCGGCGGGGCAAGGACAATCATGGAAATAATACCGCCTCCGGCCAGAATATATGCAAACGCCAGCACGAACTGTAAATATTTTTCGAATAACTTGGAAAAAGATATCAGCAGCACCCCAACAAGACCGGGGCCAATAACGAATAAACGAATGATCCATATGGTAAACATCTGCTCCGGCATTAGCAGGGCATCCAGAACACCGAAAGCGGCATAAAGAATGCCTCCTAAAACCATCATCGTTCGAATGTGAGCAATGGATGACCTGTAATAATCTTTTAAAAATGGCCCTTCAAGATATGCCGACTCACCGGCGAATTTCAGCGTCAGGGGATGAAGTTCCATGTTATGATTTTTTAATATCATAGGGGATCAATGCCTTCAAATGTTTTACCGATGCAAATCATATATGAAGCGGATTAAAATAACGATATTCAATCGTCCCGCTACGGTCATGTTTAAGAGCAAGCGGTAAAAAATCCATAATATCTTTTGCCGTCATTCCGTCGGCGCCTTTTTTATTTGCCGCCAAATCCCCGGCATAACCATGAAGAAAAACGCCTTTGCGCGCGGCTTCATCAGACTCTAATCCCATGCCGTACATGGCCGCGATACAGCCGGTAAGAACATCTCCGGAACCTGCCGTGGCCATGCCCGCGTTGCCGCTTAAATTAATGTAGATTTTCCCGCCCCCCGTACCGACGAGCGAATGCGCACCTTTTAAAACAATCGTGGACTTAAGTCTGGCTGCTGTCTCTCTCAATAGCCGGATTTTATTTGAGCTGATCTCCGCTGCCGTTTTTCCTGTGAGTCTAGACATTTCACCTATATGAGGCGTCAGGATCGTCGCCGCTTTTCTTCCCCGCAACATTTCGGGATTTTCCGCTACCGCTGTCAGACCATCACCGTCGATAAGCAATGGTTTTTTAACTGCTACGGCCATTTCCCGGACAAACCTGACTGTTTCTTCATGCAGAGAAAGACCTGGGCCGATAACCACCATATCCACTTTAGCGGACGCCTCCAGCAAGGCTTTTTTATTTTTTAATGATATACTTCCCGCATCCGTTTCCAACTGGGGCAAATAGACGATTTCCCGACCACGCTTCGCAATCACAGGCACGACTGACTCCGGGGCGGCAAGTCTGGAATAACCGCCTCCTGATTTTAGAAAGGACATGGCCGCCAGATACGGGGCTCCATAGTAATTTGCCGCGCCCGCGATAAAAAGAACATCTCCCATAGCGCCTTTGTAGGCCTCGGCGGGACGACGAGGCAAGGCGACAGAATCATTTGTCTCAACCAAAAGTTCATTTTTATTATAAAGAAAAGGTGGAAACGAAATATGGCTGACAAATAATTCTCCGCCCAGTTCATAACCTGGATAAAGCATATTGCCAATTTTGGGCAAACCGAAGGCAACGGTATAATCAGCTCTGACGGCAGTGCCCATGACTTCCCCCGTATCACCATTGACACCGGAAGGAATATCGAGAGATAAAACTTTCTTTCTACTTTTATTGATGAGAATTATGACTTCTGCAGCCAGTCCCGCAACCGGACGATCAAGACCGGTGCCCAAAATAGCATCAATGACTGCATCACTATGAGTTAAATCTTTTTTGGACATCGCCGCATTTTGCAGCCGTACCATTTCCACCGGCAATCGTCTGACGATTTCAAAATTTGTTTTTGCCGCGCCCTTAAATTTTGCGCTATCGCTTAACAAAAATACTTTTACAATACCGCCGTTTGCATGAATTAACCTCGCGACAACGAGACCATCGCCACCGTTATTGCCGGAACCGCAAAAAATTATGAATTTTTTATTCACCATGCCGATCTTCTCTTTGATAATCTGCAGAGAAGCCAGTCCGGCGTTTTCCATCAGGATTTCTTCGGCAATACCCAATTTATCAATGGCATAGCGATCCATGAATCGCATTTCATCGACAGTGGCTATTTTCATGAAAGCCCCCACTATTTGATAAATTAAAAAATTATCTTGAAAATCAAATTTGTTATATTTTTTGTTTTTATGACACTAAATAAAAATAATTTTATATTCAATAATTTCTCAGATTTTTTTCAAAAAATCAACCCATTCTTAAGACCTTGGCTCCGCGGATTTTTCCTTCCTTGAGCTCCATAAGGGCGCGATTGGCTTCGTTCAGCGCGTATTCTTCCACTTCCGGTATGATCGACATTTGAGCAGCCAGATTCAGAAAGTCTTCGATATCGCCGCGGGCAACATTGGCCACGCTTTTTATTTCTTTTTCCATCCAGAGATGACGTGGGAAATCCAATTGTAAAAGATATTCCTTGTCGACCTCTTCCTTGCGAATCGCGTTAATAACCAGTCGTCCCGCAGGTTCCAGATTGTTTAAAGCTTCCACAACCGGTTTCCACACAGGGGTTGTATCAATCATGGCATGAAGTTTTTTGGGAGATTCCGCACTTGTATCTCCCGCCCAAGCGGCTCCGAGCTCCAGAGCGAACCTTTGCTCTTTTTCACTGCGCGCAAAAACAAATATTTCCGTGCGGGGATACCTGTGGCGAACCATTTTCAAAACCAGGTGAGCGGATGCGCCAAATCCGGTGAGCCCTAAACGTTGTCCATCCACCAGATTGGTCAGGCGTAAAGAGCGGTAACCGATGGCTCCGGCGCATAAAAGAGGCGCCGCCTGACCATCGGAAAATTCTTCGGGAATTTTGAAAGAAAAGTTTTCAGATACTGCCAAATACTGCGCGTAACCGCCGTGAACATCTCTGCCGGTTGCTTTGAAATCAGGGCAAAGATTTTCATTTCCGGAAAGACAAGCAGGACAAACACCGCAGGCGGAATTTATCCAACCGATACCGACCCTATCGCCAACCTTAAACTTATTGGCCAGTCTCCCGCGTTCGACAACGACGCCAACGACCTGGTGTCCCGGAATAACAGGCAGAGTCGACGGGGGCGTTCTGCCTTCAATCTCATCGAGCTCGGTATGACAAACGCCGCAGGCCGATACCTTGATCAGAATTTCTCCGTCATTTATGGCGGGGTCAGGCGCTTCGGTTATTTTTAGTGGGTTTCTGTTTTCTTCTAAACGCGTTATTTTCTCTAAGATTGCCGCTTTCATTT
>CAYZRT010000028.1:0-8151 GCA_964480875.1 uncultured Smithella sp. | reverse complement strand
CTTAATATATTTTTTTACCAGATCCTGCGTATTGTTCATTTTCAGTTTATCAAACAGAAAAGAAAACTGCCTTTCCAGTTCCACGCCGATTTTCTCGCGTATATCAGCCGGCAGGTTCCACATGTCCTGTTTGAAAGGTCCGAATCCTTTTTTGCGGGTCTTATAGATAAACTGCTCTTCGGTATCCTTTTCCTTCCATTCGGATTTGAACTCGGTTTTCAAATGTTCGTAGATTTTTTCTTTTAAATCCTTTGGAAACTGAGCGCTGTCGTAAATAATGTTCTGAAAACCGGTGGCCAGATGAATTTCCGCCGTCGCCACAGCCGGAAATCTGTCAAAGGCTTCGTTGGGAAGCGTAGAGGCGCCATGCTGAACTGCTCCGGCGAGGCCGTATTTGGAACGGGACAACGCTGATAATTTTTCCAAAACATCAAAATCAATCTTAACCTTGGCGACCGTACCGTCCGCCAGCGGAACCCCGCCGTGCGTTGTGCCGGTCTGCACGCTGATTTTACTGATGCCCTTGAGCGATTCGCCGCGTTTCTTAAGTTCTTCCAGATATCCGTCCATGTATGCCTCAAGCTCTTCCACGGTACTGTTTTTCCCGCCGACTTCGCCGATCTCGCCACCTACCGATATGGTGATTCCCTCCGGTTCCAGGTCTCGTATCATGGTGGTCAGCTCAGCCGCAAGGCTGTAGTTTGTGTTCTGCTGTTCGCTAATCGTGGTTTTGGATAAATCCACCAGCGTGGATGTGTCGATATCAATATTATAAAATCCTGCTTCGATTGCCTCCCAAATCAGGTTTTTCACCGCCTGCGTCTCTTTCGCAGTATCCGCTGTGAATTTCTTGGCGTTGATCTGAAAATGATCTCCCTGTAGGAAAACAGGGCTGTTAAATCCGGTTTTAATTGCAGCAGCAATCACCGCGCAGGCATATTCAACCGGTCGTTGTTTTGTATAATCAATCTCGGAACGGGCGATTTCGAAGATAACGGGGCCAACCTTGCCTTTGTTGACCGCCCGGAAAACGGCCTGAGCCGTGTCGTACGTTATCCCGCGGATGTTGATCGCCGGAACGGTAAATCCTTTTATTTCTTCCCGTCCCATCGCCTCGTAAAGAGCTTGAATAGAAGAGGATAGTATTCCCAAAGCCGCCCCCGCGCGACGAATCAGCCAACGGGCGGACTCCATCGTTGCCTGATCGGAACAAAAAACCGCAGTTTGAATTAAGTCATCAATCAGTACATTTTTGAATACCTCTTCATTTTCAATAACAACATCATTGCCGTCTATTTTGATAATTTTTGAACATTTCTGCTGCAATTCATTTTTATCTTTGTAAATCATAACCACTCCTTTAATTATGATAACACCAATTAGCATTGGTATAAGACCCGGTAAGCTTTTAAAAATTCATATTTTAATTTTTAAAAGCTTACTGGGCTAACATTTGTTTGGCCAGTTGCACCTCGTAAGCACTACCAATATAAATCGGCGCAAGCTGATTGATTGTTTCCACTTTTACTGCGAGGATATCCTGCTTGCCGTCAGTCGCCATTCCCCCGGCCTGCTCCATAATAAAAGCCATGGGCTGCAACTCAAAAAGAAGCCGTAGCTTGCCTTTGGGTGATTTTTTCAATGCGGGATAAGTGAAGAGGCCGCCCTTTTTAATCAGAACCTGATTAATGTCGGGAACAAATCCGCCGCTGTAACGTAATTTGTAACCATCGCTTTCCAGCTTTTCGACAAATTTGAGATGCTCCGGATTCCAGTCTTTGCGCAAACCGCCTGGTGAAAAAATCGAACCCTTTTCCTTCAGCTTTATATTTTCCTCGGATAAAACATATTCGCCTTCGCGATTGAGAACAAATTCATGCGCGCCCTTCCCTGCCGAATAAATCATGGTAATCAAAGGGCCGTAGGTAATATACAGCGCCGCCACCATGCTATTCCGGCCGCAATCCATCACGGAATCTTTATGAATACCGATAATCGTACCGATAGCCAGGTTGGTATCAACAAGGGATGAGCCATCGAGCGGATCAGCAGTAACAATGTATTTTTCGTTGCCGGTACCGATTTTAATGATATCATCCAACTCTTCGGAAGCGTACTCGCGTACAAAACCGGAAAACGCGAGCTGACTTTTCAGTATCTCATCGGAAGCTCTATCCAGCGCCATCTGTTCTTCACCGTAAATATTTTTCAGACCGGCAAGTTTTCTGTTGGACTCATGAATTTTGGCGGAAATGTATTTACCGACAACCGCAATCTGCCAAATAAGGCGCCTCAATTCCACTTCCACGCCCGCCATCCACATATGACGTCTTAAATCAACGATGTTCTTTGTGTAATCACCGATTCCTTCTCCCATAATCACCTCCGCAACTAAAATATTTCGTGCCTATACAGGAATTTGAAATATTTTTTTCATTACTCTTTATTAACTAACATTCTTTGGGCTTACTTGCAAATATTTAAGGTAATACTCTTAAAAGATTTTTCTGCTTCTCTCATATAAGATCATGATATTATTAGCTAATATAAATTAAACTCCAATAAAATCTGTTTGTTCTTTTTATGAGATTAAACATGAACATTTTCCATGAGACTTTCTTTTGACATTGACTTAAGAAGTTCATTGCGCTAAGAAATTCTTCTATTTGGAAATAATATTTTCCATGATCAGTCGAATTTACAGGAGGTTATGGTGAGTCGATCAAAAATATATAAAATCGCTGTAGTCCCCGGCGACGGAACAGGCCCGGAAGTCGTCGCCGAGGGTCTTAAAGTTCTTAAGGCTGTGGCCGAATCTGAATCAATAACATATGAACTTGTCCACTATGACTTGGGGGGAGAACGCTATAAAAAAACCGGGGAAATTCTTCCCGATTCGGTTCTGGAAGAATTTAAAAAATTCGATGCGATTTATCTGGGCGCCATCGGTCATCCGGATGTCAAACCGGGTATATTGGAAAAAGGAATTCTTCTGCGAATGCGTTTTGAGTTGGACCAGTATATCAACCTGAGACCGGTAAAGCTTTATCCAAACGTTCCCTGCCCTCTCAAAGACAAGAAACCGAAAGACATCGATTTTGTCGTTGTGCGTGAAAATACGGAAGGTCTCTACACAGGCGGTGGCGGATTTCTAAAAAAAGGCACTCCCGACGAAGTGGCTATTCAGGAATCCATTAATACCCGAAAAGGCGTGGAACGCTGCCTGCGTTACGCTTATCAATACACCGCAAAAAGAAACAAGGCAAATAAGTTAACCCTCTGCGGAAAAACCAACGTCTTAACCTACGCCTTTGATCTGTGGGAGAGAACGTTCAATGAACTGGCGAAGGAATATCCCAAAATAAAAACGGACTACGTCAATGTTGACGCAACCTGCATGTGGATGGTAAAAAATCCCGAATGGTTCGACGTCATTGTAACTGACAACATGTTCGGCGATATCATTACCGATCTGGGCGCGATGGTGCAGGGCGGCATGGGTATTGCGGCGGGAGGAAACATTAATCCCGAAGGCGTGTCCATGTTCGAACCGATCGGCGGTTCCGCTCCGAAATACACCGGGAAGAATGTCATCAATCCTCTGGCCGCTATTTGTGCCTGCGGCATGATGCTGGAGACTTTGGGAGAAGACAAGGCCGCTCAAAGAGTGGAAAACGCAGTTATAAAACTACTGGAGAGCAAAAAACTCAAGAGCCTTGATGCAGGAAAAATGGGGATGAGCACAAGCGAAATAGGAGACTGGCTGGCGGTTAACGTTTAATCAAAATGATATTACTAAAACTGTAGTCGTGATTTTGTTAGGTATGTGATAGGATCTATGAACAAGTATTATATTTTCATTTTCATTTTTGTTCTGGCTTTGACAATAATTTTCAGCGTTATTTACGCTATCTGGCGCGGACGACGCGATGAACAAAAATTACTCAGCATTATCCATGGCTCTCCCATTCCCAATTTCGTCATCTCCAGAGAGCATAAAGTAATGTACTGGAACAGAGCTTTACAGGCGTTAAGCAGTATCAAACCCAGCGAAATACTCGGAACAAACCAACATTGGCGAGCCTTTTATAAAAATGAGCGACCCTGCCTTGCCGATCTGATTATTGACGACAGGACCGGCGAATTGGAGAAGTTTTATTCCAACCGATGGAGCAAATCAAAACTTCTGGAAGGCGCTTACGAAGTAACGCAATTTTTCCCAGATATGGGAGACAGAGGGAAGTGGTTTCGCATCACAGCAGCAGCATTACGAGATTCCGGTGGACTCCTGATCGGAGCCATGGAAACGCTGGAAGACATCACAGAACAGAGAGTGGCGCAGGACGAACTTCTTCAAAGAACAAAACTGGAATCACTGGGCACTTTTGCCGACGGTGTTGCCAAAGATTTTGACGGTCTCCTCACCGCTATTTTACGTAATGTTTTTCTGGCTAAAATATCCGCGAGCGAAGAAGATAAAATACTCGAGGATGGTTTAGCGGTTGCGGAACGCGCCGGTCTTCAGGCCAAGGCGTTGGCTCACCGTCTGATTACTTTTGCCCAGGGCGGATATCCTGTTCGTAAAATTGAAAATCTGGGACCTGTTTTACGGGAAGCCGTTGAAAAAGTGTTCAAAGATTCCAAAATTACCTGTAACACCTCCATCGCTGAAGACCTTTGGCCGTGTGAAGTTGACGCCGCACAGATAAAACAAGTGACGGAGAATATTTTGATTAATGCCAAAGAAGCAATGCTCAATGGTGGTATTGTGGAACTGATTGCCGAAAATACAACTATCGGAACAAGTATCAGATCTCTGGAGCAAGGCAATTACGTACGAATTATCATCAGAGATCACGGGATGGGTATTCCGAGAGAAAATCTCTCTAAGATATTTGATCCCTATTTTACAACCAAAAAGACAAAAGAACACGGCGGCATTGGCCTGGGACTGGCCATCTGCGATTCCATCATCAAAAATCATAACGGATTAATTTCAGTCGAATCCGTTGTCAATTCCGGAACAACATTTTCCATCTATCTGGCCGCAAAACTGAAAAACGGCGCTTAATCCATATTTATTGAATTAATTTAATCAGGAATTTTGTCTTTCAATTCGCTTAACCTGTTGAGCGCTTCCAGCGGAGACATGGATTGAATGTCGATATTTTTTAATTCGGAAATAATTTCTTTTTCTTTGTTTTCGAGGGCAATCGCGCTTTCTTTTCTGGTAAAAAGATTCATTTGTGGACTTGCGTTTTTGCCTTCTCGTGTTCCCCGGACAATGCGGGGCATACCGACCTCATCAAATTCTCCTTTTTCCAGGTTGCGCAGTATTTCTTTGGAACGAGTAATGACCTCACGCGGCACACCGGCAATACGCGCCACTTCAATTCCATAACTGCGGCTGGTGCCGCCCTCCATAATTTTGCGCAGAAAGATTATTTTTTCTCCCCATTCCTTTACTGCGATATTATAATTTTTCGCTCCGTTTTTTGTGACCGCCAGATCCGTCAACTGATGGTAATGGGTGGCAAAAAGCGCGCGGACACCCCGCCCCTGAAAATCATGAATATATTCCGCCACAGCCCAGGCAATGCTCAAGCCGTCGAAAGTGGACGTGCCCCGCCCCACTTCATCAATAACCACCAGCGAGCGGGATGTCGCGTTTTTAAGAATCTCCGCGGTTTCGGTCATTTCCACCATGAACGTGCTCTGCCCCCTGATCAAACTGTCGGATGCGCCGATACGGGTGAAGATTTTATCGACCACACCTATTTTCGCCCTTGATGCCGGTACAAAACTTCCCATTTGCGCCAGCAGAACAATCAAAGCCACCTGCCTGATGTAAGTGGATTTACCCGCCATATTCGGACCGGTGATAACGAGCAGTTTATTTTCCTGCAAATCCATCAGACAGTCATTCGGCACGAAACCTTCTTTAACCAGCGCTGCCTCCACAACAGGATGTCGACCGTCTTTTATCTCGATAATGTCATCATCATTGATTTCCGGACAAACGTAATGATATTTTTCGGCAACCTCGGCCAGTGCGGCCAGCGCATCGAGTTCCGCAATGAGCAATGAATTGTTCTGAATATCCATAATATACTGATCAAGGCTGTCACGCAGTGAAAGGAAAAGTTCCTGTTCTTTTTCCCTGATTTTTTCTTCCGCGTTCAAAACCGTCTGTTCAAATTCCTTCAGTTCTTGATTGATGTAACGCTCGGCATTCACCAGCGTCTGTTTTCTGATGTAGGAATCGGGAACCAGAGAGGCATTGGCTTTAGTCACCTCGATATAGTAGCCGAAAACGCTGTTAAAACCGATTTTCAGAGAATTGATGCCTGTTTTTTTCCTCTCTTCCGCTTCCAGGGACGCTATCCACTGCTTCCCGTCTCTGCTGATGAAACGCAGCTTATCCAGTTCTTCATTGTAACCGATGGCAATAAAACCGCCGTCCTGAATTTTCTGCGGCGGATTATCAACGATCGCCCGTGCAATCAACTCAACAACGGCAGACATGTCCTGGAATCGCAAACGGATTGCGGAAATCGCCGGAGACGTGCAATCCGCGAGGATTGCCTTGAGTTCCGGTAGCGCCATCAAAGAGATTTTTAACGCCACCAGATCCCGTGGATTGGCCACCCGGAGGGATACACGTCCGGCCAGTCTTTCCAGATCGTAAATACGCGACAGAATTTTACGCAGATTCGTCCGCAGGATGTGATCGTCTTTCAGTTCGGCAACCGCGGCCAGCCGTGTTTTGATGCTTTCCACGTCCACCAGCGGATAATTCATCCACCATCGCAGGCGGCGTGTCCCCATCGGTGTCAGCGTTTCATGAAAAAGAGAAAAAAGCGAACCGGCTTTGGCGTTTCCCTGAATCGTTGCGAATATTTCCAGATTGCGGCGGGCGGTTTCATCCAGCAGAAGATAATTTTCCGTGGAGTACCATTTGATGTCCCGGATATGCCGGGGATTTATTTTCTGCGTCTGATAAACATAATTTAAAATCGCGCCGGATGCCTTCATCACGGCCGGATACTCCCTGATTCTGGAGATCATCAATACGTCAGGTGAAAAATTCTGATTGATAATATCTTCCGTAAAAGCGGACTGAAAACAATCCTCTTCCGGATAATTAATCTGAAGCGAAGGCATTTGCCCTTCCAGAATCTTCAGCAGTATCTTATCGGGAAAATCCCGAGGCAGGAGTAATTCCTTGAAATCCAGTCCGGCAATGGCCACAAAGAAAAAATCTCTGTCGGGAAATTCACTGACTTGAAATTCCCCGGTGGAAATATCCAGGAAAGCCAGGCCCAGCGTATTCTTGCCGGTACAGAGACAGGCCAGATAATTATTTTCGCCGGACGCCAGATTTTCTTCATCAACAACAAGGCCGGGAGTGATCACGCGGATAACTTCTCTTTTAACGATGCCTTTGGCTTTTTTCGGGTCTTCAACCTGTTCACAGATCGCGACCTTGAAACCTTTTTCCACCAGTTTGGTAATGTAGGCAGAGGCGGCATGATAGGGAAACCCGCAAAGCGGTACGCTGTCTTCCTTTCCCTTGTTACGCGAGGTAAGCGTTATTTCCAGAACGGGCGCGGCGGTTACCGCGTCCTCAAAAAACATCTCGTAAAAATCACCCATCCGGTACAGCAGAATGCAATCGGGATGTTTTTCCTTGATTTTTACATACTGTTTCATCGCCGGGGTCAATTCAAGGGTCGCTCCTACCGCCATTTGCCGTCGTCCCCTTTTCTCAAATCAATATAATCGGGATCATCCGTTCTGACAACTTTATGCGTGGCGATAAAAGAGTTGGCCAGCCAGCTGACCAGACTGATGATCAGCGAACCGAAAAAAGCCGCGAAAAAACCGGAAACTTCAAAACCCGAAACAAAATAGGCGGCCAGTTTCAGCAGAAAAGCGTTGATAAAAAAATAAAATAACCCCAGCGTCAGGATGCTCAGGGGCAGGGTCAGCAAAACGACAACAGGCCTGATAAAAACATTGATCAATCCCAACACACACGCGGCGATTACCGCCGTTGAAAGTTTATCGACGTGGATGCCGGGCACAAAGTAGGAAGCCAGCAGAATTGCTACGGTAATGACCAACCATCTTGTAATAATCAGCAGCATA
>CAYZRT010000027.1:0-27617 GCA_964480875.1 uncultured Smithella sp. | reverse complement strand
AAAAAGCGGACATATCATGTGCTACAAAATAGGACTTTTCTATTTGCTGCTAACATGGCTTTAATTATAAAGAACTTCTATGCGCTATGCTTGTGAAATATTAAAGGCGCTTATCATTCCGCGACGTCCATCAGTTCCTGCCAAATGCCGAGGGTTGCAAGTTCTTTGCAAATCATGCAGCCTCTGTATGCCACGGAGATCTTGTGATCGGGGCTGAAAAGGTGGTCAAGTTTTTTCCTGGTGCCGTCGGACAGCCGGTCTCTGTAAGATTCCACGGCATCAAGAATGCCCATTTTCCGGATACGCTGGAGAAACGGCATTTCGGACAGGAATTCTTCGAGTGTATTTTCTTTCATCTTTCCAACCGGAGCCAGATCAAAATCCGGGTTTTCACGGAAAGGCAGGCAGTAATGCCAGGTTTTGTCAATGAACGGACTGCGGCCGCAATGGGCAAACAGCGAAAGACGGTTCATGATTTCCCGGTTCGGCATTGCAGCAAAATTGTTTTCACTGATCTTAAGACGGCTGGTGACATCGTTCATAAAATAAGGGGAAAAAGCGCCGAGATCAGTCTTGTCGCTGCCTGCAAGAGACAGGGAGGGGCAATTCTCTAGTTCGTTTTCACCGGCTCCCAGCGGGGCCAGGGGAGTGACTCTCTGGATAACGTCAGGATAGTTCTGTTTGAGAATCTTATCCGTGTCATCTTTTTTGGACAGGGTGACCAGGGTCACAGGGAAAATTTTGTTTCCCGGCTTGGCCGTCTGGGCAATAAGATGATCCAGAGCCTTGCAGTTTCCATCGATCAGGTTTTTCTGATATTCGGCGATGCTCAGGCCGATTATTATGGTTTGACTGACGCTTAGGGAGAGTCTTTCCAGAAATGCTTCGGCAAAATCCTTTCTTTCTAAAAGTTTTCCATTGGTTGGCACAGTGATGCTTCTGATTTTGCCGTTTTTAGACAAGGCGGACAAGACATCAACCATATCCATGCCGTTGTCTTTCCAGATGGTGGGTTCTCCTCCTGTGACAAACTGAAACCCGAGGGGATATACGCGGGAAACGCGGTCAATGTCTTCCAGGTAATGGGAAAAGGTGTCCCGATCAAGATGGTGACTTTGTTCGCCGGGAACACGCAGGCAAACACGGCATCGTTTATTGCAGGCATCTGTCAGCTGAAGAGCGGGGTAGATGGAATCTTGCATTTTGAGTGCCTCTTAAGAATATGACTAACGTTTGAAATTATTGTGAAACTCCCATTCAGAAAGCGCAGCGTAGCGGAATGGGTAAGTTGAACAATCCTGCGCAGCAGAGGGTAGTGAGATCCAAGTTTCAGAAACACAGTGCGCTGAAACTTGCAGATCGAACTATCCTGCCTATGCATGAGTATAATACCCCGCAGCTCGGTGCGAAATTAGGGTCTAGGGCTTGCCCTGGGGTTCATACCTGTGATTGATTTTTTTCATTTTGAAGTATAAAAGTCGCAAACCTGCGTGTCAAGAAAATATTGCCATAATATATGAAAGCGTAGAAAATTTAATTTATATTGACGATTATGAAGTGCACTCATCGAACGAATTCACTGTTTCGGAGAATACATCTTGCTATAAAAATTATGATTCGTTAGTATTTTAGGCAAGATTTTAATCGGTAAAGCCGAATGAAAAGTTGAAATAAAATTTGAGAATCGACTATGAAAATATTTATAAATGAACCTGTGCTTAGCCTATTTGCTGCATTGGATCTTCAGTCCGGCGGTTCGACAACCAAAGACGAATTGCAATCCTTAATCAGCAAATTGCATCCTGTATCCTGCGATAAAGAATTGATCCGTTTGGGACTGATAGGCGACGGGGGATATCTTGTGCCTGATGATCTGACAGGGATTGAAGCATGTTTTTCGCCCGGTGTCGGTTTTTCTTCAACATTTGAGAAGGATTGTGCGGACAGAGGGATGAAGGTTTTTCTGGCGGATGGTTCTGTAGATAGTGCAAAATCGTATCACGAGCTGTTTGTTTTTTTAAAAAAATATGTCGGCATGGTCACCGATAATAATTTTACAACGCTTGATGATTGGGTAAAATCATCAATGCCTGATTTCCGAGGTGATTTATTGCTGCAAATGGATATAGAAGGGTCTGAATATGAAGTTTTATTGGCCGCTTCTGAAGATCTGCTGAAACGTTTCAGAATTATTGTCATTGAGTTTCATTCTTTAGACAGACTTTGCTGTAAACCATTTTTTAAGATTGCATCGCAGGTGTTTGAAAAACTTTTGCAAACGCATACGTGTGTACACAATCATCCGAATAATTTTTCTGATGTGATAGAATTTAAGGGTCTGGAGATTCCTTCCGTCATGGAATTTACTTTTCTGCGCAATGATCGGATAAGCAATTCATCTTTTGCCAAAACATTTCCGCATCCTTTAGATGCCGATAATGCGGAAAACAAACCATCCCTTCCATTGCCCGTGTGCTGGTATAGAGAGGAATAATATTGAGTAATGGATCAGAGCAAGTGTTACGAAGGCTATCGTTTTAAAGAACCTTGATTTTTCGATACCCTTGGATTGCGGCGTGATAATGCATTTTCAAGATATGGGACTCGCGAAAAAAGGGAGCGCGGTTGCGCTCCCTTTTTGAAAGGAGGGATGGGGACTTTGGCTTATTGACACATACCCATTCCCAAACCGGGCCCCATGCCGGCGCTATGACCCTGGCCGAATTTACCATGGTTTCTCATAGCACCGCGTTGCCCGAAACCGTGGCCTTTATCCCAATTTGAGCTGGCCTGTGTTTGCTATCTGGCTCTTCCTTCGCGTGGCCTTCTGTCGTGTTTCGAGTAATATCCGGTATTCTTCTGGTTCTTCACCTTGCTCCGGACAACGGTTTTGTGTACAGATTTATAAACGCCGTATTTCTGTTTTTCCCAGTGCCTGTCTTTTTGCCAGGTACTCCAGTTGCGCTGAATATCTTGATGAGAGCTCCGCTGAGGTTCCCACCGGTTTCCCTGCCACGTGTGACTTCTGTAATTATGTCTCCAATCCGCAGGAATGTTTCTGTGGAATGACGGAGCATGGGGATAATAAGCCCACCCTCTGTCATGATGGCGTGAACGGTACCAGTGATTATTCCACGGGCGCCACCACCAGCCGGCATGGAAAAAGATGTCCTCTCCAATGTCGGCCACGGCATAAACGTCCGTGTCCGGTATGACCACCAGTTGAGGCGGCGCCGGAAACACTATGGGCAGCGGCAAAGGAATGTTGAAATGAACCCTTACATCGGCTATCGCCGAAACCGGCATGAATACAACCAGAGTTAAGAGTAACGTTTTACAAACCAACTTTTTCATTTTATTTTCTCCTTTTCTAAATAATATTGTTGCGTCAACAATATTTTCTGCGCTTCAATTTCTCATCTGTTTCATTACGGTAAATAGAGACAATTTCCCGGACCTCTGGAGTTTCTGTCTCTTTTACCACCACGCGGACCGAATCCGGCTTTTTTACCCCAGCCGCAGGCCGTCAATTTTTCTTTCTGCTCTTTGGTCAATAACGTGTTGACTTCAAAACGATACGTGGTTCTTTTGTCTTCCAGTTGATCACGCAAAGCCCGTACCTCTTTTTGCTTGGCGATGACCTTGTTCCTGTCGGGATCGGTTTTCAGCCACAACTGGCGAAGTTCAAAGGACTTGCTTCGAATCTTTTCCCGCAGCGGCTCTGTTGCCTTGAGATGTTCTGTCTGCAGGGTTTCCAGTTTTGCCTTCTGATCGCCGGTCAGGTTCAATTGTTCCATGGCGATGCCGCGGCAGTGTCCGCCTTTTTTACCCGGACCCGGTCCCCAGGAAAACGCCTGAGATGTTAAAAGCAGGCCCATAACGACAGCCATCAATGTTAAATTTATTTTTTTCATAATCATTCTCCTTTTGTATTAATTTTCTGATCAGTTACCGAAATATAGAGCAAAGCCTGTGCCATTTAATGTAAGGTTTTGTAATAGTTAAAGAAAATGAATAAAACGTTAATTTTGGGGTTGCTTTTTGTCAATAAGGGATGGATAATAGGTATCCAATGTGGTTACCCGGATGGGTAATAGGTATCCAAATAATTGCAGAACAGGAAAAAGGATGCAGAAAAAAAAGAAAAAAGTCCGTTGGTATTTTTCGATTTGGGTGGCGGTCCTTGCGATTGCTGTTTTGATTGCGATTCTGGGCATGATGATTTTCATGCAGTATCAGCAGAGCCAGACGCAGGCGCAGACGCTATTCATCGAAAAAGGAGCAACGCTGATCCGTTCTTTTGAAGCCGGGTTGCGGAACCGCGCGGATGACCAAAAGGATGTTTTTTATCTCCAGAAGTTGCTGATGGAAACCGCCGATCAACCGGACATTGATTACATTATCGTGGCGGACAATGAAGGAAATATTCTGGCGGACAGCGATCCTTCGATGCCGGGTCAACAGTATGGAAAAGATCTGGATACAAAGAAAATTGCCCGTAGCAATGAGATTCGCTGGCGGCAGGCAGCCAATCCCGGAGGCGCCGGAACGTTTGAGGTTTATCGCGGATTATTTCCGTGGCGTCAAACGACCACGGCAGATCGTCAGAGTCCACGGATCATTTTTGTCGGGTTTAACATGAATAAAATAGAAAAGGCATCGCGTGAAGATGTTTACCGGACGTTTGTCAGGGCGGTGATTCTGATTATGATCGGCGCTCTGGCCCTTGTGTCTCTGTTTCTGTTGCAGACATACCGGCTGACGCGCGCGTCGCTTTCGCGAATGAAAATATTTTCAGACGCGCTGGTAAAGCATATGCCTATCGGACTGCTGGCAGTGGATCAGAATAATCGCATTATTGCATGCAATGAACACGCTCGTGGTTTATTTGCCGGCGATTGTCCCGAAGCTTTGGGACAGGATGCCGGCCGGATTTTACCGGACGCGCTTATCCGGTTGCTGAGGAAGGTGAATACACAATCCGGCCTGATAAACGAGGATGTGTTACTGCAATCCGGAAACAACGGTGAGCAGACATGGGAAGTCGTTGCGGCAGCCTTTGCCGATGAAGATGTGCCCGAAGGAAAAATTCTGCTGGCGCGCAATGTGACGGCCATCAGGGGTCTGGAAAAGGAAGTGGCGCGAAGCCGTCATCTGAACGCCATCGGATCGCTGGCAGCGGGCGTGGCGCATGAAATCAGAAACCCGCTCAGTTCCATCAAGGGTTTTGCCGTCTATTTCAAACAACGGTTATCCGGAAATGCCGATGACGAACAGACGGCGGATATTATGATTGCGGAAACCGAACGGCTCAATCGTGTTATCAGCCAGCTTATCGAGTTTGCCCGGCCGCTCACCTTGAAAAAAGAAAAAACCGCTCTGACCGGATTAGTGGAGCAAACAGTGAAGCTGATTGCAAACGAGGCGCGGAAAAATAATGTACAGATTGATGTGCGGGCGCCGGAGAATCTGCCGGAGGTGAAGATTGATCCGGATAAAATCAAACAGGTGCTTTTGAATATTTTCCTGAACGCTCTGGCGGCCATGCCGGAAGGCGGCCGTTTATCCGTGGAACTGGCACAAAATCAGGATGTGCTGGAAGCGATGATTATGGATACCGGTACGGGCATTGACGCAAAGGATATGCCTCGGATTTACGATCCCTATTTTACGTCCAAGCCTGCGGGAACGGGCCTGGGATTGGCCGTTGTGCAGAAAATCATGGAAGCGCACGGCGGATTTTTACAAATCGAAAGCAAGACGGGAACCGGCACGAAGGTGATTTTACGATTTGCCATGTCTGCAAATAAGAGGATTAAGAATGAAAAACAAACTTGATATTTTAATTACCGATGATGATCTGGCTCATCGTGTGATGCTGAAAAAACTTTTGAGCGGTTGGGGATATCATGTTGCCGAAGCGGATGACGGTTCGGTCGCGGTGGAAGAAGTCCGTAAGCGGTCTTTTGATTTGATTCTGATGGACATCCGAATGATGAATGTATCGGGCATTGAAGCACTCGAACAGATCAGGCAGATCAATCCGTCCATTCCGGTCATTATCATGACGGCATACGCGTCGGTGGAAACGGCCGTTCAGGCCTTAAAGAAAGGTGCTTACGATTATCTGACCAAGCCGCTGGATTTCGACGAGCTGCAAATGGCCATTGCGCGGGCGACTGAACACAGCCGGCTAAAGCAGGAAAATGAGTATCTGAAGGAGAGACTGGGAGAAAAATTCGATCGTCAAAGCATTATCGGTCAGAGCGATGCGATGGTCAGGCTGCTGGAAGTTGTTGAGCAGGTGGCCGCCACGCAGGCAAAGGTGCTGATTACCGGCGAATCCGGGACGGGCAAGGAAATCATTGCCAACGCGATTCATTTCAACAGCAACCGTAAAAGCGCGCCGTTTGTGAAGATCAACTGTGCCGCACTCACCGAAACGCTTCTGGAGTCGGAGCTATTCGGCCATGAGAAGGGGGCTTTTACCGGCGCGGATCGCAGAAGGGAAGGGAAGTTCGTTCAGGCCGACGGCGGCAGCATTTTTCTTGATGAGGTCAGCGAAATGTCGCCGGCCATGCAGGTCAAGCTTTTGCGCGTGTTGCAGGAACGGGAGCTGACGCGTGTGGGCGGACATGACGTCGTTAAAATCGATGTCCGCGTGATCGCCGCGTCCAACAAAGATTTAAAAATGGAAATACGGGAAGGACGTTTTCGTGAAGATTTATTTTACCGCCTCAATGTGGTGACGCTTGCCGTCCCGCCTTTGAGGGAACGTTCCGAGGATATTCCTCTGATGGCGCAGATTTTTTTAAAGACGTTTGCTGAAAAGAATTCCAAAACCATCAAGGGGTTCACGCCGCAGGCGATGCTGAAACTCGTGCGTTATGCCTGGCCGGGCAATGTGCGTGAGTTGATGAATGCCGTGGAGAGAGCGGTTGTTCTTTCCAGGACGGAGATGGTCGGTGAAGATGAACTGATTTTTACCATGGTTGATCAGGTGGTGTCTTATAATGAACCGGCAGGTGCCCTGACCCGTTCGTCTGAGGATACAGAGAATCTATCGTTGGAGGAAATGGAAAAACGAAGAATTCTGAAAGTGCTGAAAACCTGCGGCGGCAATAAGAGTGAAGCGGCACGCCGTTTGGGCATTACGCGTAAAACACTGCGCAAGAAACTGGAGAAGTATGAATCCGGTTAAAGCGAAAATATTTTCAAGTCATTCTTGTCAGAAATGATCAATGTTGCTCCTGAGGATAATGATCAACCAGTTTAGCAACAGTATGCCGCGTCGGGATTGAAATTGAGAACCCAAAATGGCAGGCGGAGGAAAATTATTTCAGGAAGACGCATTATGTTTGCGCAACAGATCGGCAAACTGATCCGGCGCGATGGGCTTGCTGAAATAAAACCCCTGCATTTCGTCGCAGATTTTCTCCCTTAGGAATTTATCCTGCTCCGGCGTTTCCACACCTTCGGCGACAACATTAAGACTTAACGTCTTGCCCATGGCAATAATCGCTTCAATAATCGCTTTGTCATCGGAATCCTGCGGCAGGTTGCGAATGAATGACCTGTCCACCTTGAGGGTATCAATCGGGAGATGTTTGATCTGGGATAGAGAAGAATAACCGGTGCCAAAATCGTCAAGGGCAAGCCGCACGCCCATGCTTTTTATTTTGGTGAGCACATCTATCAGGCGGGCAGGCTTGAACATGATCATGCTCTCCGTAATTTCCAGTTCCAGAAGATTCGGTGCCATGCCGGACTCGTCCAGCGCGTTTTTGACATCTTCAGTTATTTTCTCATCCATGAGTTGACGAATCGATAAATTGACCGCCACGCGCACAGGCGGCAGGCCTTGGCGCTGCCAGGCGACATTCTGGGCGCAGGCGGTTTTCAGGACCCACCGGCCGATGGGCACGATCATTCCTGTTTCTTCAGCGACCGGAATAAATTGCGTCGGTGTGATGGAACCCAGTTGGGGGCTCTTCCAGCGTAGGAGGGCTTCCACACCCGTGATTGAACCGGATTTAAAATCCATCTTGGCTTGATAGTCCAGATACAGTTCATTGCGCTCCAGCGCCTTCCGCAGGTTTGTCTCGATGGAGAATCGTTCATAGGAAAGCGATTGAATGTTCTGGGAATAAAACTGGAAGTTATTCTTTCCTTCTTCCTTGGCAAAGTACATGGCCATATCGGCTTTCTTCATCAGAGTTTGCTCATCTTCTCCATCCCTGGGAAATACGCTGATACCGATGCTGGATGTGACGCGGCATTCTTCACCAAGCAGAACCATCGGTTTCATGACGGTGCTGAGTATCTTCTGGGCGACGACGGTGACGTTGGCCAGATCGGTTACTTCCTCAATCAGGATGATGAATTCATCGCCTCCCAGACGGCCGACAGTATCTTCTTTTTCTTTTGGACGTCCGACAACATCGACGGCTCGAAGGGTTTGCCGGAAGCGTTTGGCCATTTCTTGCAATAGTTTGTCGCCTGCATCATGTCCCATGGTGTCATTGATGATTTTGAACCGGTCAAGGTCAATAAAAAGAAGCGCAAGCTGCCGCTTGTTGCGCCTTGCAGACTTGATGGCCTGATTCAGCAGATGGCTGAACATCATGCGGTTGGGCAGTTGAGTCAGGGTATCGTGCGTTGCAAGATATTGAATCTGTGCTTCGGCACGCTTACGTTCGGTAACGTCCCTGCTTTCGCCCAGGATGGATAATGGTTTCCCGTGATTGTCCTGAATAAAACTTAACGTGGTATCGAGCCATATCAAATGACCGTTCTTACAGCGAAACTCCACTTCCAATGAACGCTGATAGCCTGGAGGTGGGGGTGTGATTTCAGCTTTGGCCATTTCAGTTGAAAACATCTCCGTCGCTTTCTGAAACGATTCCGCCGTAAGAAGTTTATCCAGAGAGATCTCCTTAATCTCAGCAAAAGTGTAGCCGGTTGCTTTCTCCGAAGACGGGCTGAAATATTGAAACCTTAAATTCAGATCAAAGAGCCACACCTGGTCTGTCATATGATCTGCCAGTAACCGGTATTGCTCTTCGGCGCGCTTGCGCTTGGTAATATCCCGGCTCACGCCCAGAATACCGGTGGTTTGCTGTTTTTTATCTCTGACCAGGGAAAACTTGGTTTCCGTCCATACGGTGTTTCCGTCTTTTTGGTTGATTTCCAGTTGAAGCGTCCTCTCCAGGGAGTCTTTGCTACCCGCTTTTTCCAGATCCATCATCTCGGACAATGTTTTCAGAGCTTCATCCTGTGATGGAGACGCAAAGGCATCGGCCAGCGTCTGGCTCATGACTTCTTCCGGTTCGTATCCCCTCAGGACTTTCACGGACGGGCTGACATAGGTATATTGCATCTGCATATCCACAACAAAAATAACGTCTTTGATGTTATCCGTCAACCGTTCGATGGTGGTAAAAGCCTTGGAAATGCTTGCTCTGAGGTTGGTAATATATCCGCCGATTACGGCAAACCACGGCAAAATAAAAGCGAGAACCACAATGTTGAATATATCCACGCTCTTGTTCAGAAATTCAGGATGAGTCTTGTAAAGTATAAAAATAACCGCGGAATAGTTCACCAGAGCGAAAACCGATAGAAAAAGAAATTGCCGGACTCTTAATCTGAAAAATCCGAATACAAGCACAACCATGTAAACCAGAAGAACCGCACTTCGGGCTTCATAGGCGTAATAAACAACCACCATCGTCCAGAAGGTGGCTATCAACATCTGGAGAAGCGTCAGGCTCGGATCCTTGAATCGTTTATTGAATCCGGTTCTGAATATGATGTAAAGAAAAATATTGACGCAAAAACTTGCTGAAACACCGGCAATCAGAATTGCTAAAGGCACTCTTGTCAGTCCCAGTGTATAACCGACAAAGCAGATAGCGCTCCACATCAGGTAAGCGCCGAAGGCGATGAGAAAGCGCTTGATTCTTAAAGCCTGATTGTAATCATCTTTAGGAAAAATATTGAACATATATGTCGCTTTTAATTATTACACCAAAATCTCCTTAAATGATTTTAAGAAAATATACTTAAAATCATTTATTAAGTAAATACTTTATTTTCCCAAGTGAGCTTATTTTGTAATCTGGGAACCTTAATACAGACTTCTCCGCCAGGCTATGCAAGGAGAAACTTTAGCGCAGATTGAGGATAAAATTCAGGCATGATTAATTAGCCCACGTCGCTTTGCTCCTGGGATAATTTCCAATCCCGACATGTCGGGATTGGATAGTTCCACTAGCGTTTCGCGCGTCGTTTCTCTCGCGCTCAACGAGTGTCACTACGACTTACACTGCAAACTTCATTCCGACTTATCGGGATTCGTTTTTGTCGGGTCTCATTAACGTCATGGCCTCCTGATATATTTCGATAAAGCAGCCGATGATGGCCAGGAAAAACAAAGCCAGCATGAATTTCGGGGCGGTGCCCATCAACGCATCCAGAAGATAACCTAACCAGAGAAACAAAAGAGAGGTGATCACCAGCGCAAACCCCCAAGCCGATAACATCATGATGATACGAAAAGAATTGGAATTCATAAGGCTTGTTTTTTGGGTGATTACTGACATAATTTATTTCCTCCTTTTGTCTATTGAACCTGGATCACTGAATCATTATGCCAACCGCTATGGCTCCCGACATTATCTTTCGTTCTTTAGTTATAAAGTAATCATCATGTCATGGTTTTTCAAGAAAGCCGTCTTATGAATTTCACTAATTCCAGGCTTGCTAAAAATAATTTGTAATGATAATCCATAAAAAAACTTGGGAGGATGATAGCTTGATTACTGATAAGATTATTCAGGGAATGAAATCTTCCATAGAAAAATTGGAAAGGCAAAAGAAAAAGAATTCTCGAACCTTCAGATATGTCCTTTTCAGCATATTTTTTGTTTTCATGATGTTTGTTGCATTTTTGATTTATTTTTTCGTGAAATATGGTCCGATAGTACTAAGCTTATATGAACAAAGGTATATTTATAAGAAAGTCATAACGGCCTCTGTCGATTCCAGTTTTCCTGTTTCGGCTACCATAGATCAGGTATCCCAAATTCCCATTAAGGAAAACTTCCAATATTCTGTTCCTGTTAAAACGGTAATCAAGGCGCCGGTAAATCAGAAAATCATTGTGCCGTTTGATAAACCTTTAAATATTCCCATTGATCATGTGTTTCGTTTGGATGAAAAAATTAATGTAAAAACGGATTTCCCTTTTGAAACCAAAGTTACCATTAAGATGTTTGGGGTAAACAAGGACGTGCCCGTGAAAGGTGTAATTCCTTTGAACATTGTGATCCCTTTAAAGCATGATATTCATATTAAAGATACCTTGGCTGTTACACCTCAAGAGTCTATTACTTTTCCAATTAATTCTATCTTTGAGGTGCCTGTTGATTTTACTTTGAAGGGAGAGGCCCCTATTGACAGAACGATTTCCGTACCGATAAAAGAGAAATTCAATGCCGAAGTGATGTTAAAAGACAAGATACCGGTAACGCTGGAATTTGGTTCTTTTTTTGCTAATAAAAAATTTATTAGAAATGATAGTGGTGAGAAAAGTACACCCGTTGCACCAAATGAAGATGTGAAACCTCAATAATGATAACGAACCATCTGCGGCCGGCCTGAATGAATTATTTGTTTCGATCTTGCGATATAAATTATCGCGTTAGCATCCCGCGTCGCTTGCCCTTCCACGGCGCTACGCTTCTGGTATATCCCGATGTATTTCACTCTCGGAATGAGAGTTTCTACACGAAATAAATTTCACTACACTGCACTTATAAAATGTGAGTTTCATAATCAACGAGTGTCACTATAGGCCGTTATAAAAGATAACGACTCTGTCATCACCGCCGCCTGCCACGCTCGCCGTTGTCGAAAGTTGAGTTTGGGCTGTCAAATTTCCACGAACTTCCGCGTCAAGGAACATAAGCGCCCAGGTAAAGATGTCGTTGGTCGAGGTAATGTCGAAGCCGTGTTCCACGCCGGAGAGCGCAACCAGTTCGCGGATTCCGTTTAGGCGTGACATCCCCTGCTCAACCATGCTGATCGGAGCAACCGTGTCCGCTGTTCCGCTAATGCCGAGAAAAGGAAGATTGACGTCGTCAAGTCCCTCCTGATCCCGTCCGAATGCGGGTAAGATGGGCTGTCCGAAATAAGGAACATAACCAACCGCTGCTTTAATCCGCGTGTCGTGAGTGACCTGTCTCCAGGACTCTCCGAGGTCGAAGTATGACGTTGTAAGGCCGGCGCCACCCAAAAGCATCATGGTCTCGCTGCCCATGCTTGCTCCGAATCCTCCGATCTGTGTGGCATCGAGGTGATTTTGCCATTGCGGGTGTTGGAGAACAAGGGTGAGAGCTGCGGATATTGCAAGTGGCCGCAATGCCTGCAACGCTGTGAAGTTTTCCTGATTCGCCACTAATTCAATGATGTCGTTGAGGTTTTCGATATTGAGATTGGAAAAGCGAAAGTCGCCGTGAAAAGGTGCGATGACGACATAACCGTAACTCGCAAAAGCGGACATCGCCGTAAAGTATGCGGAGGAGGAAATCGGGCTGTCTCCAAAACCGTGCGAAAACACAACCACCGGATAACGCGCCGAAGCATCCGCAAAAATTGGAGGATCAGATCCGGTCTGCATATGCGGTACATCATCGCCGGTAGGCAACGCATAGTCGGGACGAGGATTGTCTGCTGTAGTGGGATAACATGCGATGACCGCAAACTCAACCTCATCTCCGGCGAAGGACCCGTAGAGATCAGAGTCCAATGGCGCGGTCACTCTCGCAATCAGTGTATCGCTGGGATCAGTCAGCAGGCTTGTCACATAGCCGTCCGTTCCTTCCCAAAAGTTCTTCGCCTCTTCATCGTCTGAAATTTGGCTGAAATTCTGGGCAACGTTGGTGCAGGCCACGGCATAGGGGCCGGGTATGGTCAAGGGTTGTATGATTTCAGTCGGCGCCGGAGTATCCGGTAAATTGCTGCTGTCATCTCCACCGCCGCCACCGCTGCATCCGGCGAAAGTGAACGCGATTCCCAACAATACCGTCAACAGTAATATCCGTAAAAAACTTTTCATGACTGCACCTCCATGTAAATTTATACCATATGTTCATTTGAAGTTCAGCCGTTTTTTTGTTTTTTGCGTTGTTATTACTACACTGCGTTTGTAATATTTGAGTCTCACTAAAACTTGGGACTCATTATCATTGACATACGCATTAATTCTTTATATATTCCCGCAACTAGAAAAACATGTCAGATCAAAGCTATGGCGATAAGGAATACGGAGAAACACCGATATTTTCAGACCTGATCCCATTATTCTCATTAATCGAAAGTTATTAGGAGGCATTCAATGATGCTGAATATGTTGACATTGAAGTTTGCTGGGAAATCATCAAGCCTTGAAACTCCATTTCTGAAAGATTACTATCGGGTGTCACTTCCCCAGGTTCGTATATCCGCGTTCTTAGCAGCATTTGTTTATGCGGCCTTCGGCTACCTGGACGCGATACTCATGCCCGAACAGAGGTTCACGATGTGGCTTATCCGTTTTGTTATTATCTTTCCTGTCTTTTTGGGCACTTTTTTTCTATCGTTTTCACGGATCTTTGAACGATACATGCAGCCTATTCTGGCGGGTAATATAATTCTTGCCGGTGGTGGCATTGTCTGTATGATTGTTATTGCCCCGGCGCCAATCAATTATTATTATTACGCAGGCCTGCTGCTTGTTTTCATGTGGGGTTACACCTTTGTTCGCCTTAGATTCCTCTGGGCTTCATTAGCCGGATGGGTATTGGTGGCTTTGTACGAAATTGCCGCCCTTTGGATAAGTCCAACGCCTCATTATGTTCTCATCAGCAACAACTTCTTTTTCATTACCGCGAATGTCATTGGAATGATGGCTTGTTGTTCCATTGAGTTTTATGCCCGGCGTGATTTTTTTATGGCGCACCAGTTAAAGATCGAACGGGAAAATGTTAAAAAGATCGATCAGGAAATGGGAGAACGTCTGCAAAAGCAGACAAAAGAATATCAGATCGTTAACCGGACTCTGGAACAGGAAATCGCCGGACATAAGAAGGCTGTGGCCGAAAAGAAGGCGTCCCTCGAAGAAATACAGAAGCGTGAGAAACTCTATCGGGCGTTAGTGGAACATGCAAACGATATGGTCTTGCGAACAAACATTGAAGGGTATTTTACTTTTGTCAATGCGTCTGCCGTTCGCATTACAGGGTATGAAGAAAAGGAGCTTATCGGTAAACGTTATTCGGTATTGATTCATCCTGATTTACGTGATTCAGCCGATAAATTTTTCAAACATCAGTATGTGACGGGTATTCAAAACACCTATTCGGAATATCCCGTTATTACGAAAGATGGCCGGAATCTCTGGCTTGGACAAAATACGCAGTTGTTTTTTGAAAATGGCGAAGTCGTAGGATTTCAGGCGGTGTCCCGCGATATTACCGAACACAAGCGTCGGGGAAAAGCAGACGGTTGATGAGCAAAAAGTTCCACATAAAGTCGAAAGGCACTTTAAGCGTTTTGCGTCCCATCAATAACGTGGCTGTGTTTGTGCGTGCCGCCGCTGAATACGGGATCAATCCCAAGGACATTCTTGCCGGTAGCGGTATTGACATGAGCGAGTTGGAAGATCCGCATCGCATTATTACAACAGCGCAGGAAATTATGATCGGCCGCAAACTGGCGCAACTTGCGCCCTCTCCTATCAGTGGTCTGGATTTGGGACCGCATCACCATCTCATTTCCAAAGGCAAACTGGGCATGGCGGCCATGTGCTGTGAAACGGCATTGGATGCCCTCAAACTGATGCTCCATTACATTGACCTGGCGTCGTCATATTTTCAGTACGATTTAACCGTGGATGGCAAAAAGGGTTGCGTCCGCATGAAAGAGCTGGCGAGCATGGAGGATTTTCGCCATTATATTTTAGAAACCGAAATCGTTTCGTTGCATACAATGTGTTCGATGATTCTGGACGATGTGCATGTATTCAGCGAAATGCGGATTGCGTATCCAGCTCCGGATTACGCGGACAGATACAAGGGAATTTTTCACTGCCCGGTGACTTTTGACGCACCAGAGCATATGATTTTATTTGATGCCTTGCTTCTGGACAGACCGCTCAAGCACGCCAATCCCTTGACGAAAAAAGTTCTGGAGCAGGAATGCCGGCAATTGTGCCGGCGTCTCAATGAACGCGCGACCGTTAAAGACAAGATCCAACATGAACTGATGTTTTCGGAAGAAGAATTTCCGACGCTTGATCAATTGGCCCATCGCATCAACATACCGGAACGCACCATCCGGCGCAAACTCACAACGGAAGGCACTTCTTATAAGGATATTCTTTCTGAAATCCGCAAGGAAAAAGCGCTGCAGCTTATTACCACCGGCAATTTATCCATGGAAAAAATAGCTGAAAAACTGGGCTACAGCGAAGTGGCCGGCTTTTATCACGCCTTCAAGACCTGGACTGGCACCACGCCAGCGAACTATCGAAAATAATGACACTCGCTGATAGTGAGCCAATGTGAACTTTTTCCGATGAGTGTAGATTTTTAATTATAGTGGAGGTATTGCTTATGCCAAAGATTGTTGATCATGATAAGTACCGGCAGGAGATGCTGGAAAAATGTTTCTATTTTTTCGGTCGCAGCGGTTATTCCAATATAACCATGGATGATATTGCTGATGAGATCGGCGTAACCAAAGGAACGCTCTATCACTATTTCCCCTCCAAGGAGAATATGCTAAGTGAGCTGATTTCCTGGGCTGGTATAAAAAACGTGAGCGAATACGAACAACGGACCCGTTCTGTCGATAGTATCAACGATCGCGTTGATCGGATTGTGTTTGTTTTGAAGGAGAGTGGCGAGTTTTATCGGAATATCATGCTTCTAGCGGCTGACATGTACCGGATTACGGATATTCAGCGGGTTAAGGAGCTCTATGCTGATTTCTCCAGACAGTTTATTGGCATGATATCCGAGAGGCTTAACATTTCGCGGCAGTTTGCCAGCTCAATATTCTTAAATGTTATTGGTATTATTTTCAATTCGATAGCGTTAGATGAAATAAGTGAATATAACAAACAAGTCGATGCCTTGAGCACAATAATCAGACCCCTGATCGTGGACGCGCCCAATCATACGGAAAAAGCCGCACAAAAATTCAAGGAAATAACCGGCACTTTTTTGATGAATAAATTCGCTTCCCCCAAAACGACTGCTGTAAAGAAAAATAAAACAACCAAAACGAAGAAAGCTATCACTAAACGAAAAGATAGCCATCTAAAACAAAAGAATAGTAGATACTCAAAGAACAGATAGCAACCTGGCATGTATTTGTAGTTCAAATATTACAAACGCAAATCATTAATTTCTACAAAAAATGCAAGACTTCAATCTGTAATAAACATATCCAGCGCCCTGCATTTTGCCGTCAAAATTTAAAATATCTCTTGACATAAAATCGCTTAAGTGTTTTTATACCTACCAGTCAGTATATAAACAGAAGGTATGATAAACAACGTCGCATCAAACTGCGGGTATTTGTATCAAAACGCAGATTGCAGGGATTCTATTTAATGAATTTTTTGACATGCGTAAGGCGGTTAAAAGTGGAGGGCAAGAAAAATGAAAGATGAAAATTCTAAGAAAAAGGCAGGTAGCGTCACGGGTGATACAAATCTTTATATAGTTGGAGGTGGAATGGCCGGTCTTTCCGCCGCCATTTTTGCCGTAAGGGACGCCCACATTCCCGGAAAAAATATTCATATTTTCGAGGTACATAATAGTACAGGAGGATCTTTATATGGAGAAGGTACTCCAGACACATTTTATTTTACGCGGGGTGATTGGAAGATGGGCGCTAAGACCCATAATTGTTTGTGGGATGTTTTATCAGAAATACCTTCGTTGGATGATCCGAATAAATCTGTGACAGAAGAGATTTTTGAATATAATAAAACACATAAACATAACGCCAAATCCCGATTAATCCACGCAAATCAGAAGAGGGATAATGTTGAACATATGGGATTGAAATGGAGCCATAAAGTAAAGCTTATAAAGCTCATGTTCATACCGGAAGAAGAGATTGAAAATCGACGGATTGATTCGTGGTTTGATCCCTCATTCTTTAAAACCAATTTCTGGAATGTATTTTTCTCGATGTTTGCTCTTGATTATTGGAATGACCTTGTGGAGATGAAGCGTTATGTGCGCAGATTCGCGCATGATATTCATAGGATGGTTAGTGGCCAGGCAGAGACGGTGACACCTTATAATAATTACGATTCCATGACTGTGCCCATGACGAGATGGTTGAAAGAACAGGGTGTTAAGTTTGAACTGGGATGTAAGGTCACTGATCTCGATTTCAAATCCACCCAGGATGAATTGACCATTGAACGACTGTACTACTCCTCAAATGGAGAAAATAAGAAAATTGACATCAGAGATTGTGACTTTGTATTCGTCACTAACGGGTCGATGATCGCAGATTCGGTACGAGGTACCAAGACCGAACCCCCGGCGCTTGAAAGAGGGAAATTGGATGGATCATGGACCCTCTGGGAAAATATTGTGAAGAAACGCTCCGGGTTGGGGAATCCTTCTAATTTTAACAGTCATATAGAAGAGTCGGCATGGATGCTTATTATTGTTAATGGCAAGGACCCGCTTTTTTTCAATTTGTATGAGCAATTCACCGGCAATAAACCAGGGCAGGCAAATATGGTTACCTTCACGGATTCAAACTGGCATTCGTCGGTGCTCGTTCCGCCTCATCCGCACTTTCGTAACCAACCCAAGAATATATATCTTTGGGCGGCATGCGGACTAAAGCCGTTTGAAAAGGGGAACTTCGTCAATAAGACGATGGCGGAATGCAACGGTGAGGAAATGATGACTGAAATATGTAACCATTTCGGTTTTACTAAAGAGCTGCCGCAGATACTCAAGACTTCAACTTGTATCCCACAAATGATGCCGTATGAAATGGCTCACTTTTTACCAAGGAAAAGGAGTGACAGGCCCCCGGTCGTTCCGGAAGGATCGACCAATCTGGCGTTTATGGGGCAGTTCGTTGAGAGTGAAGAGTGCGTGATGCTGATAGAGTCTTCGATCAGGTGTGGGCAGATCGCTGTGTATTCGCTTTTAAATGTAGATAAAAAGGTTCCGCCGGTTTTTACAGCGGTCAATAATCCCATGACGTGGTTAAACATTCTTCCTACTATACTCAGTTAGATTAGGAGAATTTTGGGAATATTCATGATAAGTAATGTTAAGAGGAAAACGCGGTTTTCCCCTTAACATTACTTTCCGGATTGACGGATTCGCCAACGGATTTTTAATGCAATGTGCTTCAGGTTTACGTGGGGACAAATCTTTACACGGTTCATTAGCGATGCCGGAGGCCATAATTCAATATGAATAATAAGAGCAGAAATGCTTCCTCATCAGATACCGTTCCTTTAGCAGCTTCTCTCGCTAGAGCGTTTGCTGATGACCCTGTCGTCAACTGGATCATCCGTAATGATGAAAAAAGGACTCAAAGACTAGAGCTCTTGTTTCATACATGCATATCCGACTTGTGCCTGCGGCATAAAAATGTGCTTACGACAGAAAATTTCACCGGGGGAGCGTTATGGTACCCGCCCGGAACATCAAAGGTAAACTATGCAAAGCAATTATCCCTTATACCTAAAATGATTCGTGTAGTAGGCTGGAAGAGATTATTATGTTTGGCATTAATGATGGATAAAATGGAAAGACACCATCCGAAGGAAAGGCATTATTATTTACAGTTCATAGGGGTGGTCCCTGAGAGTCAGGGCAATGGCACAGGCAAGGCATTGATGACGCCCATACTGGATATTTGTGACCGTGAAAAGTGTTTGGTCTACTTGGAAAATTCAAACAAAAACAACCTCGCCTTTTATGGGCGTTTAGGCTTTGTTGTCACCGGGAAGATCTTCCTGGGCAAAGGCTCACCCCCACTCTGGCTGATGTTGAGAAATCCTTCTCCTTCCCCTTCGCATTAACGAAAGCAACCATTTTCATCAAGAGGAAGACAGCGAGGAGTCCCGGGAAAGGATAAAATATTTGAAGATAGGGTGGTGAAATGAGTCTAAAAGGCCAATCCATAAAGATCAACAATCTTCAGTTTAATGTGGTGATTGAGGGGAAGGGAGCACCGGTAATTCTGTTGCACGGATTCCCCGATTCCGCTTATGTCTGGCGCAAACAAATTAAAGCCCTGCAGCAAAAGGGGTATCAGGTGATCGTTCCTGACTTGAGGGGCACTGGTGATTCTGAAGCGCCGCCGGAGCGAAAGCAATATGGGATAGATATTATTTGCTCCGATATTGTCGCTCTGATGGATTATCTTGGAATAGAAAAAGCGCCGGTGATTGGTCACGACTGGGGAGCGGTTACCGGCTGGGTGTTTGCAGGCCATTATCCCGAACGAGTGAAATGTTATGTAGCGATGTCGGTAGGCCACCCCAGAGCTTACCGGTCAAATATAGAACAATTGCTTCGTGGCTGGTACACCGTTCTTTTCCAGATTCCATATGTTGCCGAGCAGAGTATCCGGGCGTTTAACTGGTTGCTGCTACGCCTGCTGACGAATAATCATTCTGAGTTAAACCACTGGATTGAAGATTTGAGTCGTAAAGGTCGTCTGAGTGCCGCTTTGAACTGGTACAGAGCAAACGAAATTCATATGCTTTTCGGTGATTTTCCGCAAATCAAAGTGCCGGTTCTCGGAATCTGGAGCACCGGCGACATCTTTCTATCCGAAACACCGATGCTCTTAAGTGCCAGGTATGTTGACGCTCCATGGAGTTATGAACGTATCGAAAGATCAGGTCACTGGATTCCCCTCGATGCTCCTGAGCGTTTGAACAACATTTTAATTGATTATCTGGACAGACAGAGTTTGACATAGATTGTCTTTGGTAATCCTGACTCAATCTTCCTTGTGAAAGTCGTTGTTTATTCGAGAGAAATAATCTTGCATGGCCGTTTTTATCAATATAAATGTCCGTTCGTGTCATTGACTCTTTTTGATTGTTCGGATATCTTGCATCATCAGGAAAATTATTCTTACGAGTTGCTGTCGATATTGTGCCGGATTAGGACATTGAGGAGATGATTCTTTGTTAACGGTCGGAATAGACATTGGTTCCATCACCACGAAAATTGCCATGATGGATGGCGGCAAGTTGCTGCACACGGACGTGATCTTAAGCGGCTACGACATGGACAAGGCTTGGCGTGACATCTACGCCAGGATGCTGCAAAGTACCGGCAAAAAAGAATCGGACATCCAATGCATCATTTCCACCGGATACGGCAGAAATATCGTTAATGCCGCGCAGAAAAAAATTACCGAAATTACCTGCCACGCCGTCGGGGCAAAATATTTCTATCCCAACGTCAAAGCCGTTATTGATATTGGCGGACAGGACAGCAAATTCATTAAAATAGATGATCAGGGAAACATTGCCGATTTTGTGATGAATGACAAATGCGCTGCAGGAACCGGGCGTTTTCTGGAAGTGATGGCGCGCGCTCTGCATGTTGAAATCAAGGATTTTTCGACCATGTCGAAGAAAGCGACGAAAGCGGTAACCATCAGCAGCATGTGCACGGTGTTTGCGGAATCGGAGGTCATCTCGCTGATCGCCAAAGGCGAAAGCAGGGAAAACATTATTGCCGGCATTCATGAATCCATTGCCTCGCGAATGATGTCCATGATGAATCGTTCCGGTGTGATCAAACCGATTGTGATGACAGGCGGCGTGTCGAAAAACGTGGGCATGCGCCAGGCGCTGGAGAAGAAGATAGGAACGGCAATAGATGTGCCAGAACAGGCGCAGATTTGCGGAGCTATTGGAGCGGCAATACTGGGCTATAAAAAATAAATGGCCAATTGCATAAAACATAGAACTGTCACCCCCGCGAAGGCGGGGGTCCAGAACATTTTTTAAAAACTGGATTTAACCTAAAGGTCACTTCGCCCGCCTTCGTAACCTGAAGGTCATCTGCGACGGGAATGACAAACTATTTTAAGTTTTATAATTGATTTCCAGAGAATCAAAACTAGAGGTGAGTGAATGAAAAAGTTCGCGTATTACGATACCGGACATGAATTTCCGGAAGAAATCATCATGGCTGCGGGATTTACGCCGTATAAGATTCTGGGCGATGTTCACATTTCCACCGATCCGGCCGACCGCTATGTTCAGAATTATATCTGTCCGTTTTCACGCTCCTGCCTGACTGAAGGAATGTCGCATTCTGAGGAATGGGCAGGCATTGCTTTTTGTCACGGCTGTGATACCACCAACAATCAATATGATATCTGGAAATATCACGTCAAAACCGATTTCCTCTATTGGATCAACACCCCGGCTAAGAATGACGCTATTTCACGCAAGTTTCACTCCCATGAACTAAGACGTTTTAAGGAACATTTCGAAAAAAAGTATGATGTAATAATCACTGACGACAAGTTGAAAGAAGCCATCAAAAAATCAAACAAAGTAAAGAGCCTCATGCGCCGGATAGCCGCGTTAAGGAGTGTAAAGGATATTCCCGACGTGGAATATTTTTTTGCAGCAAGAAAATGTGTGCAGATGGATAAGGACGAGTTGATCAAAGATCTGGAGAATACTCTTCAGGATTGGAAGGGACGACCGAACTTTCCGAAAAATATGGTGCCGGTGCTGGTGACAGGGACGGATATCACGTATCCGGAAGTAATGCAGATATTCGAAGCCGCCGGACTGAGGGCAGTGCGTGATGATCTGTCGTTGGGCGAGCGTTATTTTTCTCAAACCATACCGGAGGAAGGTGACCCGGTAGAAGCACTGACAACGTATAATTCCCGTATCCCGCAGCCGCCGACAAAGATTCCTTTTCATGTCCGGCTGGATTATCTTCGTCAATGCCTGAGAGAGACAAAAGTTGAAGGAGTTGTTTTACAGAGGTTGATATTTTGTGAACCCAACGGTCTGGATTTCCCGTTTCTGGCGCGTGAGTTGAAGAAAGACGGGCATAAACTGATTGTCATTGAACGTGAATACACACCTACTATCGATCAGCAGTTTGTGAGCCGACTGGAAAGTTTCCGGGAATTAATAACTCAGTCACGGGAATAAAATCCAAAGCGAACTTTGGATTTTATTCCCTCCGCTATGCGGGATTGTTCGACTTACAAATTTCAATGCACCTAATAGCGACCTTTAGGTTATTTGTTTTTAAAATTTGAGTCTCACAATAAGATCAGGAGGACTGTTATGATAAGAATGGCCCGTTTCATCATGAAAAACCCGCAAGTATTTAAACAAGGGATGAAGGGTTATCTCAACCAGCCCCTGACGCCTCGCATGTTGCAAATCATCATGCAGTATACCAATCGTTCCAAAATATATAAACTGATGCCATGGAAGTTTAGAAAATTCGGGGTTTTTACCGCCGGTTTTCCCGCTGAAATAGCAGCCTCCATGGGATTCTTCCCCGGTTTCCCGGAAGCCTATGCCGCGCTGACTGCTACGGCCGGATGTGCCGTACCGCCTATAGAATGTGCCGACAGTTTGGGTTATGGCCGCGATATTTGCACTTACATGAAGACCAGTATTGGTGCTTCGCACATGGAATGGCCGGAAGACTTTGGCGGCTATCATCCAGCGGATGCGTATTTTTCAGCCAATTTTGTCTGTGATACGCACCTGAAATGGATTGAAAACGAAGCCCGAATTCACAACAAGCCCTATTTCGCTCTTGATTATCCAAGTGTGGTGGCCGGTACAGATGAGAGTCGTATTGAAGAATATGTTGATTATGTTGAAGAGCAGTTGTGGGATATGATTAACTTTCTGGAAAATATCACCGGCCGGAAATTTGACGAGGATAAGTATCTGGAGATTGTCAATAATTCATATGAAATTTGCCGGCTTTTCCGGCAGTTGAATGACTATCGCCGAAGATTTCCTGCCAACAGATATTTTGAATGGGTGCGTATTTTTATGCTGCCCATGGTCACGCAGTGGAACCAGCAGGACGCCATCCGTTTTTATAAGAGCGAATTAAAGAGAGCGCAGAAACGCTATGGCGACAAGATGGAAATTGAACCGGGACGCGAAAAATACCGTGTCTTATGGGAGGGCATTACGCTCTGGTACAACGTTGATTTGTATCAGAAGGTTTTGGCGGAAAAAGATGTTCACGTGGTCTTCGAACCCTATACGATTTCCTTCGCGGGTCGCGGAAAGTCGCACAAGACCATGAAGGAAAGCCTGCGGCAGGTTGCCCGGGACACGTTGATTATTCCTTACACTCTTAATCTCGATAGAAGAATCGAATATTTTAATAAGATGATCGTTGATTATGATCTGGACGGTATCATCATGCATGAGAACCACAGTTGCAGGCCCAGCAGCACCGGCTTACTCGACTTGCGCGATGCACTGCAGAAACGCTGGGGCATTCCCGTGTTGATGATGAACACAGATCACTGCGACCCGCGCGCTTACGCTGAAGGCCCGATGAACACCCGTATTGACGGTTTTGTGGAATTGATGGAGGAGTATACAAAAAAAAAGAAAAGAGGATAAACAAAATGAAAGAAATTTTTGCAAAAAGTACAATCGCCGGCATCGAATGTAGTAATAAAATATTCCGTTCTGCAACATTTGAAGGTCTTTCTGATCCGGAAGGAAGGCCAACGAAAAAGCTGTCCGATCTTTATATAAAACTGGCCAAAGGGGAAGTCGGAGCAATCATTACAGGGCTAATCGGTGTTCAGCGAAAGGGAAGAACCAATTCTCGCATGTGTATGCTGGACAGGGATGATTTTGTTGATGACTATCAACAAATCAATACCAGGCTAAAAGAATATGGCGTACCGGTCATCGCCCAGCTTGCACACGGCGGTGGACAATGCGATAAAGTTGCGTCCGGAGGATTTAACCTTGCGCCATCGAGAAAATTTTATGCTCTGACCAATAAACTGTCACAGATTCTCTCGGAAGAAGGTATCATCGATATAATCCATCATTTTATCATGGCCATCGAAAGAGCGAAAAAAGCCGGTTTCGCAGGTGTGCAGCTTCATGCGGCTCACGGATACCTTCTTTCTGAATTTTTATCCGGCGGACTGAACCGACGAAAAGACAGATGGGGCGGTTCAACCGAAAACAGATTCAGAATCATCTCGGAAATCATGAAAGGCGCGAGAGAGCGTGTCGGCGACTATCCGATACTGGCCAAGTTCAGTGCCTACGATTATTTGAAGAATGGCATCAGCGTGGATGAGGGAGTGCGTATTGCGGTCATGTTTCAGAACGCCGGGATTGACGCGATAGAGGTATCGAGCGGAGCAAACGACGGACTGAATACCATCAGAGCCCCCCAAATACCGTCGGACTCGTTAATCGCCAACATGCTTCCCATAAAAATCAAATCTGAAGTCATGAAAAGCATACTGAAAAAAGCAATGCCTCTTTTTGTGAAACGATATGACCCGATTTATAATTACAATGTTTCTCCTGCTGAAAAAATCAAACAGGAAATAGACATACAGGTTATTGTTGTCGGGGGCATAAGAAACATGAACGACATCAATGCAATCATCAACGGGAATAAAGCTGATTATGTTTCCATGTGCAGGCCTTTTATCATTGAACCAAACCTGGTAAAAAAATTCAAAGAAGGCAAACAAGACAAATCCAAATGCATTGACTGCTGCTACTGTATGTTCGGTTTAATGAATCATTCTCTCAGATGTTACTACGGGAAACTGCCGGCATAAAATGTCGAGGATCTGGATTTTTATCTCAGATAAAATTACAAAATATTATAATTTTGTATGGGGGTAAAATGGAATATAAATATTTGAAAACACGGCGTGAAAACGCCACTCTCTGGGTTGAAATCAACAATCCACCGGTTAATTTCCTGACCGTGGCCATGCTTGAAGAACTGTTTGATATCGTCAAACAGGTATCGAAAGACGATTCGGTCAGAGTCTTCATCCTCACTGGAGGCATTGAAGATGTTTACATCATGCATTTTTCTATTCCTGAACTTCTGACCTTATCGACCGACAATAAAAAATTACTTTTAAATCTTTTTGTCAAAACCAGAATAACAGGCGCTATTTTAAAATATGTGACCACGCATACGAATTGGCTGATGGATTGGTTCGGATGGTATGAAACACTGATGCTGAAATTCGCCAAAGTCCTGAGCGGCTATTCTTCGAGTTTATATCTCTGGTTTATCATGCAGAGAGTCTATTTTGCGATTGAACGGCTGAATAAAATCACCATTGCTGCTATCAACGGGAATTGCAACGGAGGTGGCACGGAACTTTCCGCCTGTTTTGATTTTCGTTTCATGGTGGGCGACCAGGGATTCACCCTCGGACAGCCGGAGGTGCTGATTAACATTGTTCCCGGCGGCGGCTCCACGCAGAGACTGCCCCGGCTCATCGGTAAAGCCAAAGCCCTCGAGTTTATGCTGCGCGGCAATCAATGGGATGCTCAGGAGGCCCAGCGCGTCGGCCTCATTACGGGATTTTTCAATAGAGCGGAGTTCCGGCAGAAAGTGCAGGAATTTGCCGATCTGATGAGCAAACGTCCCATGACGGCAGTGGACGCGATTAAGAAGTGCGTTCATGACGGCATGGAAACAACGCTTCGACACGGATTAAGCATCGAGATGGAGCAAAGTATCCGCTGTCTCGATACCGAAGACACGATGAACGCCATGAAGGCGTATATCCGTTATCTTGATCAACATATTAATTCGGTTGACCGTCAAAAGATGACGACTGAAGAACTTAATAAAGTCGTACAGGAAACCGTAAGGTACATGGAAGAGGGGAAACTCTATAAATTTAAAAACTGATGAACGTTGAATGAGGTTTGTCTAATGAAAAATTTGAAGAACAAAGTTGCGGCCATAACTGGAGCGGGGTCTGGCATAGGCAGAATGCTTGCTGTTCAATTAGCTACCGAAGCCTGTCATTTGGCTATTTCCGATATCCATGAAGCCGGTCTTAAAGAAACGAAAAAAATGATTGGCAATGGTGTCCGGGTTTCGACTCATATTGTGGATGTATCGAAACAGGATCAGGTCATCAGATTCGCTGAGGAAGCCGAAGCACATCACGGCGGCATTGACATCATCATTAATAATGCAGGTGTCTGCGTCGGCGATTTTTTGGAAACGGTACCGATAGAAGATTTCAGGTGGCTCATGGGTATAAATTTTTGGGGTGTGGTATACGGCACCATGGCTTTTCTTCCTTATTTGCGAAAGAGGCCGGAAGGTCATGTTGTTAATATATCGAGTATCAACGGAATAGTGCCGAATCCGAATAATGGTCCATACCAATCATCGAAATACGCGGTCAGGGGATATACGGAAACCCTGATTCAGGAAATGAAAGGAACCAGCATAGGTGTCAGCTGCGTTCATCCGGGTGGCATTAAAACCAATATCGCGAGAAATACCAAGGTCAATAATACCTATTACTCGATATCCAAGGAACAGGCAGCTGCATTGTATGATAAAGAGGTCTTTCGCACATCTGCGGAAAAAGCCGCAGACATCATCATTAAGGGAATCAAACAAAATAAACAAAGAATCATGGTCGGATACGATGCGAAAGTTTTGGACATCCTTATGAGACTTTTCCCGAAAACGGTAGTGAATACATCTGCAAAAGTTGCAAAGAGTATGGCACGAAAATATGCAGGAATTAAAACCTGAAAGGATTATTTTAGTTTTTCTACAGCAGACGCTCATCATTAGGAGGTGATTATAATGATATATTTTGATGATTTGCTGAAAGATGATAATATCGATGTCACCATATCCCTGATAGCCAAAGACTTCCGCGAAAAACATCATTTCCCGGAGGTTCGTCAACTGGGGGTTGTTGTGCCGGATGTGGAAGATGCCGCGGCGGAGCTGGAAAAGAAAGGACTCGGACCTTTCTTTATTGCGTCAGATACGCTCAAATTCTGGAATGAGCGGGGAGAAAAAAGAATATTCAGCGGCAAGCTCGGTATGGCCATATATAAAGGATACGAGGTTGAACTTCTGGAACCGGGTGTCGGGTCTACTTTTTACAAGACCTGTGTCGATGATAAATGCCGGATGGTTGTACAGCATCTGGGATTTCTAGTCAAAGACGTTGATTTTTATAGAAAGGAACTGGAGAAAGCCGGTTGTGCCAGCTGGGTGAGAGGACAAATAAAATCCTTTCCGATTGTAACAGATTTTGCTTATATGGATTCGGTAAAGCAGGCAGGGATTATTCTGGAATTTATCGATATGAGATTTCTTGGATTTCACATAAAAGTTCCGGGGGCGATTTATCATAATCTCGGAAGGCTGGAAAAATTAACCGGCATAAGATGCCTGAAGTTTTGAAAGGAGTAAAAATGATTCCTCGCATTCCCTATCCTGAAATGGAAAGTCTCTCTCCGGAAGTCAGGGAAATGGTTAAATCGTTTCCGA
>CAYZRT010000026.1:0-28204 GCA_964480875.1 uncultured Smithella sp. | reverse complement strand
AGCGGATCGGACGGTCGCCCCAGTAGATCATGCCGTCATGCCGCGCTTCCAGCTGGCGCTTGACGTCCTGGCTCACATCGGCCGGTGTGGTGGACGGGCTGATTTCCGTATAGATCAGGTTGGTCAGGTTGCCGGTCGAGCGCAATCCCTTAACCCGGGCGCGCATATCCACCGGGATGGCCACGCGGAACTTCCCCTCCTGATATTGCCATGCTTGCTTTGCCAGCAGAATGGCCACCTGTCCGATGACGTTGCTGTAACGTCCCGGATAGCGCCGCCGGCGCCAGATCACACCGGGCTGGTCGCCTTGCGGCATACCGGTCGGAGCGATGTATTCCGGGACGGGCCCCTTGCGGCCTTTTTTCTGAAAGGTCGCCGCAATCTCAAATTCGGTGATACGTGAATGCGACCCCAGAGGAGCTTCGCCGCGCAGACAGCGGAAAATATCTTCCACCCACGTTACGGTGCCCCGGCCATCCATCGTGGCGTGCATGGTACGGAAGACAACACGCAGCGGGTTGCCGTGGATAAGGACAACTTCAGCGGTTGGTCCCTCAAAAGGATTCAGAGTTTCCCGCAGGCGGGCCGGCGCTCCTTCCGGACCCAGACCGTCCCAGGAGGAACCATCCACCTCGATCACCGGCGGAGTTTTACCGGAATCGACGAGACGGGCAAAGGCCGTAATGCCCTTGACGACCACGCGGCTTCCCGGGTTGGCTTCGGATGCGATTTTGACGGCTTCCCGCCATTTAGGCAGGTCAAAGTATCCGGTTCCTTCCCAGAAGAGCTGGTTGAGAAAAGGCGGGCAGCATTCGTTGTAAACAACGTATGCCCGTTCGGTGGAACTGAGTTGCCGTGAATAAACCATCGACTATATTCCTCCTCTTATCATTCTGTTCCTTCAAGCCCTCTGGCCATTCTCTGCAGAATCTCTTCAATCCTGCCTTCACCGGCCAGAACTTTGGGCACGGAAAGCGTTAGCTCTGAAGCGCCTTCATAACCTGACATCACCAGGAATAACGGATAGTATTCGGTCGCCGGCGGTATAATCCAGAATGCCCGCGCAGTAAATCCCGCGCCACTGAATCTATTCAGATCGACCCGGCCCAGGTTGGAGAGGATACCGGAAAGGCTGTAGATCCCCCGCTCGTGCCGGCTATGAATAATCTTTTTTATCTTGTGCTGCATCAACGACAGCGGCATGTATTCCAGACGCTCGTCTCCCCTGGACAGTCTGCCTTCATCGCCCTGACTGATCTGCCGGGTAATGTCCCGGGCGATTCCATCCGGAGTAGTTTCTTTGTTCACCTCTATATATAAGGCGAAAGAAAGGTTTGCCGTACTGAACAGCCCCGGTTTACGGGGCCTCATGTCCACGGGAATGCCGAAACGGACAACCCCATCACCATACCGCCAGGCCTCTTCAGCCGCCAAGCGGGCGCATCGTGCCAGCAGATTGGGTATCTTGCGCTTGATGATGCGGCGTCTCCACGTCACGCCGGATTCATTCCCTTTCGGACGGCCAGTGGGAGCGATATGCTCTGCGGGAAAAGGGGTGCGCAGTTGATTCTGAAAACTTCTGCACATTTCCACATCCGTCATGTTCGAATTGGAACCGATAACCGTTTCCCCGCGCAGGACCCGGAAGACTTCCTCGGCCCAGAATAAGGTGCCGCGTCCGTCGCACACGCCGTGATGAGCGCGAAACATCACCCGCGGGATGGGACCCTGGATTAAGACAATCTCGCAGGTTGGACCTTCCCGATAGGGAAGAGGTTCTTGAATCAACGGCGCGTTCTCCGGGCCCATTCCGTCCCAGTTGCTACCGTCCACTTCACGCACGCGCGGGGCGATTCCCGAATCGACCCAGCGGCTCCAGCCCAGATGGCCTTTGAGGATCAGACGTGTACCGGGATTGGCTTCGGAGGCAACCTCGGTTGCCTTGCGCCATCGTTCGGGATCGAGCGTTCCCTCACCATCGAAGATAAACTGATTGACCGTGGGTGGGCAGATTAGATTAAATGCCACAAATGCCCGTTCATTGAATGTCATCCTTCGCGTATAACGTTTCTTCATCGCGCCGCGCTCCCTGCCGATTTTTCATCCGCTTCAGGATTTTTCTTCTTTCCCTGACCGAAGTCTGGTTCTGCAAGGTTCATCGTAGCACGCACGATGGCACTGACCAGTGCGGCGGTTGCCCCCAGTGTCTCGGAAGTTCGTGTTGAGCGCGGTATCTCCATATGGAGCGCACGGTCCATGTGCCCGGTGGAGATGTAACCGATTTTTTTGCTGCAACCTGCACCGAAGAAGACCTTATCAACGGGTTCTATGCGCAGTTCCAGCTCGGGATAGGCCGGATATAACGCTTTAGCCCGAGCGAGAAAAGCAGGAAAACGTTCTTTCAACTGCCGGGCTTCTTCTTTGGTAATTCCTGTGGTGGCGATTTCCAGCCGGTTTAGAAACGGGATGCTCGTATGCCCGTGAACTTCGACATAGAGGCGCAACGACTTGCCATCACAGCTCTTGCCGATCAGGCGGACATAATGGTCATAGACCTCCCGGGCCCTTTCGGTGCGCCGTTCCCGTTCGCACGTGCGTCCCGCTCCTTCGGTCGGCCGGTTGACATTGACCCGTGATGCTCCCGAAGAAAAACCGCGGGCAATGATGTAACCGGCGTCGAGCATCCGTGCCACGTCTTTGGCCAGAACGTCCGTGCGAATGTCATAGGTGCCATGCGGCGCCGCAATGATGATTCCCTGCTTCGTGGACTGTGTTTCAAAGTGGCCGAGGGCATGCTCAAAACGTTCACGGGCGACGGCGGATTGAAAACTCCAGGCAATACTCAACATCACAACCGACAGGCGTAATGCCGTAGCCCCTATCCGGTCACGTCCCATGTCCCGTTTAGAGAAGGTGGTGACGGAATCAATGTTTCTCCGGTGATCCTTTTCATTGCAGGACGTGCATCTATTACCGACTTTCCGGAAGAGGGAATATGGTGCGGGCCTGCTGATCATTCTTCTTATATTTCCTGTTTGTTAATATCGACTTCTCCCGTGGGAAGACCCTTGATGTGTTTTGCAAAGGACAAACCAATCAGATAGCGCAGCACGAGAATGGAGGTTGTATAGGTAAGTCCAAAGGCCATGATATCCATGTTTGTCCCGTAATCCTTAAACAAAACAAGCATCGTTGCCTGTGCCGTGCCAAAGCCGCCCGGAGCAATGGGCAGACTGATGACGAGAAGGATAATCGGAACATACGCGATGAGAGCAATAAGCGGGATCTGCATGTTGAATGCCCTGACTGCGACATAGAAGAAGACGATAAAGAAGGCGTAGTACATGATGCGCCAGAACAGGAGGATGCCATAGGTTCGCCAGGGAGCCTCGTGGAACACCTTCAGAAGGTTCAGGTTCTTGATTTTGAGCGCCAGACCGCGGGACGGCAACCTTTTCAGGACGACAATGAACAGAAAATCCAGGACGGCAAAACCGATAAAGAAGAACAGCAAATTACGGAGCAGTGCCGATGCCGGGGACAGAATGATCAGGCCGATGATAGCCATGTAAACCAAAGCCTTCTGGGTGATGCCGTTGAAAAATGTCATCAGCCCCGTCGACCGCATCACCGGGATGCCAAGATGCTTTTTCAGATAGTAAATCAATACCCCCATGCCCACACTGTAGTCGATTGTCATGATGAGATAAGTAACGCCACGCAGGGTAAAGGCGTTTTTCCAGGAAAGAGGATACTGAAAATGTTTAAGAGTCTCGGCAAGATTCTGTGTATCCAGCAGGAAAGTGGCAATGATCAGGATAAGCACGGAGGGAACATAGATCGTCATGTCCGCGTTCAGCAGAGCGTTGAAACACTGGCGAATATCGATATACCAAAATAAATAAAATAGGATCGCGCCGGAAACCGCAATCGGCAGCAACCGCTTCCAGGTTTTGGAATTCATGAGGAAAGAGCGCGCCCTTTCCTCATCTGGAATGTCCATCTCCCCCACTACAGCTTGAGCGTTTGATATTTTGCCTGTGTTTTCCATCTAATCCCATTGAGAAACTCTTATTCGGGGAACTTTTGCAATAGAACAAGGGGAACAGCTTTGCCGTTCCCCTTGTTCTCCGTCAGGACATCATAGATATATTAATACTGCCAGGGAAAGGCGTCCGCAGAACCAGCCTGGAAGTTTTCATAAGCATAATCGGCACAGTAGTTCGCAAAGTCCGTCAGATTAGCAGCAGTGATCTGTGTCGGGTTGTTCTGGAGAAAGGACAGGAACGACTCGGCATTGTCAATAATCGTATCCTCGATCGGGAATGTCCACTGTTGAACCTTGGCCAGCTCGATCTTGTTGATGTAGTTATCGTACATACCCCAGATGAAATCCCCTTCATTGGACGAATAAATGAGACTATTGTAGGTTTCCCTCTCGCTGATAGCGAGGTTGAGCAGACAGGAATCGTCGTAATCTCTCCAGGCGCCGTAAGCATACGTATCCATCCGTGCCAGTTCCGACGTCCCCTTGGCGGCGGCAAAGAACGGAACGAAAACACCCACCGAAGGTTCCCCGAGGTTGACCCACATAGTGACCAGGCGCGGGTCGCCTCCGGATGCTGCGCCCCTGACGACAATTGCGCTGCGGGTAGCATTGCGGCTGAGGCAGTAGGTTGTGCTGTAATTGGTCTCGCTCGAAAGATCCTCCTGAACCTGCTTGCCGATAACGTCCTTGGCCACTTCGCGCATAACGGTACGATAATTGATCCGCTTCTCCGTCGCCAGCTGGGTCAGGAGGGCTTCGGCTCTATACTTGCGATCCTGTCCCACGTTCCAGGGAATGTAGTAATTGTAGTTCGTCATGATGTGGAATCCGATAAAGTTGCTCTGTGCCGCTTTGATCGTCCATCCATACTGATTTGTCACTTTGCCGGTGTTGGCATCATTTTTTCTGAACTGCATCAGATTGAGACCCAAGTTCAGATGACCGGTGAAACATTCATACAGAGCCGCCCCGCCTTTGGCGTCGATGACCACAAAGTTTGCGCTGATAACGGTGCCCCAGTGATAGTAAGGCCATTTTTTAAGCAGCGATTCGAACTCTGCCAGGGTGGTGCATGTCGCCAGGGCTTCCTCCATGAGGGCGGTGTTGAGATTTACCGGTTCGGCCATGAGATTGTAATCCTGATACACCGACGTGACGGCAATGGCAAAACCCGATTCATTGACTCCGCCGGAAGGCGTAACAGCCGAGCCGGTCAGCAGTTTCATGCCGTCTTCAAAACGGTACACCATGGTATAGCCGCCGGGAGCGGTCTTTCTGGCGGGAAAGTAGGCAACCTGCTGGTTCGCGCTCGACGAGTTGTCGAAATTTTTCCAGATCAATGGTTTCCCGTCGGTCGTCACCTTGCCGGAAACAACAGCCACATCACAGGCCCATGCTTGCGTCGTGATCATAAAGGCCCAAAGGCATATGAAGACGCAGAAAATCTTCAAATAAACGTTCTGTAATTTACTCATTTTATCCTCCTATTTAATCGTTGTTTTCAACGATAATTCGTGTTGCTCAAATCGTCCAACTTGGCGTATTCTTCGGGCGGAAAATTTTCACCCGTGATCCGCCGTTTTCACGGAAAATGTTTCTCCCGGCAGGGCCGGAATCCGTCCGTCAAGCGTGGACGGGATAAGCGGTCTTGTCCTGCTGAACAGACCGACGCCCCTGTTGGAAAAGTATTCCGAGCCGAAGCATTTGATCATCAGGATGAAGACGACCCATCGAACGATTTTCATGGGGATCATCAGCATAAAGGCAAAGGCGTCGCCTCTGACCATATGCTCGAAATCCGGCGGCATGTTTGCCCGGACATGGGATGAGAACTGATACTTCGGGTCATTGGGATCGAAACTGTTTGAACCGGGAAACATGTTTTTCAGGCAGAAAGGATAGCGTTTATCCACGACTTCAATCCCGTATTTCCGGCAATACTCCTCCTTCAGCGCGATTAATCTGGGAGAAGGGGCGAAAGAAGAATCGAACAGTCTCCGCAACCATGATTTATTGAAATACCGGTTGACTACCGCAGGATTGGCTGAGATGGATGTAAAGATGAAATTCTTCTTTTTCTTCATCGAAGCGGTTTTTGTGAGGTGCCATTCAACGGTCATAATCACCAGCCGCTGAGCAAGATCCCTTCCCCGGAATGCTTTAAGCACCATCGTTTCTTCATTGTTGTACACACAATATGGACCGCTGTTGAGAATAGTCACAGCATCGAAAGCGACGATCCGGCCGTCCTTTTCCGCATAGCTCAGAACATCGCATTTCCGCAGATAAGTCGAGAACTCCTCCTGCGCCTTCCAGCAATCATTTTCCACGGCTTCACAACCCTTAATGATATTTCCGAGGCTGCTCCATTTCACCGTATTTAAATCAATCAGGTAATAATTGAACCCCTTGTGACTCTGAATGTAGAAATCCCAGCCGTCTACCGGCACGGGTCCGGTTGTATCGTTTTGATGTAACCCCTGCTCACTCTCCAACGAAACAAACATGCTCTTCATGTAGATTCCCCCTCTTAATAATGAAGTTCTAAAATACTATTGTCTTCTTGTGCTGAATTCGAGGATAGGCGATGTTTCTTGATAATGATGGAATGTATGCCCCGATATAAAATGCGCTTTCCTGCAAAATTTGCACAACTTCATTTTTGGTCATTTCGGTGAAACACGAAATCCAATATCTGTTTGGATTACAAATAAATTGTTTTTTTGTTTATTGGTGGAAGAATTAAACACATTTTATTCCTCAAATCTATTGTACCTTGGTACTATTTTTTATAAAATTTAACGTTTAAAAATAACAGCATTACGTCACATATCTTTTTTCCCGGACGGCATCTTTATTTTGTAAAAAATCGGTGCCCCGTCAGGATGCACAACACATTAATAACACTGAATTTTCTTCCTACATCTCCCCTGAAGTTGTTTTTAAACAAACGACAACCTCTACCAAATTGACTCTTGGCATTTACTATGATTTTTATGTGACAGTAAACGTACAGGCGAGCAGGAGACAACGTACAACTTGAGTTGTAGCAGCTATATATTCTTTTGTTTTTTTGTCAAGTAAAATTATATGCAAAATTATATGATATGGAATTAGGAAAAGGGAAAAGCGTTCACAATTCCATACGTCACTGGAATCACAAACAAAATTTTTGCACGATCGGGTGATCCTGAATAAGTGGACAGGAAACTCACTCTTGCCAGAGTTCGTGCGTGATATCCACAATACGGCGGCGCTGGTCGTCGTTGAGCAGCAGCTTTGGTGAATTCTGGGCTGTCGTGTCACGGTTTTCCACAATCAACACAGAGGCATCTTTATTTAACGTGTGGTTATGCCAGACACCTCGTTTAACGTTGTATAGTTTGCGCGGCACCATATCAACTGCGGTAATCGACGTGATGGTTTCGTGCCCCTTTCCGAGAAACAGGATACAGCGGCCTTCCAGAAGAACAAAAACTTCATCCGTTTCGTCGTGCCGCTGCATGGCAAAGATGCGCCCGGGTAGCAGTTCTTCAGAATAGCGCAGAATTGCGACCCGCCATTTATCATAATCAACCAGCGGCTGATAGCCGGGACCATCGTAACTGCGAATTTCCAGCATTTTTTCATCTATCATTCTTAAGAAAAACTCTCCGTGATCGTATTGTAAAACTTGTACCATAAGTTCAGTCGAGGTTCAGCTATTTTTTGATTATTTTCGATTATCGTGTTGTATATTAATGGGATGAGACTTCCTTTCAATGAAATTTATCAATGAATTAATGTCTTCTTCTTCGGATATTGCTTGTTTAATACTTTCCAATGACTGTCTCAGGTTGTCATCTTTCATCGCACGACTGAGAAGATTGATCAGCTTCTCTGGGGTAATACGCGACATGCTCATCGTTAAAGCAATGCCATGATGAAAAGCTCTTGCTGCACTACCGGGTTGATCGCGTAAACCGGGAACGATCACCATGGGTACGTTGAAATGAATGCACTCCATGATTGAATTTAATCCCCCATGCGTTACCATGACAGATGCTTTGTTTAACAGGGCAAGTTGAGGAACGCGTTTGCGAATAATCAAATTAGGTCCCGGCTCGCCGAATTGATCTGTCTCATACTGTTCACCAATGTGTAATACAAACTGCCAGTCTCTTTTCAAGATGCTGGCGTCAATAACTGCTTTATAGAAACGCGGCGAATACGGATAAAAGAAAGCGGCTGTTCCAAGAGAACAATAGACCAGCGGTTTACTTTCATCCAGGCATCCCGGTTCGAGAGGATCTTCATGACGTTCAAAATCTGCAAATTTCCCCAGGTACTTTTTACCTTCTGCGGCTTCACCCTGAAATTGAAAAGATTTGGGACAAAGAATAATTTCAGGCAGGATGAGACGCGGTCCCATTTCGCCGAACCAGTATGTCTTATTCTTCTGACATGGATAACCGGATTTTTTTGCTATCCTTAGAAAAACGTCCATGAGATGATGCATACGCGAGGGAAACCTGTACGATCCCCAAAGACGAGATGCCAATCTTTTCGTGAAGAAAAACTTGAGGCGCATCCAGTCCCAGGTTGTCAGCACTATAAAGGCAGACCATCGGGTACGACGCGGAACAATTGACGAGACCACGGGGGGAATGGATGGATTGCGATACAGAGCAAGGTTCGTACCCAGGTTAATGGTCGGAATTCCTATATGCAAGGCTCTTATCGCCACATACCAGAGAAACGTATCGCACAGCAGGATATCCGGCTTACATGACAATAAAGTCGCGTCAAGGCATCCATTTTCTATCCGTTGAAGATACTCCGCAAATACCTTTTCATCAGACCGGCGCTTACGCCATCTGCGCCGCAATCCTTTTTCAGGATTTAATTGAGATGCGGCAAACGTTTTCAAATACCCTTCGGATAACAAATCATCAGCGAACGGAATAAATGTAAAACCCTGAGTGTTGACTATTTGTGCAAAATCAGCAAGGCCTACATAAAAAATTCGATGTCCCCGTTCTCGAAGACTTCTCGCCAATTTGAATGATCCGTTATAATGACCAGATTCTGACAGCATGGCAAAAACAATATTAAGGGATCGGGTTGTTTTCATACTGGATTACACAGGAATTCCTTCTATGAGACTGATACCGAACTTTTCAGTTACTATATGTCGCAAACGAAAGCCTGAGGCATCAAATAAAATTTTGAATTCCTCCGGAGTCCTTTCCATTCCGCCATGGATAACAAGCATATGAATGTCCATAAGATATCTGAATGGTTCCTTCGGACTGATGATTGATTCTATAAGTGCAATTCTGGACATGGTGGTCATTGCTCGTCGACAGTTTTTCAAAATAGCGATTGCCGCTTCATCGTTCCAGTTATGGATGATGGATTTGAGCAGATAAACATCACCCCCCGGGGGAACAGAGGAAAAAAAATCCCCGGACACAACGCGACATCGATCTTGAACACCTGCCTTATGCAATAGTTCTTGAGCACCGGTTAGAACATGGGGTTGTTCGAAAAGAACTCCGCGCAGATTTTTTTTGTGAGATAAAATCGCGGCAATGAGTCCTCCCTTGCCACCGCCAACATCGATAATTTCCCTGCAGTTTTCCATGTCCAGGTTTTCGCAAACAATTTTGGCTTCACGTTGTGACATTATCGTCGTCATGTCATCAAAAACTGTGCTGATATCCCGGTGTTGTGCTCGATATTCCCATACATTGGTCCCGAAACATTTTGGAAATGAAGCCCCACCAGTTTTCAAACTATAGAGAAGATCCCCCCATGGCGCCCAAGAAGAGGGATGCAACATATGAAGAATTTCTGTTCGCATGGATTCTTTAGCATCCGTCCGTAAAAATTCGCCCATGGACGTAAGCAGCAACCGGCCTTGTTCATCCTCACGGAAGATTCCTTTTTGAGCAAGCAGACGGAGGATTCTTTTAATGGCACCGGGATCGGCATGGGCAAACTTTGCAATCTCTTCATATGTTTTAGGACTATCTTGCAGATAATCTGCTAAACCGAGCACGGCAACACAATAGAGGCACTGTGAGATTGAAAATCCATACACGAGTTCTTTTAATTTGTCGCGCAACGTTGAAGGTTTCATCGGTGACTTCCATTTTCGGAAATAATGATCTCTATCCTGAGATGATCTTCTCCGAATAATTTATCATAATAAGTCAGGGTGCATCCTTTATGAACATTAACCATTCGTTTCCCCCGCATAAAGAGAGGAACCTCAAACCCTTCCTCCAAAAATGCATTCTGCACGGACATGTAATCTTTTGGTACTGCCAAAGTTAATCCGATATGTGTAACAGCCCCGGCATCTACCCATTTTCGAACCACTTTTTTTTCTACTTCCGGAATAAAAATTTCCACATACCTTGATGTATTATCGGCGTATGCCGTAAATATCGTGGTCGGCACATGTGAAATTGCCTGAAGTTCAGCAAGTTCGCGGGCAACCACTGTACTGACGCATGTGCTTTGTTTTGATCCAAATCCTGCCTCACGCGCAGCCTCACCGATATCGATCAGAGTCAGTTCGTGGTTCGGGATAATAAAGCCTACATGGACGATATCAGCTATTGCATTCTCAACGATATGTCGATTTTCAACATTTCGCATGATGAGACTAAGCCGTTCTGTAATAGATATTGTATCAAGAAAAATTTTGGCCTTCGTAAAACACTCTTTAATTTGATCACGCGGTTCCAAACCATTCAAAAGAATTTCACGTACCGAGAAAAGACAATTTTTTTTCATATCACTAATCGTTACTCCGTTGATGCATCTTACTTTCTTTGCATACTTTCGTATCAAAAAATAATTAATCGGGAAATATTTAATTCTTGAACGGATATCGGCTGGTTATCTCTGCGAATATTCTACCGTTTTTTTCTTTCAATATGGTAAACCCCGTTTGAATGGCCATCCCGATATATAAAACATTACCGGTTTCCGAACCAAGGAAGAGAGACTCAAGATCGCTCAAATGCGTTAAATTGCTGGAAACGACATCGCGATCCATATCAGAAGGAGGACGATTTTTTATCTTGTCAGTTCTCAATTCTACCCCATACTCGGATAAATACGCTATCTCCTTAACGTAGTTTTCATTCCTGGCACCAAGAATTGATTCTTTAATACGATATGCAAGATGATGCATGGGCATGTTATCGATTTCATCTTTGGTGAATTCGGTTACGCTGTTGAAATTCGCATTACCAATATACATCGGATCAATATCAGGATGTATATATCTGAGATTAACGGGAGTCCTTAATATAATTCTATCGGCATTCGGCATCACGGAACGGTGATACTTTTTCAGCAGATAGGATGTAATAATCTGATTGCTGGAAATCATGTGCTCTTTATTTTCCGATTTCGCGATATTTTTAATTTCATTGAGATATTCGTCTGAAAAATATTCCCTTACCGCAAAGGTCTTCATATGATTGTTTTTAACCCGATCCTGAATTTCACGGCTTAACGCGGATAAGGAAGGAGTAAAAACTTTAGCAATTTCATCCGAACGAACAGGTTGCCCTTTGAATAATCTCTGCGGTGAAGGAATGGGAAATTTTTTCCCCTCTGTTATACACATCCACGCATATAAAAATAAAAGTAATGAAATTCCATCAGCTACCGCATGGGAACAGCTAATCCCGGCTAATATTCCGTCTTTTATCGGAATTCCCGTAACAGCAAAAAGAGGTTCTCCCGGCAATGTTTTGATATGAACCATCTTCTTCCTGATATCGTCGAGACGGATATCGTCAAAAGCGGCATCAACAGGAGGTAAAATAGTCGGGACAAACCCGTCTGTGCGGTATTGTAAAGCAAATTTATTATCGTCAATCATAATCAAACAACTGGAGAAAAGATTGTAACATTCAATCGTTTTTACGATACTTTTCTTAAGTTCTAATATGGGAATTTCCTTTTTGTAAAAGAATATTATTTCTATTGGTCCTCCACCAGGGAAACGTTCATTTTCAGCTTTTGACAGCGGCAAAACATTATTTCCATAATTTTCTTTCATACAGTTCATCTTGACTTTGTTACCGGTTATATCTGTTTCCTGCATAATATTTCCATTATGGATAAAAACTTATTTTATATTCTATGAAGAATAGAAAGACTGCTTTCATAAGTCAATAAAATCTTGATAATAGAGCATGATTGATTATGGATTAAAAGTTTCATTGATCTTCGTGATTGATATACAGAAAGCAGGCATTACAAAACGTCTCATACTCGCAGCCAGAATCATGTCTTTCTCTTATTCCGATATAATCTACCCGTCTTTCCGGCTATTTGTTTTTCAACACGGGAAATACCAACTTGCCGCCATGTTCCCCGATGATGGATGCCAGCGGCAAACCGAGAAATATCAAAACAGGGATAATCCATTCCGATCCGGAAGGGTTTTGCAGTATCGCAGATTTGATAATGAGCGCCGCCATGACTATCAAATCGGAAATAAGCAGCACAAACGAAAAAATGGTTTTACGCACGATCAGCGGATTGGCTTTGCCCGAATAATTAACCAGCCAAGCCAGAAGTCCGGTTGCAATAGCCACCGGCAGGGATATGGTTCCCAAAATATAAAGGTAAGAGATGGCATCAAGGAGTCCCTGCGCTGGACTGATCAGATAATACCAGGCCAGAAACAGAGGAGCAAAGATAAAGATGGCCATGGGAAAATGGACCACCATGGGATGCGGGTGCCGCTTGAAGAATGGATAGGCTTCCATAAACTGCACCAGCCAGTCCGGAAGAAACGGCGGCTTATCCGCTTTTTCTTTGGCCAGTGTACCCTTTTCCTGTATTTTGGCCAGGACGTCCCTGCCATGCGGCGAGGCGGCAATGGCCTCGGTCAAATCCATACCCGCTTGATGACGATTCATGTGTGCGCCTTTTTTCCACAGGCGGTTGCCGGTAACGTCATAGACCTTGCCATCCACGGCGACAAAAGCCTCGCGGCCTTCCTTGCCGTCGTGTTTTGATAAACGTTCGCGGTCGAATTCCATTTTATCCCCTCCTGTCGTTCAGTTTAGTGATTTGCGGGATTAATTTCAAGCTTAAAGCTTGAGCGTTGATGATCATAACCGGACAAACTATTTTTTAACATTTTTAATGAAAAACACAGGCACGGCGGCGGGTAGATAAAAAACCGCTAATACCAACAAAACAAAAAAGGCCTGTTGAAACTCCCGCTGATTCTGTAAGCCTTGAAACAAATAAGCGGCAATCAATAATATTCCCGTCAGATTATGAATGCGAATAGTCAGCAGATTTGCCGGGACCAGCCGCGTCGGTTCGCTAAAATGTTTTTTCAAAATGCTCAATGCCTGAATCGTCCAGGGTAATGTCAGCATGGCCAGATAAATCCAGAAACTTGCCATTTTCAATAGCGGCGCAAAAATAATCACTGAATAGGCCATCGTCACGGCCAGCCCATACAGCCAGACGGCTTTTTGCGCTCCGAACATTACAACGAGCGTGTTTTTACCGGCCGCGGCGTCATCTTCCCTGTCCGGCATTTCATTAATTGTAATCATGGCAAACATCATAAAGCCCAGCGGCAGCAATACCCAGAAAGCCTCCCAGGAAAAAGAAATGGTTTGCACCACATAGGCGCCCAGGCCGATGGTGAGGCTGAAATTTATCAGTTGAGAAATTTCTCCGAAGCCGCGGTAGCCGTAACGGACAGGCGGCGCCGTGTAAAAATAAGAACTACCCATGCCGAATAAGCCGAACGCCAGTATCCACCAGGTTTGCATCACACACAGGTACAACCCGATGATGATGGTCAACAGATAGAACAATGTAAAAACAAGGCGCATGTGATTGTGCTTGATTTTCCCTTCTGTCAGAACGCCGCTGCCTCCCGCATAGGGGTTTCTCTCTCTTTTGTCATGACGATCCACGGCGGAGTGATAATCAAAATAGTCATCGGTCATATTCAGGGCAATGTGGTTGAGCGTAACGCCAAGAACCGTCAAAAAGAAAAACCCTTGATTCATAAGCCCGGTTTGCGCCCAGGCCACGATACCGCCAAGAATGGCTGGAAGAAAACTGGAAGGCGTAAAATGATAGCGAAACGCTCTCCACCACACTTGCAGCGATTCACCCATTCCCTGCGCAGAGGTTCGTGAATGAGTGTTCGGTGTTGGTATTTTTTCCGTCGGCTTTGTTTCGTTTTGAACAAATTTTGTGTTTTTCACGCTTGATTTGTAACACACGGGGAATTTATCTGTCAAAAGGGATTTGCCGGCAATAAATGATTTTTTCAAAAAAACGTTGCCCGTTTTTTACCACGTTTATGGTAGAATCGTATAAAAATTAATTTCACAGGAGTGATTGATATGCGCGGCGATATCCAAAAAATAATTTCGGAAAATAAGGTATGCGTCATGGCTACTGTTGCGGACGGCGCTCCGCACTGCTCTCTGATGTCGTACGCAACAGACAATGAGTGCCGTGAAATCTACATGGCCACCCTCAAAGACACCAAGAAGTACCGCAATCTTACCATCAACCCCAGCGTCAGCCTGCTGATTGATACGAGAGACGCTGATCCGAAGGATAAAACGAGAGCGCTGACGGTGACCGGAGTTTTGCAGGCTGTTGAAAATGATAAAGAGATAGCAGCGATTCGGGAAGCGCTAATCAAGAAGCATCCCGATTTGAAGGATTTTTTCAATAATCCCGACACCCAAATCATTGTCATCAAGGCAACTTCATTACAGCTGCTGGACAGTGTAACCGATTCGTATTTCGAAACATTGATATAGCATGGCTGGCTTATAAGATCAGCCATTACCTTTGTTGCCGCGCGTGGCAACGGTTATCCTTTATTTAAACATTTATCAAATCTGTTCCCATTATTTTACAATTTTAAGGGCGCCCCGCTTTCCCAATGGTTTTATTTTTCGCCTCGATTTCCGAGTACAGATCCAGAAATTCACAGGTCAGTTTGTGTTTCGGGTCGAGGAAGATCATAGGCTTGGCCGACTGGTGGGATTCCCGGATCTTCACCGACGAGGAAAGACGTGTGGAGAGAATGGGAAGGCCGTCGGCCTTGAGAGACTCCACGATTTCCTGGGGGTGTTTCGCCCTGGACATGAACTGATTGACCACGATGCCCTCCACATGAAGATCATGATTATGGTCACTCTGGATATCTCCGATATGCTGACCGACGTCGTTAATTGCGTCTCGCGAAAAGGCGTCGCAGTCAAAGGGGATAAGGCACCGCGAGGCCGCGATCAGGGCCGATTGGCTGAAAAAATTTAATGCGGGAGGCGTATCGATGAACACAGCGTCAAACTTTTTCATGGTGTCCAGGGCTTCACGCAGTTTGTAGATTTTATGCCTGTTTACAAGCTGGGTTTCGATTTCAACAAGGGCCGGATGGGAGGGAATCATCCACAGGTTGCCGTAGGCGGTTGCATGAAGATAATCGCCGAGACCGTTTTCACTCCTGTCAAGCCGCGGGAAAAAAGGGTTGAACACAAAGGCGCTTCCCGCATCGAGCGTCGCTTTGAAATAATCGTAGATGGTTTGCTTCTGTTCCCTGGCCGCTTCGTACCGTTCGCTCATCAGGTAGCGGCTGGCGTTTCCTTGCGGGTCCATATCGATCACGAGGGTCTTTTTCCCGCTTTGAGCGCTGATGGCCGCCAGATTGCACGCAATGGTCGTCTTGCCCACGCCCCCCTTTTTATTGAAGATCACCCGACGTGTCATGGATTCCTCCTGATTTGATTGCATTGGATGGATAAGAACTTGCTTTCAGTTGCCGGAAGTATAGAAAACGCTATTTTGTGTGTCAAGAAAATTTTAGTAACATGGCACGATCTTAAAATTCTCAGTTGCTATTCATTCTATTCTTCCATTAGCTGATAGCCATTTTCTCCTGCTATCAGCTAAACCCTTTCTATGCAGTACCTGGGCCGGTTTTTTCATAAATTTAATATTTTTATTTTTATTCAAAAAACGTTGATAAAAAAATTTACAGGGAGAAGATCAAAGATGATGGAGACTAAAAAATCTCAATGCACAATGTTTGTAATATTTAAGTCTCTATCCTTCGTTGTGTTGATTTTTAGACAAAAAAGCTCTTTCTGTTCATATAAACGTCCTGAATCACCTTGACAAGCAAAATCCTTCTTCCTATACTCTTTGATGAAAAAGCAATTTCTGATCGACAAAAACTTTTTGGAATTATCGTGAAAGAAAATGAGCGTTTCGGTAATCATTCCCGGTTCATTGAAAGACTGGTTCGGCGGTTCAGAAGAGGCCGTTTGCGAGGGAAAAACCATCGGCGAGTGCATGGATGATCTTGACGGCAAATTCCCCGGTTTTAAAAGCAAGGTGTTTGATGACAAGGGAGAAATCAATCATTCTGTGATGATTTTTCTCGACGGACAGAACCTCCAATCACTAAACGGGCTGGCCAGTACGGTGAAGGATGGCGATGAGGTAAGTATTATTCCTTTTGCAGCGGGCGGGTGATAAAAAAATGATCGTTGATGAACCGGATTCCCATTTTATCTTTGTATTCCATCCCAAAATATACGAGGGCAAAAAGTACACGGTATATGAAGGGCGGGAATTGACCAACGGCGAAGTTCTTCAGTACTGGGGCAAATGGATTATTCTGGGCAATAAAGCGCATCTGGATGAACTGGCCCGAAAACTTGACCCCTACGTGGAAGAAGAAGTCATTCCCTGCATTAAATATGATCGCATCCCTCCCGCAAACCTTGGACTGAAAGAGGCGGTCATGATGGTGTATTGCGATAAACGCAAGAGCGAGCAAATCTGGCAGATCCTGAAGCAACACGGGGTAAAAATCAAAGCCTGGGTTTCAGAGCGGGAGACCATGGAGATGTGGCTGCCGGGCGGAGCGCTTTTGGAACAATGGATTGAATCCATGAATCTCAGCGACGAGGAGGCCCGGCTTAACCGGGAGGACGCGGCGGCGCGCATGGGATATATTTTCGATCATCCCGATGAGATATTTAACGCATGGTCGCAGTAAATACAAAAAGTTAAGAGGTTGTCATCTCAATGGAGGACGCATGGTTGACTTTGCAAAACATTTGAAGGTTCCACCGCTGGACCCGTATTTTTTTGTCATGGAAGAAGACAGAGTAAACATGCAAAGGCTGGAAAAGCTTTCCGAGAAACACCCGATCAACATTCTGGTGACCGGTAATCAGGGATGCGGCAAATCGTCCCTGGTCAGACAGTTCGCGAGTTATTATAAAAGACCCATGGCAACCTTTCAGGTCGGGTTGCTTTTGGAAGCCGGTCAGTTATTTGGTCAGCAGAGGCTGAAGGAAGGTGAAACATTTTATCAAAGTTTCCTGTTTTCCAACGTCATTCGCGTTCCAGGTTGTGTTGTCCATCTGGAAGAAATCAACCGTTCTGAAAATCCCCATGCCCTGAATGAACTCTTTTCGGTGCTCTCGGAAGAACGAAGCATCTGGATTGATGAGTTTGGCCTGGTGGAAGTAGCGCCCCGGGTGATTTTCTTTGCCACCATGAATGAAGGCGCGGAATTTTCCGGAACGGACGAACTGGACGCCGCGCTGAAAGACCGGTTTTACCGCATCCGCCTTGAATACCCGCCGGTGAGCGTCGAAAAGGAAATTCTTGTCCTCAAGACGGGCATTGCTCCGTCGGTTGCGGATGAAATTCTCAATGTGGTGAATAAATTAAGAAGAAACAAACAGGCGCCCATTGATATCTCCATCCGGCATTCTCTGATGATTGCGGAGCTTTCCGCCATGGGAGCGCCTTTGCGGGAGGCCATTATCTACAGCCTTCAGATATCGATGAATGTTCTGGAATCGTTGCTGCTTTCCATTCATGTGGAAACAGGCGATACCAAGGAGGAGCTCAATCGCTACGAACGATATGTTCCTCCGGACTATGTCCCTTCGCAGAGGGGGTGATACCGGTGAGTTTCAAAATTACCGACAGCAATAAAAATGAGCCCGTAAAAATTTATATATTTCCCCAAGGCCCTCTCAAAGATTACTCCAGATACTGGCGGAAGAATTATTCCCGCCATGAGGCAACGGAGCTGGCGACCGCTCTGGCGGCCATGCGCAAGGTGGCGGGTCACATCGGCATCAATGTCAAACCCATTTACTGGCAGGGCATGTCCGCTTCTCCAACCAACTCCATCATCCTGAATCCGGCCGACGTCAGAGGAACCTATCCCATTCCTTTTCAAAAAATTGACATCATGGTCGGACAGGTTGTCCGCGACGCTTACGGTTGTATTGAATGGAGTGACTGGGTCAAAGACCAGGTCAAACAACAAGCGCTTCTCCCCGTGGAGGAGCTGAAAGATTATCTCAGTAGTTTTATTTCTGTCGCGGAAGACCTGTTCATCGATGAATGGGCCCGCCCCACCGTCTGGCATCTTTATCTGTTGAAATATTGGGAATCCGTCGCCGGTAAAATGGGAAGAGATCCTTCTCTCCCGCCATCCGCCGCGAGCCTGGCAAGCGTCTGGCGTAAAAGAATATTTCTGCAAACCTTGCCTGCCCATCTTCATTATTACTACGATGATCTGGTCAATGTGTTGGTGGAAGAATCTGATGCGATCAGACAGATTAAAACGCTTTCCACATTGACAGAGCGCAGAGACAGGAGGGTCGAAGTATTCCTTTCGATATGGGAACGCATTTGTTCCATCATCGGCGAATGGGAAAAATTTGATCTCACGTCCGACGCAATCAATCTGGAAGATGAGGCCGGTCCCAGATTTAAAGAGCCTGACGTAAAACTGGAAAAAGAAGAAATGGAAAAGAATTCCGATCAGGATGATCATACAAAAAAAGAGGAGCCGGCCGGTCTTGATGAAAAACTTGCCGCTCAGGTCAGCTTCAAGCTTGACGAGGGCGATCCTGATTTAACCCAGCACATATCGGTGGCTATCGAAAATCCCCAGGCCAAGGCTATGAACACCATCTTTACCCGCGCCGTTGCCAAATGCACTTTATCCGCGGACAAAGCACAGGTGGACCGTTTGAAGAAAATATTCCAAAAGCATAAGTCGTTGCTCAGAAGAGCCCGGGTAAAAAATATTATCAGGGGCGTGGACATGGGAAAAATAGACGCCCGAAGGCTGTATCGACTACCCCTGGATGGTAAGATATTCAGGAGGAAAGACATTTTAGGCACCGACTACACATGGAATATCAGTATTGTGGCGGATGCTTCGGCCTCCATGATAGGAAGGGGAACATCCTATCGGCCATGGACAGTAGCGGAACAGACCTTTGTTTCGCTTACAGAAGCGGCAAGAGGTTTTTTTAACAATTTGGAAGTTTTCGGTTACCAGGAACAATCCCACCAGTGCAACCTTGTACAGCTGTACCGGGATGGCGAATTATACACCATCATGCCCGGAGGTCAAACCCCGACAGGTCAGGCAATCATCGCCGCCGCCATGCTTATGAAAAAGAATGACAGGAAAAAACTGATTATCCACATTACCGATGGAGCGGCAAATTGCGGTTTGAGCATTGTTGACGCGCTGGATTACTGCCAGAAGCATAGTATTGATCTGATAACCATCGGTTGCGGATGCAATGTCCAGACAAGACAGTTTCTACTGGAACGATATCCTCGCGGGGCGGTTTATCTGATGGACGACATCCGGAATTTACCGGAAGGTCTGGAGCTTCTTTTTCAGGACAGGCTCCTGAAGTAAATCAGGCATGAGGAAATTTTGAGACTCAGGTAATGACTGAAACAAAGAACATCTTAACAGAGGAAGAACTGAAACAATATATCCGGCAGCTTCCACTCATCGGGCAAGATGGCCAGGATAAACTCAAGAGAGCAAAAATCCTTATTGCCGGTGCGGGAGGTTTAGGTTCACCAATAGCCACATACCTTGCCTGTGCCGGCATCGGCCGTATCGTCATCGTTGACGATGATACCGTCTCCGTGAGTAATCTTAACAGGCAAATCCTGCACTGGTCCACCGATGTGGGCAGAAAAAAAATAGCCTCGGCACAAGAGAAGATACGGGCCATGAATCCCTATGTTGAGGTAGAGACTATTTCCTGCAATATTGAAGAAGATAATGTAACCGGAATTGTGGGGGATGCCGATTTAATCGTTGACGCACTGGATAATTTCCCCGCCCGGTATCTTCTGAACCGTGCTGCCGTTAAACGCAACATTCCTTTTATTCACGGCGCCGTCCGGGGATTCCATGGCCAGGTCATGACGATTATCCCACATCAGACGGCCTGCCTGAGATGCGTCTTTCCTCAAACTCCTCCGGCGGAGATTTTTCCTGTCATCGGGGTGACCACCGGCGTGATCGGGTCCATCCAGGCAACCGAGGTGATTAAATATCTTACAGGTAAAGGAGATTTGCTGACAAACAGGTTGTTGCTTTGGGACGGCCTGTCAGGAAAAATGAATTTTCTGCAAGTAAAAAGAAATCCGTCCTGTCCGGATTGTAGTCAGGAAAAGTAAAAAAGGAATTTCTTATCTAACAATGATTTTATATCTCATCCATAAAACCCCTTTTCTTCGCCGATGGTATTTTAATGCGTTCGGACGGAAGTTTGTAAAAAACAAACTGACTTTAATTCTGCCTTTATTATCTCCGCAGGAAAAAATTCTTGATGTAGGCTCAGGCAACGGACTGGTAAGTTATCTATTGAAAGAAAATGGATTTGCGGTTACCCCTGTAGATATCCACGAGGGACAGTATGACGAAAAAGTAAAACCGATTTTATATGATGGCGACCACTTGCCATTTGAAAACAAAAGTTTTGATACGGCAATCATACTGACCGTGTTACACCATGTTTTGCATCCTGAAAGAATCATCGCTGAAACGAACAGGGTCTGCAAAAGGATAATCATCATGGAAGATATTTATGAAAATAAAGCGCAACAATATTTTACCTGCTTTTTTGATTCGCTGGTGAACCTGTTTTATTCGTCCTGCCCGCATACCAATAAAAATGACAGGGAGTGGATGAAAACGTTTGCCGACATGGGTTTTGAGGTGAAATCCATGCAGTATAGAAATGTGCTTTTTATTTTTAAGCAGGCGGTATATGAAATACAGAAAAAGGGATTTTAAGAAAAAAGGTAAAGCCACCTGTCTTAAATATTGACATCCTGCCTATCGTTGGCGTTCAGACATTTTTTGTATGATTGTGGATTCATTCGTCACTACTGCACAAAATGTTTTCCGCGGAAAGATACACGGTGCCATCCTCTCCCAGTTCCAGTTCGTATGTGCTCCCGTCTTCGCCGGTTGCCGTCCATGTTCCGACCGGATCCCCTGCTGCTCCGCTTTCGCGAGTCCATGTTATGAGCATTAAGCCTTCAGCGCCACTTTCACCAATCCATCTTATGACATCATCCTCCCATGTCATCGTGGTCTCTGTTATGGTCACTTTCACGGTTTCGTTACCCAAGAGCGGTCCATTACAGGGAAAATCTACGTCTCTCCATTCCAGGGTTATAGCATTCATATCCGTCTCCGAATGGTAATCCCATAGTCCGCTGGCGCTCCCCTTGTCATCATCATCAGAATCAGAACCAAAAATGTCAGAGCAACCCGGCATCATCAGAAACATCGCCATAAAAAAATATAATAAAACAAGATTGAATCTTTTTGCCTTTTTCATGAATCCTCCTTTTATAAATAAAAGAAAAATAATTGCTATCGTCAATAGTGATTAAGGAACTTTTATTGATTGTTTTTTATAAGACGCTGACTTATTTATGTCAAGAAAATACTTGTCCCCATTCGATTTTTTCCGGATACGGATTCGTCGATGTCGGTTTGAATACAATCATAACAGAAGGCATCACATCATTGTGGGGACATTTCGTCTCCCGGGTTCAAAATAGCGTCGCAAGCGGAGGAAATCATCCGCGCGAGGCTTACATTGCCCAGGGTCATCAGTTTGACGAATTTCACCTCATTGGCTGACATTTTCCTGACAATCGCATTCCTTCCGTATCCTTTTTGCAGGAGATATCCTACTTGCCCAAGAAAGTTTTCAAGAAAATCAAGTTTTCGTCCAATCAGCTCTTTCCCATGATGCTGAGCGGGATTGTGAGCACAGAACAGAGCATCGAAATCGAATTTCAAAATCCTTTTCAGTGACCTGACGGTATCACCGAATTTCTCGTCGGCCCGAAAGTACTTAATTCGATCGGCAAGATACAGGTCTCCCGAAAACAGCCAGCCTTGACTTCTCTCAAGAAAGACGGTGTGGTCTTTGCTATGCCCCGGCGTATGAATGGGAATCAGCGTATATTTATTCCCCTCGACTTTTTCATCCAAAGGCAACACGTCCAATATCTCCGGCCTGCCCCACATGACATGTTGATAGGGACGGATTTTAAAACCGCTTTTCATTTTTTCCCGGGTATACGGATTCGCGTACACGGTAACATTTCTCGTTTTTTTTAAAATCGCGGCATTCCCGCTATGATCCTCGTGATGGTGCGTCAATAAAATCCGTCTTATTGTTTTGTGACACAATGCTTCAACGACGGTATCTTGCATGAGCGGTTGCGCCGTATCAATCAGGATGTCATCGATGTGATATAAAAATACAGTCATGAACGGGCGGGCGATGAACCCGTAACCAAATTCAAAAGCATCAACCTCACCAAAATGAAAGCTGTTGCATACATTCATGAGAACATCATCTCCAATAGGTTTTCGAATTCCCTTTTGAAAAGTCTTTGCTACCGTTGCCGCGAAGCTTCCTCTCCGTTGTATAGTCACCCGGATAGAAATGGCGATAGATCCATTCACACAAACGCAAAGTGCTCCAGATATTTATCACATGTCAAGTTGAAGGTCAGCCATTTTTTGATTATTTCAAATTGAAATTCCCCGGAACCATCCCCTGTCAAGCCGACGCACGGCAATGGTGGAATTGTTGCTACAGTATCAACGCCATGGCACAGATAAAGAAACAAAAAAGGGACGATTCTAATGAATGCTTAGAATCGTGCCTCCCCGCTTTCATTTCTTTTGTTTCTGACGCTATTCATCAATTCGTGTTGCCGGCACAGTCGTGTTCGGCGGATTGCCCGATAATGCGTCAACCGTTTTCATCCAATCACCTAACTGTGGAAAAATCGTGGTCGGCATTCTTTTGCCCATCGCCAAATCGAAATGACCGGTGCCGCTGAGAACATACCATTCGTCGTAAGCCGTGGGAGATTTTTTCGTTATAATGAAGTCTTCCGTCGCCTCCGGGCTGACGAGGGATCCCGTGCTCGATGAGAAAACAATCATCGGTACGGTCATGCGCGACATATTCTCGCTGAAATAGTAGTACCCGTCGTTGCCGGGATTGGGTGTCGGAGCACCCTTGATCAAATACTTCAAATAGTTTTCTTTTCCGTTCGCATAGTGTTCACGAAGGGTATTATGCAGGCCCATGTCCATATAATGACCGAAGCCGCGAATTGCAGCGCCGCCAATACTGTAGCGCACCGTCCAGTCCTCCAGGCAGGGATCCATATCCTCCACCACCCAGAAGTTCAAATAGTCGAAAAAGTCGCTCAGCGCGGAATCTCCAGCGGCCGCCTTGTTCAGCAGTCCAAATACGCCTTCCAGCATGCCGACTAATGGTTTCTGCGGAAACAACGAGATTAAATTATCTGAAATGTAATCCAGCGGCAGAAACAACTTGGAGCCGACCAGTGTCCAAAAGAGAGGCGTGTCCAGAAGATTCGGCAGTGCCGGCACACCGGCTGGGTCAAGACCGATAAAGCCCTTGACATCGGCATTTCTTGCCTGGGCCAGTGCAGCACTGGCTTTGACATGCGGCTGGTATCCCAGTTTATAACATAACTGGTAGTAGACTTTTTTCGCCCAGGACGCGCTGTAAATCCCATATTCCATATAGGCGCCCTGTAGGTAGTTATAGGCAACCAGCCCTCCCGTGCTGTGACCGCCGATGAACATTCTTTTTCCCGTAACCGATTTTATTTTGGCAATCGCCGCCGGAGCATCAAGTGTCGCCCAGGTATCCAGTGTATTCATGCTGCTGGGGTTGGTTCCCGTGCTTTTGACCTCACCACGGCCTGTATCGCGGTAATTGACGAACCATGGATCAAAACCCTGAAGCCAGAGATAATGAGCTAAACTGTAATAACGCATCTTGTCAGCCTTGATGTATGCTTCGAAGTCTGTCCCGTCTGCGTTTAATGCCCAATCCGGAGCGCCGGAGACATCAGGAACATAAACCCCGCTATACGCATCTTTCATTTCGGAGGGAGTAACGGAAAGGTATTGGTTCATATTCATACAAATGCCCGTAAAAATCACCGCAGGTGTTCCGCTGGTTCGGAACTCTGGAGTTCCGGTTGTATATGGCGCATAGCGATATAAAAATATCTTGCTGCCGTCATCGGCCGTCGTGCTGTAGATACCGCTGGAATTCAACGGCACACCTGATGCCTGGCTCGCTCCCGCTGCCATAACAACTCCCAAAACAGCAATGATCATCACGATTAAAAGGTTTTTGTAAAACGATGATTTACTCCATAGACGTGTGCCTTTAAACCAAGCGACTTTTCTCATGCCTACTCCTCCTTAAAGTTTAATCAATTTTCTTTCTATTGATTAGGTGAATTTTTTAAATTTACAGCATCAAGTATGCCAGTTGGTTAGCAATACTTTAATATTAACATAAGCGATTGAAATCTAAAGGAGTAACTCTATGAAAAAAAATAATTTATAAAATTGTATGAGGCTTTTAGCCTCATTTTTAATCATTATATTTAAAATATGGGGCATAATGGCTCTTAATATGTGGCATTTTAGGACTTATTTTTTGTGATGCCAAATTTTTGCATTTTCCGGAAAAGTGTTTTACGGTCAATTCCTAAAGCTGCGGCTGTACGAAGTCGATGCCAGTTATTTTCTGAAAGTGCTTTGATGATATGATCCCGTTCGAAGGTTTTCAGAGCCAGGGAAGATTCTTCCTGGTCTCGTTTACTATCTTTATGGGCCGTCTGTATTTGCTGATCGTGTAGGTCATGAGTAGCAAAGAAATCATTTGTAGAATCACCGCCCTCCGATCTGGTTTCCGAAGAAGATGGCTGTGTCGTCGGCATGCCTGCAAAATCAAGCCTTTTTAAAGTCATATATCTGTGCAACACATTTTGAAGTTCTCGGACATTCCCCGGCCAGTCATAATTTAGCAAGGCTTCCGCTACATGTCCGGGCAACGGCGGATGATTCCTGTCATAGAGTTGCAAAAAATGATCAACAAGCAGAGGCAGATCGTCTTTCCTCTCCCTGAGTGGCGGCAGGTAAATAGGCAGGATGTGAATACGGTAAAAAAAATCTTCCCGCATGGCGCCCCGCTTGACCAGCTCCCGGAGATTCCGGTTTGTGGCGGCAATAATCCGGACATCAGCATTTCTGATTACATTGCTGCCTACAGGCGTGTATCCGTCTCCGGAAATAGCCCGCAGAAGCTTGACCTGCATATTCAAACCGATTTCACCGATCTCGTCCAAAAACAATGTTCCGCCGTCGGCCTCATCCAGATAACCGTGCCTGTCTATGTTGGCGCCGGTAAAGGCTCCTTTTTTATAACCGAAAAATTCACTCTCCATCAGCGCTTCCGGAATCGCGCCACAATGAACCGTCACAAAACCTTTTTTACTTCTATCGCTCGTTTCATGGATGGCTTTGGCGACCAGCTCTTTTCCGGTACCCGATTCTCCATAAATAATAACGTTGGCTGACGTTGCCGCTGCCTGAAGAATAAATTCGTAAATTTCCTGCATGCCCCGGCTCTTGCCGATGATGTCACAGAAGCGATAGCGTTCCCTGATGGAAGAACGTAAACGAATGTTTTCTTTTTGAAGATTTTCCTGGTTCTCCAGGAGGGCTGCTTCGGCTTGTTTCCGTGCGGTGATATCCGTAAACGAGGCGATAAACTGACCCACGTCCGGAATACGGCCGATACGGATCAAAACATCGAATTTTTCTCCGTTACGGTGCGTAATCCGGCATTCGTATTCTACGGGCAAATCTCCCTTGCGGCGGGAAAAGCATTTCATAATATCATCGCGATCTCCCAAGTTGATAAAATCCGTAAATTTCATCCTGCCTTCTATCTCATTTTTTTCATATCCGGACATGTCCACAAACCGGCCGTTGACCATGAAAATCAACAAAGAATTTTCTATGATCACCAGAGGAAGTCCGGCATTTTCAAAAACGCTCCGGTAACGCTCCTCGCCTTTTTTCAGGGCATTTTCCATTTGTTTACGCTCGGTAACATCCCGGCCGACGCCTAAAATGGACACGGCTTTCCCGTTTTCATCTCTGATGAAACCGCACCGGACTTCCTCCCATACAATCCGGCCGTCTTTGCAGCGCATTTCAAGTTCTACGGAGCGGTCTAAAATCTTATCCAGAGAATCCATCGTTATAGGCGTTACCTGCGTAACTAAAGCCATGACTCTCTCCAGCGTTTCCGGCAAAAGGATTTTATCCCAGGCAATATTATTTAATTCTTCCAAGGTATATCCCCACAATTTTTCTACGGACGGGCTGACATAGAATATTTTAAAATTAAAATCCATCAACCAGATCTGATCTTTCACATGGTCGGCCAGCAGACGGTATTTGGTTTCGCTTTCTTTCAGCGCTTCCTGCGCCTGCTTGCGTTCGGTAATATCCCGGGTTTCGCCCAGCAATAAGGCAAGATTCCCATTTTTATCCCGCAGGAAACTTATGGTGCTGTCCATCCACAACAGATGACCGTCCTTATGACGGGCTTGCGCTTCAAAGGAATACTTATGGACGGAAGGGGGCAACGTTTTCAGGGCTTTGGGCATTTCAGCTATAAATGAATCGACCATTTTTTGAAAAGATTCATCCGTGAGGAGTTTATTCAAAGGAAGTTTTTTTATGACATCCAAAGGATATCCATACATTTTCTCCACGGATGGACTAATATAGATTACTTTTAAAGAGTGTATATCCCGAAGCCACACATGTTCTGTTATATTGTCGGCGAGGAGGCGGTATTGATCTTCAACTTTTTTGCGTCCAGTGACATCCCGGATTATTCCCCTAAATCCTACCGGTCTTCCAGATGGATCTTTAATTAATGACGCCGATGCATCAACGTATCTTTTCGTGCCGTCTTTCCTCGTCATCTGCCATTCGAATCCTCTGGAAGGTTTACCTGTCTTGTAAACTTTGTTAAACATGGCATAAACTTCTCTGGCGGTCTTTTGATCAATAAATTGCCGGTTATTCATGCCCCGTAATGCCTTTTTAGAATACCCGGCGAGCCTGCATAGGGCATTATTAAAACATGTAAAGTTCCCCCTAAGATCCACCTCGTAATAACCATCTTCAATACTTTCCAGAAGGCTCCGATACGTCTCTTCACTTTCCGGAAATTTTACTTTTGCCGGCCTGGGCCGACTGGCAATAGTGAAGGATTTGGTTTTATTTTTCTGTGCTCTGTCGGTCTTTTTTTTCATGGTCAATTCTTTTTGTTCGTATCTCCGGTAAAAAACCTAAATCAACGCGCCAAACGGTTTAAGACGTGTTTGCTTCTGTCTCCACGATATATAATCTTTAATTTTTTTAAAGGCGTCATCGGGTGTTTTTACGAATTCCACACCCACTTCATAAGAGGCGTCCTCAATAATAACTTTGATCCATTTTACTTTTCCCAGAGTTTTTATCTTTTTGTGAACCGTCTTGGTTGCGAAATTGATATCGAGAAGAGTGTCAACGGGTAAAAAATCACGGGAGTGAATTCTGGCTCCGTAAACAGAAATATCTTTGCTGCTGTCACAGATGACCTTCTGATGGTTCCCTTCGGAGACAACCGTTATGGTAACATCGCTTTCTTCCTTTATTCTTGCTGCTCTTCTTCTTTCTTTCATCAATTCCTCTGTCCCAAAATATTTTGTCAACAATATCTCCTTTGGACATTGTTGACCCTTTTTGAATCCGGATTGATTTCAAATCACGGGTATGAACCCCAGGACAAGCCCTAGACCCTAATTCCGCCCCAAGGGGTGGGGTATTGTACCCATGCTTATGCAGGATAA
>CAYZRT010000025.1:0-28537 GCA_964480875.1 uncultured Smithella sp. | reverse complement strand
TTAAGCAGCCGGCTTTGAAAATCAGAACAAAAGATTTTCAAAGCTGGCTTTTTTGAGCATCATCAAGTATTTAAAAATTATTGTGAGACTCAAATTTTAATGAAACTCAGATATTACAAACGAAGTGCGGTAATATCTGTAAGTTGAATTATCCCGCAAGCGAAGTTTAGCGGGGCAAAAACAATCCCGCCATAAGCGGAGAGTAAAATACCTCGCCCCTTTGGGTGGAATTAGGGTCCAGTCCCGATAGCAATCGGGATTGTCCTGAGGTTAATACCCGTGATTTTTTCATGAAGGGTATTTGAACAGAGTTGAAACAGGAGGGAACCATGAATCAGGACACTCGGATATTGTTCACGTCTAAAAACATCAGGAATGTAATAATCAAAAACAGATTTGTCCGTTCTGCAACATTTGAAAATGCCGCCAATAAAGACGGAAGCATCGGCGAAGAGTATAGCAAAATTTATGAAAGACTTTCCAAAGGAGAGATCGGCCTGATTATCACGGGCATGATTCACACAAGCGATGACGGAAGAAGTTATCACCGCCAGGCCGGCCTTCATTCCGATGCAACCATTCCGGGTTTTGCCGCCATGAACGAAATGGTTCACAAAAACGGTTCAAGGATTTTTGCACAATTATGTCATGGGGGCAGACAAACCATGGTTCTGGGATTGAGGCCTCCGGCGCCATCCGCCGGCAGGCCGGATTTGACATACCGGGTCTATCCGCGGGCGATGAGTAATCAGGAAATACTATCCGCCATTAAAACGTTAGGAGTCGGGGCGAAAAGGGCGCAAAAGGCCGGTTTCGACGGAATTCAGATTCATGCAGCCCATGGCTATCTCATCAGCGAATTTCTTTCATCTTATTTTAACCGGCGTACAGATGAATGGGGAGGAAATCCGGAAAAAAGATTCAATTTTTTAAAAAGGGTATACGAATCAATGCGGGAAGCCGTCGGGTCAGCATATCCGATAACGGTGAAAATCAATGTTGGAGATCATACACCAAAACCCGGCATAACGTTGGAAGAAACAGCCGGGCATATTCAAAGACTCGTTCATCTTGGCATTGACGCCGTTGAGATTTCCTGCGGCACGGTTTCTTTCTCCCTGTTCAATCAATGTCGCGGTAATGTTCCTGTACGGGCATTGGCAAAGGTGATGATCAAACCGATTCAGCCTGTCACGCGAATGGTTTTGAAAAGGGCATTTCCGGAAGAAAAGTATGTTTTTTACGAGGATTATAATCTCTGGGCGTGCGATGATATTAAACCCTTGATGGGAAATACACCATTAATCCTGGTGGGCGGTTTACGTAACTACGAATCTATGGAAAAAATTGTACGGGTGCAAAAAGCGGATTTTGTCTCTTTGTGCCGTCCGTTTATACGTCAGCCGATGATTGTAAATAATTGGAAAAAAGGAGATATAAAACCATTGACCTGCACCAATTGCAATAATTGTTTTGGATATTTACCTCTTGAGGAATCGATAAGGTGCAACCTGAACCGGGATTTTTAGAGCAGATTTAATTTTTCTTTCGTATAAAGATTAATATATTACCCAATATATTGTATACAAATATTTCTTGACATACAATATATAGTCTGTTAAAAACAAGCCAACTTTATAATCAAAACTCCATTTCTTATGGTACTTCTGTTAAATTTCCCAAGCTAGTTCTGATGAAGTGATAATAAGGAGTTAGCATATCCCACTCTTTAATAAGAGTGTTTAATATAGAGGAGCTACGGGTAGGCAAAGGTAGCCATAACCCAATCTGTGCAAAAGAGCGATTCTGCTCTTTTCAACACAAGGAGGTCATTATGACAAGAATAAACCTATTAGTAGCGAGAGCGGTGCTTTTAGGAATTTGGATTTTATGTGTTTTTTCCGTTAGTGTATGGGCGGATGAAAACAAAATATCAGTAACGGCGTACACGTTGAAGGAGTGTTACCATAATAAAGGTAAAACAGCGTCTGGAGAGTTTGTAAAACCCGGAATGGTCGCTGTTTCGCGAGACTTGGAACGCAAAGGGCTTAAATTAGGAACTAAAATCAAAATCAGTGGTATGGGAACATTTGTGGTCAAGGATAGGACAAGTCGCAAAAACAATGGTAATATAGATATTTTTATGTATTCGTACAAGAAAGCGTTGCAATTTGGAAGAAAACAATATGCTTTTGTGCAAAATCAGGAGGAATTGGATCTGCTAAAAGGTAAACAAAGGTATGTTTACATTATAAATTAGTAGAATAACGTTAAGGAAATTACCATCTAGGGGTATATGCTCCTCACCCCTAGATGGTAAAAAAACTTCTAACGGCTGTTTCAGGAAAAGTTTGCTCCCACTTTTTGACAATTCATGAAATTTTTAAATTATTTATCCTACAATTGATCTTTGCTACGGTCAGAACGTTATTTAAAATACGCTTGCTGCCACTGGCGAGGCCTTGGTCTGTTCAATAGTCATGCTCAGCTATGATAAATTCCCATCGTTGAAGATTGGCCGGTAAATTCAGAAAATATTTATTCTGACGTCCGCAGCACATCGGCATTAACAAACGAAGTTTGAAATGTTAATTGATCTTTCTTGACTGAACTCCTCCTTGCCTTGTGAAAAAATGTTTGAAAAAATGTTTGACATGAAAAAAGAGAATTTTTATGATATAATATAAAAAGTTATGTTTTTTTCAAGTGCCATTTCCTTTGGCGGTACCTGCTTTAAGATTAACCTTTGCGGAACGAATGTTGTAAAGAATACGTTTCCATTAAACAGTGCATTAAATCCATTGAGGAATAGTCAACATGACAAAAGGTTTTTCTGCCATCGTCTCTGAAAAAAGTAAAAACCCCGATAAATATTACATTATGTACACCCCATCGACATTCAATCTCATGGAGAAAATCGGAGAGGATAAGTTCTCTGTTGTTGATACCGTTGAATATTTAACCGGGAAAAAACTGGAAGAATGTAACGGGGAAAATTTTACGGAATTCCTGACCTTCAACAAAAAACTGATCAGAAAAGGCATGCTTGAGCAAATGTCACTGGAATCGTACAGTTCTTATTACATCGCCAACCAGCTATGCAAAGCTGATTCAGAAGCGAAAGTGATAATCGCTGCTGATGATAAACGCCGAACGATTGGGCAAATTATTTCCGGGAAAGGGAAAATGCCCGCCGCTGTTTTTATCACCGCCATGAGTTCCAATTTTCAGACCGCCTGCGCGGCAACCTTGGTCTTAAACAGGGTGCGTATTCCCGTTATCATAGGGGGAATCCATGTATCGACGAGTCCCTTTGACATAGACATTTATATCCGCAGCTATGTGGCCCACCCCGAACTTGTTTCACAGGTGCTGGGGGCGGGGGATTCATCAACCCTCAAAGAGATAGTAACCGATATTGCTGATTCCAGACTGAAAATTAAATATGTAGGGGAAACACCCATTGAAGATGGCATATGGGGAGATGCGCGTGTCAGCGAACTTCCCAAACTGAGACCGCGTTTTCTTGATAAAGTGCCGATTGTTGGTTCCTTCCTTTCACGTATGACCGAACTGAATGTTTCCACCCCTTTTTTGGGATGCCCTTTCTCCTGCAGTTTCTGCTCCATATCATCGTTTCCCAGGGATAAAAGACGCTTAACATCCCGTTCGCCTGAGGATTTTACGGATGAGCTTATTAACAAACAAAAGAACGGCGCCAATTTTAAAAACAGATTTTATTTTTTTACAGCCGACAATCTTCTGGTCGGAGGGAAAAAGCTGGATGATATTCTGGATAAAATGATCGAGAGCCGGTTGCCCATCAATTACGCGGCACAAGTAAGCATTGAAATTGCCGACAATGAAAAGCTTCTTGAAAAACTCAGAATGTCCGGTGCAGCGCATTTTTTTATCGGATTGGAAACTCTTGATATAAGAAACCTGGAAATTGTCGGGAAAAATATTACTTCAAAAATTAAAAAGTCGGGACAATCGGTTGAAGAATATTATTCGTCCCGAATCAAAAAAATTCATGATTACGGTATCTCCGTTCATGGCGCTTTCATTCTGGGGATGCCATACGATTATTTTAATTCATTCGAAGATCATTCAGGGAGAAAAATTGCAGAGTTTTGTATAAAAAACAAAATTGGCATACAGCCCACATGTCTTAACAATTTGCCGGGATCGCTTGATTTTAATGATGGTTTGAACAAAGATGAATTAACTTATGGAGATCCCGGCTCTATGGATTACTTTTGCTCTCTGTCCATTACGGATTTGTTTGAATCCAACCGGAAAATTCCTGATTCTTTATTCAACAGCCCGCTGGTTGTTTTTTACATGCTGTATGACACGGTTCAAAGAGTATCCTCTAAACTCAATGCGCTGAAATTTAGTTTTTATATAGCCCGAAAGGCCTGGGATGCGCCTTCAACAAAGGGTTCTCTCAGCTATAAAGAACGAGTCATAGACGCTTTATCAGGTCTAGGATCTCAACTGGCTTCCAGTACCTACGTCGATTTGTGCTCGGATCTTGCTTATTCCACCCGGTGGCTGCAGGGAACATTTGAAAGACTTTATAATGCAGAAAAAAACACGGACATAAAAAAACAGTTTAGACACTATATATCCCAATTTACCTGATCAACAGCGAATGAAGTAAAAGTAAAACTAAAACTAAAACATCTAAGACCCTTGAAATTTTCATAGCGGATCATTCTTTTTCACAGATTCTCAATTCTCACAGCGCTCAATTGACCATCAGCCGGAAAAGAAAAATGTTTTTTCCCTTGGAATATTATTTATTTTAACAATCAGTCTGCTTCCCGGCTGTCACGTCCGGATGCACAGAGACTCACACAGTTTTTACCGGCGCGTTTCGCAGTGTAGAGGGCTGTATCCGCCGCGTGAATAAGCGCTTCTTTCTCCGTTGCATGCTCCGGAAACGTGGAGACGCCAAGGCTGATAGTGACGCGCAATTTTTTATCTTCATAAGGTATTTCAAGTGCAGCCACACTCGCTCGTATCTTCTCGGCGGCGATCATGGCTTGCCGGGTATCGGTTTCGGGGAGAATCACAACGAACTCTTCTCCTCCATAGCGTGCTGAAACATCTTCGGCGCGCGTATTTTTTTTCACGACCTGAGCCACATTCTTCAGTACTTCATCCCCCAGTTGATGGCCGTAGGTATCATTAAACGATTTAAAGTTGTCAATATCCATCATGATGAGCGAGAGCTTTTTGTTATGACGGCTGGAACGCTTTATTTCCTTGTCCAGAAGCAGTTGAAAATAGCGGTGCACGTAGAGTTTAGTCATCCCATCTGTCGTAGCCAGCTCGAAAAGCCTGGCGTTTTCAATGGAGATAGCGGCCTGAGCTGAAAACATGCGGAGCATGTTCAGTCGTTCCGAAGTAAAGGCATTTGTGCTCAGGTTATTCTCCATGTAGAGGATACCGGCGATGTTGCCTTTGTGCATAAAGGGAGAGCACAGGATCGATTTGCACTTTGTGCGCATGATGTAGGGATCCTCTGTAAAAGGACCTTCATACAGGGCATTGCCGAGCACGATATCTTTCCCGCTGTGGTGGACATAGTTGACAATGGCATGGCAGATTTCATGGCAATCTTTTAATGCCATGGACTGCATCACCAGACTTTCGTTTTTATCGGCATCTTCGCTGACCTCTATGGTCAATTCATCATCCGTATCCAGAATCAGATATCCGCGCTGGGCGCCGGCATTGGTCAGGGACATGTGCATAATCTTCTGCAGGAGACGTTCCAGGATAATCTCACTGGTAATAGCCTCGGATACTTTCATGACTGATGAAAGATCAAGGGTTGCGGCTAACGTATTACTTGTCGTGAATGATGCGTCCATCGTGGTATCCTGCGATACTTTCCCGGCGGATGTAACGATATCGGGATACATCCGGTTTAATTTATTCAGCAGACCGGTTGCGCCCCATCGCGAATAGCAGGAATAAGCCGCAGCCTTATAGTCATTTGCCTTTTTTTCGTTACCTGCTGCCTGAAAAAATTTTATCGCATACTCACTCGCAATACCTTCGATAATGATATCTTCATGTTTTTTGCACAGATGAATAGCCCGTTCAAAAAGGGATTCCGCTTTTTTCGTGTTTGCCTGGATAAGCCACGAGCGCAATGCCTCCACCAGATAATACATATGTAAACCATTTGTCGGCGCACTGGCTGACCATTTTTTCATTTTCAGCTGATTCATCACGATGGTTGCCCTGCATTTCATCTTTTCGCTAAGGGAGAAGTCGTTGTAGGTGAAAAGCCTGGCCATTGAATCGCAAAAGACGGCATAGAGATTAATAACAATCCCCAGCATGGAAGCACTGTACTTTTTATATTGATCAGATGCTTTTACTGCCAGGGCAAAATCATTATAGACCACGCACATGATTGTCTTCACAAACCAGAAGACGGCAAGGGCGGCGCGGTTATTCGTGTTTTCCCATGCCGGCAGGAGAGCTTCTCCGTCTATCGCTTTGCCGGATACCTTTATGGGATCATCGCACTGTCCCCTTAAATTGAGAACCGCCTGCCAGGTCAGTGATTGCAACGTCAGGTTATATTTCTGGTTGAGTCCCACAATGATTTGGTTATTTTTGGACATGATGGCATCGAGTTCAGAAAGCTCCTTGCAGGAAAAAAGATGGTGGACGTCGCTTAAAAAAAGGTTGAAGGAGGCAAAGCCAAGGTCACCCGTCTCCATTCCTGTTCCGTAACCCTCATTCAAGGGCGGGATGGTTTCTCTGAGCGGAAAGGACCAGTGCCGCACGATGGCATTATACACGAAAATTGTCCTGCATTCCTGATCCCGGGCGCCAAGTTTTTCAATCAGTTTCAATCCCAATTGGCCGAATTCAATGGATCCCTTAAAGTCCCACAGTCCCGCGGCAAGCAAAATTCCGTAGCTGGCAACCGCAAAGCCGTGTTCGGGTGCAAGACCATAGCGAAAGGCTCCCATGCCTCTGAGAATGACCATCGCAAGCATGTTCGGTTTCATATAAAACGCAGCATGCCCGATGCTGACAATGATTTTTACGGCTGCAAGTCTTTCGGGATCGGTCATCCTCGGCATATTCAGAATGTCTTCCGTTTTCTTCCCGAAAAGCGCGAACTTGAACTTTAGTAATTCAATGCCGACATCAAGTTGTGTCGGCTTTTCCGGCAGCCTGAATCCCAAAAGATTAAGCACCGGCAGGGCGACATTGATCGCGCCCTGATAATCCTCCCGGGCCATACAGGCGTTGATTCTGGATAAATAGATATTGACCCTGTCCAATGTGGTTCTTGCGTATTTTATCGTGGTTTCGGCAAGCGCATTCATCTTATCTAAATCGCCCATCAGGTATGCCGCCTCCGTGGATTCGGAATACAAGGCGAGAGTAAGGTCATACTGGTTTTGCCAGGGATGATCATGCAGAAGGTCTATGCCTTTTTGCAGATAACCGAACGCGGGTTTGTAGGCCGCTGATGATTTTGCTTTTCTGCCTGCTTCAAGATTAAGCTTCGCGAGCTGTTCCTGCTCCTCTGCGCCTTTTATCCTATCGACGCCCAAGTTCAGCTGATCCACGATGTAGAACAATTTTTTCTGAAGAACGGTCTCATCGGCCGCATCAAGCACCAGCTTTCCTATTTTATAATGAAGCTTTGATTTTTCATTGTCCGTGACCAGCGAATACGCCGCTTCCTGAATCCTGTCATGATGAAAGACATAAAGATCCCCCAGCGGGCTGACCATTCCCTCGTTGATGGCTTCGGTAAGATCGACCAGCGCCAGATCCACCGATGACCCCCGTACCGCAGCCAGGGTCTCAAGATCAAACCGGTTGCCGATGCAGGCACATATCTTTAAAACCTCCTGCGTGCCCTTCGACAGCCTTCCTATTTTCCCTGCCATCATATCCACCAGGTTTTCCGTGACCTGCATCAGGCTGATCTTTTCCACATCCCATCGCCAGCCATGAGCGCCTTCATGGACAATCATCTTTTCATTGTACAGCGTTTGCAGAAATTGATTTACAAAAAAAGGATTGCCTCCCGTTTTTTTCACCAGAAGCTCGGCCAGTTTGGTTGCTTTCTCCTCGGAACATCTTAGAAAGTATTTGATCAGATCCGCGATGTGCCTGACTGTTAAGGTGCCGAGCGTTATCCTGTTTATCTTCACCTTGCTTTTCTCGATATATCCCAGAAAATCCATAACCTGATGGAATTCGCCCACCTCGTTATCTCTGTAGGAAAGTATTAAAAAGAAATAATTCATTCCTGATCCGGTCAGAATGTTTTTCAGGAACTGAAGGCTCGCCAGATCGGACCATTGAAGATCATCAAGAAAGACGACCAAAGGATGCTCCTTCTGAGGGAACACGGCCATGAATTTCTCAAAAACGAAATTGAATCTGTTCCGGGATTCTTCAGGACCCAGTGTCGGCAGATCCGGTTGCTTCCCTATGATCAGCTCGACTTCCGGAATCACATCGGTGATAACCTTCCCGTTGGCGCCCAGCGCCTTTAAAAGATTCTCCCTCCAGATACTGATCCTTTCTTCGCTTTCCGACAATATTTGCTTCGCGAGGACCTGAAATGCCTGAATGATGGCGCTGTAAGGCTTGTCCCTGCGGAATTGCTCATACTTGCCCGATATATAATATCCCTTTCTGGCCACGATTGACTTGTGAATCTCATGAACCATCGCCGATTTGCCGATACCCGGAGGCCCTGCGACAACCATGACAGCCGAGCCTGTTTTCCGGGTAGCCACAGCATCAAAACCGGATATCAAGTCCTCTGTTTCTTTTTCCCTTCCGAAAAGTTTTGGCGGTGTTATAAATTTATTCGATATGTCGAACCTTCCCAGTTCGAATGCTTCAATATTTTGTTTTTCCTCAAATTGTTTGATGCATTCGTTGATGTCCGCCATGATGCCAAAACCGTTCTGATATCTTTCTTCAGGGGCCTTGGCCAGCAGTCTCATGACCATGTCCGAGAGAACCTCGGGAATATCGGGATAAATCGACATGGGCGGTTCCGGCATGACCGCGATATGGGAGTGGATAAGCTCTATCGGGTCGTGGTCCTGAGATTTGAAGGGGAGGCTGCCGGTGAGCATTTCGTACATGGTTATTCCAAAAGAATAAAAATCCGTCCGGTAGTCGACGGTCCTGTTCATCCTCCCGGTCTGTTCCGGCGACATGTATGCTAATGTGCCGGTTATGAAATCAGGATTGTATACCTCATCGTTTTCATGAGTCAGAACCGTTGATATGCCAAAGTCTGTTATTTTCACAACTTGGGTGGTCGGATTGATCAGAATATTATGCGGTTTTATATCTTTGTGAACGATTTCTTTTTCGTGAATATGGCCCAATGCTTCGGCGATCTTTGCCGATATTGCCAGGAATGATTTTAGATCAAATTTTTCTTTTTCATCCAGAAGACTTTTTATGGAAACACCGTCAAAATCCTCCAGAATCAGCGCAAATCCGTCACCGTGGATGATGATGTCAAAGGTCTTGATAACACCTTTCAGGTCAAGATCTTTAATCAGATCGTATTCCTGTCTGAATCGTGCAATTTCCGACGGTGTTGGATATTTGGTCCTCAGCAGCTTAATGATACACTGCTGCGCTTCGTTTTCTTTGTGTCCCCTGTAAATGATTGAATTTTTTGTTTCATGGATTTTTTCACGTAAAATATAATCTGCAAATTTTTCCATAGTCATTGAAAATGCTCAAAAAGAAATTATGCAAAAGCCTTGTCGAGTGCGTTTTTACGATGATGCCTGTGTTGCCGCGCAGCCCCTGTCTTACGCAGGAATGAAGTCCGCGGATCGTACTTCCACCAAGGTGATGGCATCGGTTGGACACTGGTGGGCACAAACTCCGCACCCGATGCAATTGCTTTTTTCCACCACGACGGCATCTCCTGAATCGGCCTGAATGGCATCCATGGGGCAGGCGTCCACGCATACGTTGCAGAGGGTACAGGCATCCGCATCCACCGACGCTTCATAACGGCTCGGGTTGAATATCGCCCTGTTCTTTGCGTCTTTGGCAAACCTCAGCAGCTCGCAACAGCAGTCGCAGCAGTTGCACAGCATGTTCACCCTGTTGGCAGAATTTTCGGTGAAGTGAACAAGCCCCGCATCCTTCGCGCGTTTCAGAACCTCCACGCCTTCCTCAGCGCTGATTTTTTTGCCCGTGCCCCGTTTGATGGCGAATTCTGCCGCACGGTTGAGCTGGAGGCAGACGTCCACAGGCCGGTCGCATTTATGCGTGAGCTTGCGGCAGACACAGTCGGTTAGGGCGATGGTCGATGCGGACTGCAGCAGTTTAACGGCGTCTTCCGAAACGAGCACCTGGCTTTTTGTGCTGATCGACTCGTCGATAGGGACCACCCGCATGAACGCAGGCATTTTAATCTGATAGAGAAGATCCAACAGGGCAGGGTAATCGGTTTCTCCGAATTCCCGCCAGAGTTCCATAAGTTCTTCGGATGCGTCGGGACCGGAGAGGGTCCAGTCGTGGAGCTGAAGAGGATGCTTGGGCATCCGGTAGGTCGTGACGTCTCCCTTCACCGAATCAATGACCACACCGCGCTTGAACAGCCTGTCGATGATTCCCTGCATTTCTTCCACGGTCGTTCCGAACTTCATTGCCAGTTCTTCCGTAGTGGCCGGTAATGAATTAACAATGTTTGCTTCTTTCTCATCACAGAGTGTGCGCCAGATCTTCAGCATGACCGGCGAGTTCTCGAAGATTAATTTTTTTGCAAGCTCCCTATAGACATCCATTTGAGACATGGTTACCTCCATAAAAAAGATCGAGGCGAACACGAAATCGTCACCTTATAACAAAAATATGCAACCCTTATACCTGTCTCTCTAGCAGAGTTACTTATCATTAAAATTCAGTGTTTTTGTTCCAATATGCTATTTTTTTGCTCAAAAAGAACGAATAATCTTCTCTCTCATAGGATTATTAACAAATGCCAATGGGACATATTTGTCCCATGATTTCTCTATCCTGTCCCTGTATTATTCAATTTTTAGCGGGATTTTGCCCTATGTTAAAGGCATTTTAACGCTTGGCACTTTCTTTGCTTTTCCCAAAGGGGACATGAACCCTTGGAGGGAGTGTATCATCACAGAAATATTAAGATAAGCCGGAAAGCACCATAGGCTGATATAGATTCTGCATTAAGAGGAGGTAGGCGGTGATTGATAACAAGTATCAGGATGCTGCCGGCATGCTCGAGAGCATTGTCAAGATTGTGAGCGCCATGGAGATTCGCATCGTGGAGATGTGGGATCGTCATGCCAAGGTTATGTTACCGCTGAAGCCCAATGTGAACCATATCGGGACAATCTATGCAGGATCTCTCTTCACCGCCGGTGAATTTATCGGTGGGCCTATTTTCATTGCCTCTTTCGATTATACCCGGTTTTATCCCATCGTTAAAACAATCAATATCCAATTTAAACGTCCTGCAATCACCGATGTAACTGTGGAGGCGAACCTGAGTCTGGATGAAGTTAATGCGATTCAGAAAGAAGCCGATGAAAAGGGAAAGGCGGACTGGAAGATGAACCTTGAAATCAAGGATCAAGCCGGTGCCGTGTGCTGCCTTGTAGAGGGAATATGGCAGATGCGTAAAGGTTGAATTGATGATGACCGACTGGAGTGGTAAAGCTGTAAAGAAATCTCTATTACCAAACAAAAAATATCGAAAGGCGTCATTCAAAAAAATAACAATGGAAAAAGAAAGGGTTTTTTTATGAAAACAAAAATTACCGAATTGTTTGGAATCAAATATCCTATTATCCTTCCCGGCATGAGTTGGATAAGTGTACCGGAACTGGTGGCTGCCGTATGTAACGCAGGAGGAATCGGTTATCTGGCCAGTGGTTCCTTGAGTCCGGATAAAACAAAAAAGGCCATCAGACAAATCAGAGAGTTAACGGACAAGCCTTTCGGGGTGGGTGTATCTCTCTTGATGCCGAAAGCTTATGAAAACGCACTCATCGCCATCGAGGAGAAAGTTCCTGTTCTCAATATATCCCTGGGCAAAGGCGGAGATCTGATCAAAAAAGTTCACGAATACAACGGCAAGGTCATCACAACCGTAACCACGGTTACCCACGCGCTGGCTGCCCAAAAATCGGGAGCAGACGCTCTTCAGGTTACCGGTTATGAAGCCGCGGCCCACGGCAGTCAGGTTCCAACGATGGTGCTTGTTCCGGCAATCGTTGATGAAGTCAATATTCCCATTGTTGCCATTGGTGGAATTGCCGATGGAAGGGGTATGGCGGCGGCTTTTGCTCTGGGAGCCGAGGGCGTGGGGATGGGCACGAGACTTGCCATGACCAAGGAAAGTCCCGTTCTCGAAAATTGCATGAAAAAACAGTTGGAGAGCTCAATTGAAGATACTATTTATTCCAACCGGTTTGACGCTCTGTACTGCAGGGTTTTAAAAACGCCTGCCGCCGAACAAGCGGTTCAAGAAGGACGAAATGTCATCAAAGGTTTTAAGGCAACATTCGACATTGCCAAGTCGCTGGATTCGTCATGGATGGAGATGGCAACGTCCAATATGGGCGGTCCCAAAGGCGAAAAGTCCGAACGGCCGAAGGACCCTGCTCCTAAAACCGGTTCCGGAAAGAAAAAAAAGAAATCGTTCATGAGCAATCTATCCGGTAGTTACCAGACGGCTATGAATCTGGCGCACATGGCGCAGGGCTATGTCGCGGTAAAAAGCGCCGTCGAGGACGGTGATCTGGAAAAAGGTCTTTACCTTTCCGGCCAGGTTCAGGGCATCATCCACGATATTCCCACCGTGGCGGAGTTGATCAATCGTACCGTTGAAGAATGTAAAAAAATTCAAAAGGGCATGGCGGATAAAGCATTATAAAGGCTCATAGGGACGTAAAAGTTTTCTTCATCTTTAAAAATATTCTGTCTGTTATTCCCTTTCGTCAGAACATGATAAACAAAGTCCCGTGGAGCTACGCGTGCTGTCCTTGGCATATATGTTTCCCATAATTCTCAAGCATTGCTTCCATTAAATAGAACCGTCCCCAATAACCGAAAACTGGTTGCCGAAGTTTCGTCAATAGATGAAGAGCTCAAGCGGTGCGCTAATTGGTTTGATAGTTGGCAAAACAATTTTCGGCTTAATGTGAAATAAAAGGTCTTCTGTCTGGCAGACAGAAGACCTTTTCCGCATCACAACAAATGATTTTTTACTGTATTTTATATCCAAGATTGCCACTCCAATTGCTTCCAGCATAGAGGGCAATGCGGATGTAATAGGTCCCTGTTTGCGGCGCTCTAAATGATAGGCTGCTGTTATTGCCGTCTCCGGCGCTATCGTTGTCCCATGCTAATGGGTCACCATTTATAGTGCTGTTTTTATCCACCTGTGATTTCTTATAGATGTACAGTGCAGGGTCACCCTGACCTGCTGTTCCAAAGGAATAACTGACGCCCTGTACCAGGTTTGCAAGAAACCAGCGGGCGTTGTCATTGGTGGTAATTTCCAGATCCTGGGATTTCTGGAGCACGTTTGTTGGCGTAATGATAATAGCCGTTCCCGCTGTTTTGCCGTTACCACTTTTCAGGACCGGGGACATACTAGATTTCCTGGACATATTCTGGCAGGAAACCGTAAAGACGAATGCAATGGTTGCAATAATTGAGTATGCTATAATTTTTCTTAAAGTCATTTTTTTCTCCTTGTAATTTTTCTATGTGATGTCATTTATATAGTGTGATGCGCTAAAAAGAGTTCGAAATGTTATTAAATACTATATAATAAGTCAATTATAATATTTTTTGTGTCATCTAAGAATTAAAAGAGGACCGTTTTTTGTGGATTTAAGATTTAAAAGTGAACACCTGAAAAGCGATATGATCATTCAAAAAAGGGGGACATATCGTGGTGCCGTTGCATAAGCGGTTTATGGATGAGCAAGTCAAAGAGCTGATTGAGAAATACCTTCGAAAAGAAATTACCAGAAGCTACCTTCAAGAAATATTGGGCATTGGCAAGACAAGGTTTTTTGCGCTGGTTAAAGCGTATCATCGTGATTTTTTATCTTTTTCGATCCGATATAGACGGAAAAAGAAGACCAGAAGCATTTCGAAAGATATTGCGAAAAAAGGGGACAGATTTATTTTCTGCGTTATTCCCTTTCGTCAGAACATGATAAACAAAGTCCCGTGGAGCTACGCGTGCTGTCCTTGGCATATATAATTCCCAGCTTGTTTTAATATTTCTTCAATTAAATAGAGCCGTTCCCAATACCCCCCTAACGGCATAATCACAAAATGCTACCTTACAGAAGGTGACACATCAGTGCCATCATAGATAATATTGATTTTGGAAAACATATCCTTCCATCCCTGACGCGAACCGATGAAGAATTCATAGTCATCGTAATTGTGATCGACCTCGTTCCAAAAGATACAGCCTTTTTTGCGTCGAATGCCGGGGAATACGGGACAATTGGTAATCAATAAATTGATCGCAGAATCGGGAAACAGTTTTTCCAGCAAATCATATAACCGCACAAAGGTATTTTCATCCATGGGGGTTTCGTCCCGGTCGAGGTGAGGAATATTGCCGTCACTGTTTCTTATAAACAAAACCCGTTTATTTTGCAGGTCGGTAAAGAATCTGTGAATGAGCATGTCATACTTCTGTTTTACCCGGGGCAACTGCTCCTCTAGTGAGTCGGCTATAATTTTATCGTCGTCTGACCGTTTAAAATCATGATGGTACAACAGGTTATAATATTTATCCCTGACAGTGAGCAGGTCAGACGATACTTCCAGATTGTTTATATTAAAAAGATCGTGAAACCGGCCATCCAACAGCTTCCATAATGCCTGAAACGGCGTTATCCACCAGTCAAACGGATAGGCGCGTTCAACACCAAAATAATCACGAATGTTCAGAGCCACTTCACAATTACAGCCGAGGCTTATGATTCTGTCAAATTTATTAGCCTGACCTTCGGATTCAAATATGTTTAACGGACGCTGCATCGTCTGCCTTATGAACTCAAACTAATTCATCCCGTACTGTATTTTATGGATTATAATCTAGCATAAAAATATTATTTTGATAAATGGGAAGTACAAGCATCCGTCATTCCAGCAATCCCGATTCTCAGAAGTCGTGAGATCTCGTTTTTAGAAGCGCATACCCTAAAGATCACCTGTCCCGGATAAGGCATCTTTATGTTGATGAAATTTTGAAATGATTCTGACTATATTTAAAAAATGAACTTCCGGGAAATTCTTCCTGTAACAAACCCATGATCAAGGTTAACAAAGATGTCAGATAATAATATATAAATGAATAAATAAAGATTTTCTTGGTTAATATATAAATCTTGAAATAAGAGTGATTTGCTAGTAAATTTTATCGTTATTAGAAAAATTATTTATATGACCATCAAATTACATGCGAACATATTTTTGGATACAAAGGTTATTTTTTAACGTACAAGAATCGGGACATGATATATGCGATTACTTTTGGTCGAAGATGATTTAAAGACCGCTTCTTTTATTATTCACGGACTTAAAGATGCAGGTTTTGCTGTAGACCATGCTGCGGACGGCGAGAACGGACTGGATATGGCCATTCATGAATCTTACGATGCAGCGATCATTGATTGCATGTTGCCCAAATTGGATGGCATTACGCTCATCAGCAATTTACGCCAAAGGCGAATCAATACTCCTGTTATTATATTGAGTGCTAAAAGATCCGTGGAAGAACGAGTAAAAGGACTCGAAAGCGGAAGCGATGATTATCTGACCAAGCCTTTTGCATTTTCGGAACTTTTAGCCAGGGTATATGCATTGATCCGACGTGCAACCGGAGCGAAGGAAACAACAAGACTCGAGGTAGGAGATTTATCGCTGGATCTTATTAAAAAGGAGGTTATCCGGGGGGGGAAAAGGATTGATTTACAGCCTAAAGAGTTGGCCCTCCTTGAATATCTTATGCGAAACGCGGGCAGAGTCGTTTCGAAAACCATGATCATGGAACACGTCTGGAACTTTGATTTTGTTCCCATGACTAATGTTGTTGAAGCACGAATATGCTTATTGCGAGACAAGATTGACAAGAATGCTGAGCATAAACTAATACATACGGTTCGTGGAGCGGGATATGTCCTTAAAAATCATTAATAAAATCCGCCATAAATTGGCTTTCAAGCTTACCCTCTGGTACGCAATTATCTTCACCGTCTCTCTGTTTGCGGCGTTATGCGTATTTTATATCATGGTTACACACTCAATAGATAAGGATATAGACGAGGGTCTTTTGGAAGATTTGGATGAAGTGTCTGCCACGTTGGCGTTAATGGGCACTGAGGCTACCAACAAAGCGATGAATATAGAGGCGGAATCCGAAGGCAAAGACAAAATTTTTCTGCGCCTGCTGGATCGAATGGGAAATGTGGTTGCCACATCGGATATGACATACTGGAAAAACGCGGAGATAAATAAGAATGCCTTGAATCGAATAGACAAAGGGGCAATCCACATATTTGACACGCAAATCATTTCCGGAAGACCTCATAAAATACGCGCCGTATATGGAAAGATTGATTCGGATAAAATTTTGCAGATAGGCGTTTCTTTGGAAGAAAGAGAGCATTCTTTGAACGCAATTTATGCTGCTATTACACCCATTATGATCTTTTTTGTGCTCCTTTCCGCGATCATCGGATGGTTCATGGCAAGCCGTGCATTATCAGGAATTGGAGAGGTAACGAAAGCTGCATCGGATATATTAAAAGGACTTTTTGACCGGAGGGTTCATATAAAGTCAAAGAGTGAAGAAGTGAAACTGCTGTCTCAATCTTTCAATCGCATGTTGGATCATATCCAAAGCCTGATGAAGGGTTTGAGTGAAGTGACAGACAATATCGCCCATGATCTTAAGACTCCGATAACAAGGATGAGGGTGGCCGCTGAAGCGGAACTCAGTAAAGCTGATTGTTGCGAGGACTGTCAAAAACTTGCCGCTGACATCATAGAAGACTGTGACGACCTTCTTCAGATGATCAACACCATGCTGATGATTTCCAAAGAGGAATCAGGTATTTCCGAAAGAGTAAAGGAGCCAGTCGATTTGTCGCAGATCATCAAAGACGCTTTCGATCTCTTTGCTCCCATCGCGGAAGAAAAAGGGATTCAATGCTTCAACCAGGTTCCTGATAATGTAACTTTCGATGGAGATTTCCATGGCCTTCAGAGAATGATTATCAACTTATTGGAAAATGCCATTAAATATACGCCTGCAGGAGGAAAAGTAACGGTCTGCGCACATACCGATAATGACGTTATTAAAATCGCATTTCAAGATACTGGAATCGGAATTCCCGAGGAAGATATGCCTCACATATTCAAAAGGCTTTACCGTTGCGATAAAAGCCGTTCCCAACAAGGATTTGGCCTGGGCTTGAGTTTGGCTCTTGCCGTTGCCCATGCCCACGGTGGTGATATTACCGCTACCAGTCAGTATGGCAAAGGCAGCGTCTTTACGGTGACCCTACCCAGGTAATTTATCTTTGGCTGTATCTCACATTTTGTACGCTGGTTTTGTAAATTTTCTGATATTCTTCATCATCTATTCGTATTTTTTCTCAAAATGGACGAACGCTGTCGCTATTGTCCCTCATCGGGGCTCATTTTTCTCAAGACTTAAACATTACCAAATCATAATCTTCGCATAATCTTCCCGTAACCTTCATATGTTAAACAACCATCAATAAAAGTCGTCTCGACAACGGTATTGAAAAACAGAGGAACAGAAAAATGAACAGCAAAACAACCTATACAGATATATTACGTCCATATAAGCTGGTCTCAGAAAATCAGGAGATGCCAGATGGAAATAGCTCGATGTTCAAACCCAACGTGTTTCAACGAATCCATGCTGGAACGGTAAATATACTAAGCTATCCGATTAAGATTGGACGTAACTTTAGTTCGTTTTCCCCGGCTGAAATAGAAAAAGAAATCAATCAGCACTTAAAAGGTTATCCAAGAAACCATAATTACATGATCTCTCAAAAAAAGCTTATACCAAGCTTTAAACTCTACGAAAGGTTGAGGCCGGTCACAGCTCTTTATCCAAAACCGTTAAAGAGTTTCATTGACATTGGATGTTGCAGAGGTTTTTATACCCTGTACGCAGCAAACCAACCTAGTTGTTATATATCGGTCGGGGTTGATGTTTACGAGCCTTTTGTTCGTATCCCGAATATAGTCAGAGAATATCTGGGACAGAAGAAATCTTCTTTTTATATGGCTTCCCTTGACATGGTATCAGGCAATCCTGAAGCTTATGGTGGACCATTTCAGACCGTTCTATTAATAGGATTATATCATTACCTGTTCTGGGGCAGCAGCTTGTGTTCAGATGCATATGGTAGCCATCATGAAATATTTCGTAGGCTATCCCGGATATGCACGGATAGGCTTATTATTTCAGGGCGATTAGAAGTAGATCAGCTTCCCAGAATCGAAAAGGCAAAGGCAAAGGCATCTGGTAAAATTGCTCAATATAATACGGACTGTTTTTTAAGGGCTGCAGAAGAGTTTTTTGAAGTGCATAAAGCCGGTTTTTTAGGTGCATATCCTTTATTAGTTATGGAAAAGAAAAATGCTTAAAAACGCAGCCATTCTTTCGCTGTTTTTTTTAGTGATCATTTCCTGTCATAATAAAAATCATAGCATGACCACCAGACCATACCTTTCACAGGTAACCGAAAATTCCATCATCGTCAGTTGGCATACCGCAGCTCCCGTAGAATCTGTCATTGAATATGGCGAGACGGCGGCCTGCGGATTGACCGTAAAAGATGATGTAAAAACGCGTATGCATAATATAAAAATCACAGGGTTGGAACCATCGAAAAAATATTACTATCGAATTTCATCTGAAGGGAAAACAGAGCATTATCAATTTCGAACTGCCGTGAAATCAGGTGAAGATTTTTCTTTTGCTGTTTATGGGGATACCCAGCCCAACAATCAATATCATATCGATATCTTAAATCAAATTCTGAAAACACACCCTCTTTTTATTATCAACGTCGGAGACATGGTTAAGAAAGGCAAGAAAACCGATTGGCATGATTACTTTTCCGCCATTTGCGACAAGACGACTACTGGAGAAACCATTCCAATTTACTCCACAATAGGAAACCATGATAGAGAGAAAGATAATGGTGGCCTTTACTTTAAGTATTTTTCTCTGCCGGTCAATAATTCCGATTATAGTGAAGCGTATTATTCGTTCAATATCGGTGACGTCCATTTTGTTGCTCTCAACAGTTATTTGTCTTTTGATCCCTGCTCACCCCAATACAATTGGCTTGCTGAAGATTTAAAACAATCATCCCGATACAAATGGAAAATCGTCTTTATCCATGAACCATTCTACAGTTCGCGAAGACACGGCAGCAATATTCATCAACGCAGAGTCTTGTGCCCCTTATTGGAAAAAGGCGGTGTCACGCTGGTCTTCTCGGGACATGATCATCTCTATGAACGCACAAAAAGCATAAAAGGTGTTACTTACATTGTGACCGGCGGTGGCGGGGCTTCTTTATACAATGCGACAAAAACAGAATGGTTGGCAAGAATCGATAAATCACACCACTTCTGCAAGGTGCGAATTACTAAAGATCAATGTGAACTAGAAATGATTCGTTCCGATGGAACAGTTGGAGACCGTCTGATCTTAACGAAGCCAAGAGATTCATTTGTTCCGGATAGATTAACAAAGCAGGTTAATGGGGACACAGAAGAAGGTTTTCGACGGGCTTCGCAGAATTCGGATAATGCCTGGATGAGATATTTATATAATCTACATGCGATACTCTCCAGTCTTGGCCGTTGATCCTAACTTCACAAATAAATGGAATCTTCTTCAGGGCATGAAAAGAATAACAACTGCCGGGCTAATCGTCATATCGGCCGTATTTTTGGTCCTCTTCGACAACTTCGCTTTTTTTAGAGATGTCACAGAAGTTTATCCTCCTTCCTGGGATAACATATGGTTTTTAGCATCGCTGGCGGTTGTATTGACGTGTGTTATTATACTATTGCTGGCCCTTGTTTCCTCAAAATATACGTTCAAACCCTTCCTGATTCTCACCCTTTTGGTATCGTCAATTGCCAGCTACTTCATGAACAACTACAACGTGGTCATTGATCACACAATGATCCAGAATATTTTTGCCACTAATCTGAAAGAAGCTGCTGAGTTGTTCAGCTTTAAACTAATTTTATATTTTCTTTTTTTAGGTTTGTTGCCATCACTATGGGTTTGTAGAGTTGAAGTAAGGCGAGGCACCCTGAAAGCTGAATTTATCTCACGCTTGAAAATCGCTACTATTTCTCTGGCGGCTATATTCTTTTGTATTTTAATTTTCAGCAAATTCTATACGTCTTTTCTGAGGGAACATAAACCACTGCGTTATCGAACAAATCCGACATACTCCCTCTATTCTCTTGGGAAATATTTCAACATCAAATTTAAAGATCGGAATATTGAACTCAAAAGTATTGGTGAGGATGCAAAAATTCCGGAAACTGATACGGACAGGGAGCTGATCATTCTGGTCATCGGTGAGGCTGCTCGAGCGGATCGATTTTCCCTCAATGGTTACCCGAGAGAAACCAATTCTTTGCTTAAAAAAGAGGATGTTGTCAGTATGAGGAATGTCCATTCCTGCGGAACATCTACAGACGTTTCAGTTCCCTGCATGTTTTCGATATATGACAGGAGCAGTTATAGCGAGAAAAAGGGGAAATCGACGGAAAACCTGCTCGATGTGATAAATCACGCCGGCAAAGTCAGTATTTTATGGCGGGAGAATAATTCCGACTCGAAAGGTGTCGCCTTGCGAGTGCAATATGAAGACTACAGAAAGTCCGACAAAAATCCGATCTGCGATGAAGAGTGTCGTGATGAAGGTATGCTTGTCGGGCTGCAGAACTACATCGACAATCATAGCAAGGGGGATATTTTGATTGTTCTGCACCAGATGGGCAATCATGGGCCAGCTTATTATAGAAGGTATCCTAAATCCTTTGAAAAATTCAAACCAACGTGCCAGACGAATGAATTGAATAAATGCACAAATGAAGAAATAAATAACGCCTATGACAATGCAATTTTGTATACGGATTATTTCCTTTATAAAGTCATTGGATTGCTCAAACAGAATGACAAACGGTTTGAAACGGCCATGATCTACATAAGCGATCATGGCGAATCATTGGGCGAAAAAGGTTTATATCTCCATGGGCTTCCATATTTTATCGCACCGGATGCTCAAAAACACATAGCAACACTTTTCTGGTTGGGCAAAGATTTCAATGAACAGAAAAAATCGCTGAAACACAAAGTCAACAAAAAATATACTCAGAACAATCTCTTTCACACGATCCTGGGTTTATTGGAAATCAATACTTCCCTTTATGATAAAAATAAGGATATTATCTGCTCAAATGAATAGAAGCTGGAACTGTAAAAGTCAAGATTACAATCGACTAAAATGCTAGACTTCAATAGGGAATAAATGAAATAGTCATTTTTCTTTTGGAGGAGAAAGATGGACATTGTCCAAACAATTATTCTGACTATTATTGAAGGAATTACAGAGTTTTTGCCGATTTCCTCTACCGGTCATATGATTTTGGCCTTTTCCATTATGAAAATTCACGACAATTCTTTCGTAAAAACCTTTGAAATAGCCATTCAGCTTGGGGCTATTTTGGCCATCGTTATGCTTTACTACAAGCGTTTCCTTCAAGGCATAAAGATATAATACATAAAGCTGGGAATTGCCTTTATGCCCACTGCCATTGTGGGCTTTCTGGCCTATAAAACCATTAAGATGTATCTGTTCAATCCGTTGGGCGTTTCCCTGGCACTTATTGTGGGCGGTATCATTCTCATCCTTATTGACAAACGCGTGATGAACCGTGAAACACAGTACGTTGATCTGGAGGATATATCCTGTCAGCACGCCTTCTTTATTGGGCTGGCGCAATGTGTTTCCATGATTCCCGGCGTATCGCGTGCTGCGGCAACCATTATTGGCGGAGTCTTCAACGGATTGAACAAGAGGCAGGCTACTGAATTTTCTTTTTTGTTGGCTGTTCCTACCATGTGCGCGGCAACGGGTTACGATTTGCTCAAGACCGAAGCCGCCTTTTCTTCGTACGAACTAATGCTGTTGGCAATCGGCTTTGTGGTTGCTTTTATTTTCGCTTATCTTGCGGTTAAGGTATTTCTGCACATTGTTGAGAACTTTGGATTTAAATACTTTGGATATTACCGCATTTTGATAGGGGTGGTGTTTATTCTTTACATGATGAGTTGATCGTTTTTACTTTAGGATGCATTACAGGTTCATAAGTCGCTTCTCCGTTCATTTTAATAACATCTGGGTTACTTTGTCCTCTTCAAGCACTTCTTCCTGTCATCAGTTAGAAGCCTGATTTCTCTCTTTTAAAATAATGAATAGTGGTATCTTGATGTTGTTAGCTGTCAGGAAATTAAAGTTGTATTTTTATGATGGATTTAAAATTATTATAGTACTATTTTTTTTGAAAGGGTAAAGTACACAACATTGTTAATTATCGATTATGTTGACATTCAATGAGAGGTCAATCTCTGGTCGACACAGATTAGCATATCGTAGATGGGCTTTTTGGATACTTTGCTCTGGCCTTAAATAACAAGATAAATTTCATTTCTTGTTATTGTCAAATTTCATCATTTGGGTTAAACTTCCACCCTCATTAAAGCCTGACGATCGTATGTAATAATAACCTGGAGAAAGACTATGAGATTTTCGGCACTTCTTTTCATTTTGTATCAAATCCTCAAATGGGCGGCGAAAATGAAACCGGCCTATCGCAGTTACATCGGGTCCATCCATCAGGTCAAAATCATGATCAAGACGGCGGACGGTAAACGGGGCCGATTATTTATCTTCGACCGGGGAACGGTCAGTTCCAAGGGCGGCGCCGATCATCCGTATGACGCAGCAATCGTGTGGTCGGATGCAGAAACCGGTTTTAAAGTCATGGCGTCAAAAAACGATGCTGAACAGTTTAAAGCCGCCGCTGCCGGCAAGATGAAGCTCGACGGGATGGCTTTTTTCGCGCAGTGGTTCAATGACGGCGTGAAACTGGTGATGTAGATTTTCTTCCTCCCCCTTGAGGGTGGAGGATAAAGGTGGGGGTGAAATATTAAATATTACACCCTCCCCTGACCCCTCCCCTCAAGGGAGGGGAATTTTAGATTAGCCTGCATGTGAGGATAAATAAGTTTCAAAGTCTCGTAATCAACTGATCATTGAAAGGAGATCAACAATGGCAAAGATAATGGGCGGGCATCTGGTCGGCAAATATCTGAAGGAAGTGGAAAATATCGATATCGTATTCGGCATTTCCGGCGGACATATCGAGGCGGTGCTGGACAGTTTCACCGAATATAAAATACGTACTATCGATGTGCGCCACGAACAGGCCGCCGCCATGATGGCACATGCCTGGTCGGTTTACACCGGAAAGCCCGGCGTATGTTTTCTCACCGCGGGACCGGGATTTGCCAACGGCCTGACCGGCATTGCCAACGCTTATCTGGATAACGCGCCGCTGGTGGTTTTGTGCGGCAGGCATCCGCTGCGCGACGATTTGAAAGGGGCCCTGCAGGAAATCAATCAGATGGACATCGTGCATCCCATCACCAAATGGGCGGCCACCTGTTATGATCCCAAACGGATTCCCGAATATCTATCCATTGCATTCCGCTACGCGGTGGAGGGACGTCCCGGTCCGGTATTTCTGGAGCTGCCGCCGGATATTCTGGGTGTCAAGATCGAAGAGTCGCTGGCGCCGATGCCCCGGCGCACCACCCGCAAATACACGGTGCATCCGGACGACGCCGATCTGAAAGCTGCGGCACAGATCATCAACAACGCAAAAAATCCTCTGTTTATCGGAGGCAGCGGCGTGCGCTTTAGCGGAAGCTCAGATACGCTCAAAGGATTCATCGAAAAGACGGGTATTCCCTTTATGCTGATGAATTACGGTCGGGGGGAGTTGCCGGATAATCATCCCCATTCGGTGATGGACATGGGCAGCGTCGGCCTGATGTTCGGCCTTCCCCAGACGGACGTGCTGATTGCCGCGGGATTGAGGTTCAACTGGCTTCTGATGTCGGGCAGCCTTATCCCGTCCACAACAAAGGTGGTCAGGATTGATATCGACCCGCACGAAATCGACCGCAACCGCATGGCGGACGCGGGTCTGGTGGGCGATGTGGGCTCGGTGCTCGAACAGTTGACGCCGCTGGTGGATAAAAAAGATCACAGCACTTGGGCCGAAACGCTGAAAGCGGCCGGCCGCTCGCTGCTGGATTACGAACTTCGGATTCGGGAGACGGCGACAGCCCCGATTCATCCGGTACGCCTGGTTGCGCAGATTCAGAAAGTCGTGGGTGAAGACACGGTCTTCGTGACGGACGGAGGCGATACGAATTATTTCGGCCTTGCTTTCAAGACCCGGCAGAAGGCCGGCGTCATTGCCGCTGCCGCGGGGCTTTTCGGCTGTCTGGGAACGGGTATTCCCTTCGGCATGGCGGCCAAACTGGCGCGTCCGGATAAAAAAGTGGTGGTACTCAACGGCGACGGATCGTTCGGATTTAACGCGATGGAATTCGATACGATGGTGCGCCATAACATCCCTGTGGTGGTGGTCATCAATAACGACTGTGCCTGGGGTATGATCAAGCACAGCCAGGAGCTCTCCATCGGTGCGGATCGCCTTCAGTGTGCGGAGTTGGGCGTCCGGCATTACGAGAAAGTGGTGGAAGGCCTTGGCGGACATGGCGAATTTGTCACGAAAGACGAGGAAATCATTCCGGCACTGGAGCGGGCATTTGCCTCCGGCAAGCCGGCGTGCGTGAACGTGATGACGGACCCGACGGTGACGAGTCCGGCAACGCCGCTGTTTTATCAGGCCCTGAAAATGGAATAGCAACCAAACAGGTATCAATTAATCACTATGCCAATGATACAAGCGGGAGAAAAACATGAAAACATTATTCATGATAAGGATGATGCTGATTGTCGGTTTGAAGCCGGCAATAATCAGCAGGTAAAATATTTGGGAAGGCCGGCAATGATACTGTTAATCAGTATCATTGCCGGCCTGAGTGTGTCCGGGTGTGGCACATTTTACAAGAATTATCTTGATAGAAAATTCGATTCCTATGATGAAGAGGTGAAAGCCCTTGCTACGAGAGGAGAAGTTAATGTGATTCTGTTGCCGGGGTGCTCATCAAGACCGGGGGAACAGGATACGCTTTTCAGCTGCCTGAAGTTGTCGCGTGATGTTAATCCGGAATCGGTGAAATTGCCGCCCGGAGAAAAATTATATCTCGGTCATGTCTCCGAATTTATCGTGCGCGCTCTGAAATATTATCAGTTACAGGAAAGCTTCAAGGATTTCTATGGCTATCGCATTCTCCTGAAATTTCGCAAATTGACTGCCGCGGAGTTTCGCTCCAGAAAATTTTCCGACCATTCTAGTATTGCCGTGGGGACGGCAGGCACGGTTGCCGGTGCGGCAACGATGTTGCCATTCGGTGGGATATTGTTTCTCGTGGATGGCATTAAAACGGAAATTGATCGACGGGACTTTGAAAACCGCGCCGCCCGGATGGGACTGCCGGAGCCGAAAAAAAATATGGTTTACCATCAACTGGAATCAGGAGGGCGAACGCTTTTACATGTTAAAGATGAAATAGCTCAGGAGGTAACCGGACATATAACAGGCAGAATGCAATTTGATGATAAAGTAACAAGTTATGTGGTTGAAGAGTGTATTCTAGAAAAAGTCACGCCTGAAGAAATGAAAAGCTATCAGGAACACATTAAGCTCTTTAGAAATGAGGGGAGTTAATCTCTGGCTTTATTCAGAGCGTAACAGCAAGAGCGGAAACGACCTCGGTTTTCCGCAAAGAGTGTTATAAAATTTATTCGTAATAGTGTATTTTTGTAAGGACTTCTTTTAGGGTGGTAGTACCGTTTTCGACTTTTTCGCAGGCATCTTCGATCAGTGTTTTCATGCCGTTTTCCCGTGCAAGGTTGCAGAGTTCCTGGTCGGAGTTATACTTCGGAATGGCCTTTCTCAGGCTGCTGTCGATGCGGAGAAATTCGAAAACACCTACTCGTCCCTTGTATCCCGTAAAACCGCATTCTTCACAGCCTTTTCCTTGATAGGACATTCCGATATTCAGCTTTTTCAGATAGGGATAATTTTCGTAGAGGTATTGCGGTATGGGGAACTCGATCCGGCATCTGTCGCATATTTTTTTAACAAGCCTTTGAGCCAGTATGGCGTTCAGTGCGGAACTAATAAGATAAGGTTCTATTCCTAGATCCCTCAGCCGCGATATTGTGGCAATCGTATCGTTGGTGTGAACCGAGCTGAGCACCAGGTGACCGGTCAACGCGGCTTTTGTAGAAATTTGAGCGGTATCGGAATCCCTGACTTCTCCCACCATCACAACATCGGGATCCTGCCTGAGTATTGAACGCAGTGCCGCTGAAAACGTAAAACCGATTTTTTCATTAACGGGCACCTGCTTGATATTCTCAAGTTCATATTCGATCGGGTCTTCAATCGTAACAACACTTTCCGATTCCAGTGACAGTTGTGTCAGCAGTGAATACAGCGTGGTTGTCTTGCCGCTTCCCGTGGGTCCTGTGACAAAAAGCATGCCCTGAGGTTTGTTCAGCATTTCAAGCAGCTCTCTTATGATATTATCCGGCATTCCCAGTTTGCTCAAGGGGATGAGACCCATAACCGAATCAAGTATGCGTATGACGATTGTCTCTCCATGAGATGAGGGTATGGTGGAGACACGAAGATCAATCATGCGGCCTTCATATCTTACAGTGCTCCTGCCATCCTGCGGCAATCTGCGTATGGTGATGTTCATGGTGGATATTATTTTTATTCTTGATGTGACTGCTGCCTGAAGATTTTTCGATATCTTCAGGACCGTCGTCAGGTCACCGTCTATTCTGTAACGGACATTAACGTATTTTTCGCGGGGTTCTATATGGATGTCTGTTGCCCTTGACTTAACGGCATTGATGAGTATCAGCGTGACGAGTTTTACAATGGGCGGTTCTTCACCAATTTTATAAAGTTCGTCGATCTTAATATCTGCCTCATCTTTATCTTCCGGCGTATTGAACTCAATATTTTTATCCAAATTGAACTGCATATCTGCATCCAAATGCATTTCGTTCAATGGATTCCATATTTTTTCCATCGAGCAGTAGCCGTAGTTTTTTTCAATGGCTTTCATGATAGATGATTCTGTTGCCAGAAGGGGTGTAATGTTGCGCCCGGTAAGAAATTTCACTTCATCAATGGTTGAATAATCGAGAGGATTGACCATAGCCAGAAAAAGCGTATTTCCCGACACATTGGTCGGTAATATTTTTTTCTTTACAGCCATGTCCATGTTCAGTAATTTGAGGTATTCATCCTTCACGGTTAAATTAGAGCAATCAATATAATTAATAGAGAATTTTTTGAGAAAAGCTTCCATGAGTTGTGAATCTGAAATGTAACCAAGTTCAATAAGTGTCTGGCCTATCATCTTTCCGCTCTTCTTCTGAAGAGCAAGCGCATTCATCAACTGTTCGTCGGTAACAAATCCGCTCTCTATTAATAGCTCTCCCAGTTTTCTTTTTTTGTTAGCCATTGTTTAAAATTATTTATTTGTTCAACAATATGATGAGATTTAAAATTAATTTTTTTTAGTATATAAATTATATATTAATATTGCAATTTAATAACCTTCTTGTTTGTCATTATTTAATTATTTCAATAGCTTATATTTTCTTGACGGGAGGAATTTTATTCATTAAATTAATACAAGACAAAAAGGTTCCGACGTGAAATGTAAAAGACGGCTAATCCGGATTTGAAAAGGAGGAATTAAAGTTGTCATGGTAGAAAAAAGGAAAAGGCAACGGTTGGAGGAATTAAACGAGATAACCATATCGGTCATTGCCGGGGGAAAGAATCTCCCTAAAGAGAAAACGGTTGATATCTACAGCGAGGATATTTCTGTGTCCGGTGCGTAAATCAGGGGGAATATCCTCTTCCCCGTCGACACCCTCCTCAAAATAGATTTCACATTGAAAACATTGCAAAGGCAAATAACAATTCTTGTGAAAGTTAAATGGATCAAAATCGTCTTTGAGGATAAATGTTATGAGGCCGGCGTTGAATTTTTCAATACGCCCAAAGCAGCCGTAGAAAAAATTGAAAATTATATCTCATGGAAACAAAAGAACATTAGCAGGGAAGCGAAAGACACGCCATTATGGATTCTTACTCAAATTAACGAAGAAAAATT
>CAYZRT010000024.1:0-29289 GCA_964480875.1 uncultured Smithella sp. | reverse complement strand
GTAAGTGGAATTATCCCGCATGCAAAGCTATGCGGGACAGAAACTATTTTCTAGCCGAGCTATCCCCTGAACGAAGTGAATGGGGGTGCCGCGGGACACTCTATATACCCTTCCTAAAAATTTTTAAAATACGAGCTGACAAAAGAAATATTTTATGTTATTATCTTTGCAAATTGTAAGTGGTGGTGACAATATGCAAAGATATATAGAACGATACAAAGCCGGTGAAATCTTGCAATCACTAAAGCATAATCCGGTGACAGTGCTGATTGGTCCGCGTCAAAGCGGCAAATCAACCCTGGCTCGACACATCCTTCAGAACAACAAAGAAGCCCTTTTCCTTGACCTCGAACTTCCTTCGGATATGCGCAAGCTTGCCGACGCGGAATTGTTTCTTCAGGAGCACACCCGGCAATTAATCTGCATAGATGAAATACAATTACGGCCGGATCTGTTTCCGCTTTTAAGGGCTCTGATAGATAAAGACAGACATCCGGGGCGGTTTCTCATCCTCGGCTCCGCATCGCGTGATCTTATCAGGCAGGGCGGTGAAACTCTTGCCGGTCGTATCCATTACGTTGAATTAACACCTTTTACCTGGCAAGAACTTCGCAATGACAAAAGAGATAAAAAACATGATTTTAAAAAACATTGGTGGCGGGGGGGATTCCCGCCCGCATATTTGGCGTTGAACGACTCGCAAAGTGATATATGGCGCAGAGACATGATTCAGGATTATTTAAGCCGTGATATTCCATCCTTTGGATTTGCCATGCCCATACCGGTCATGTCGCGCTTTTGGAAAATGATTGCTCACTATCACGGCAGCATTTTCAATGCCTCAAAAATCGGTCAATCAATGGACATATCGCACAATACGGTTCGCAAATATCTTGATATTCTGGAGCAGACATTCATGGTGCGTGTTCTGCAGCCGCTGGAAGCCAATCTGAAAAAACGATTGATCAAGTCTCCCAAAATATATCTGCGTGACAGCGGTCTTTTACACACTATTCTGGAAATTGACGGCAGGACGGAGCTTTACGGGCATCCTGTATTCGGAGCATCATGGGAAGGCTGGTGCATCGAGCAAATTATTACACACGTACCCTCATGGCAGCCTTTTTACTACAGAACATCATCAGGCGAAGAGATTGATCTTGTGTTGGTTCACGGAAAGAGACGTCTCGCATTTGAGATTAAGGCTTCGTTGACGCCCCATCTTTCCAGAGGATTCGCCGATACCATTAAAGTGCTGAAAACGGAGCATGCCTTTATCGTATGCCCGATGACGGATAAGGGTTACAAGATTAGCAGTGGCGCAACCATACTGGGAATTAACGAATGCTTGGAATTGCTCACCGCTGTATAATGCAACACTTGAACATTGAACAGTTCTTTTTCCATTCACCATTTAGTGAGCCAAGCTGATAATGAGACCCAAGCTTCAGAAACGTAGTGCGCTGAAGCTTGCTGGACGAATTATCCTAGGAACGAAGTGACGTAGGAGAACGAGTGCAACGACGTCTGAAGCGTAAGGCGTAATGAGGCTTGCTGAGAACGAGATTTGCGAAGTTCGAAGCATTAGACGAATTATCCAATCCCGATACATCGGGATTGGGAACTATCCCAGGCACGCAGTGCCGTGGGACAGCCTTTCTTTTTTCCTTCAGCCTTCGGTCTTCAGCCTATTAACCTTAATGGTTTATTTCATTTTATTCTTGCAATATTTTAAGATTTTGTATTTTATACAACTAGTCATCTTAATAATAATACTTACATAATAGGTTTAATTTTATATGGACTTCACGCCAGTTATAAAACAGATGTTTAGTTCTGTAATCTTCATCTTAATTCCCGTTGCTATTCTGATAGGTATTCTAAAATCGCCTTGGTTTAAAGGTTTAACAGGTGAGTTTATTGTAAACGTTTTAGCAAAATTGATGCTCGATAAAAACGATTATCATATTATCAAAAATGTTACCTTACCGATAGAAAACGGAACAACGCAAATTGATCACATTATTGTATCTGTCTATGGAGTTTTTGTTGTTGAGACAAAAAATATAAAAGGTTGGATCTTCGGCGGTGCACAAGATAAAATGTGGACTCAGAAAATATTCAGAAGCTCGGAGAAATTCCAAAACCCGCTTCATCAAAATTATAAACATGTAAAGACCTTGCAACAACTGCTGAATCTGAAGGATGATCAAATTCATTCAATGATTGTATTTGTGGGTGACAGCAAATTCAAGACACCAATGCCGGAAAATGTAACGCATGGCGTCGGCTATATAAGCTATATCAAGTCAAAAACGCGACGAGTCCTTTCTTCAGCCGAAGTAACAGAAATTATCGGAAAAATTGAAACAGGAAGATTGAGCCCATCGTATAAAACGCATCAGGAACACGTAGAGCATGTTCAGAAAATCAAAAGCGATAAACAGAACAGTATTATTTGTCCAAAGTGCGGTGGGAAAATGGTACTGCGAACGACAAAAAATGGTCCAAAAGTAGGCGAAAAATTCTGGGGTTGTTCAGCTTTTCCGAAATGTAAAGAGACTAAGCCTTACAGCGGATAATCTGACAGTACGTTAAATAGGGTCATTTTAATATTGCAAACTTTTCGATAAGTTGTATTATCGAAATCGATCAAAACATGATTCCAACAAAATAAAATATAGGTAAAAAAAGAAGAGGCTTGTCTTAAATGGATGGAAAATCTTTGAACGTGTCGGAAGAAAAGCTCAACCAACTTAAAGAAATCCTACCCGAAGCATTTACAGAAAATAAAATTGACTGGGAAAAACTCAAAGCCGCGTTGGGTGATAATATCGAATTTAAAAACGAGCGCTATGTTCTCAATTGGGCGGGAAAATCCGACGCCTTTCGTGTTTTACAAGCGCCTTCCACCGCGACGCTTGCGCCCTCTAAAGAAGAATCCGTAAATTTCGATGAGACTGAAAACGTATTTATCGAAGGTGAAAATCTGGAAGTTCTGAAAGTTTTGCAGAAAAGTTATTTCGGCAAGATCAAAATGATTTACATTGATCCGCCTTACAACACCGGCAACGACAACTTTATCTATCCCGACCGGTTTGCAGAATCGCGAGAAGAATATTTAAGTCGCATCGGCGACAAGGACGAAACCGGATTGATGACGCGCGAAGGGTTATTCCGCAAAAACAGCAAAGACAGTGGCCATTATCATTCCAACTGGCTTTCCATGATGTATCCGCGCCTGTTTCTGGCGCGTAATCTTTTGCGTGACGACGGAGTAATTTTTGTTTCCATTGACGATAACGAAGTGCATAATCTCCGGCTTTTAATGAATGAAGTGTTCGGGGAAGAAAATTCTATATCATTTGCAGGCTGGCAAAAAGTCTACAGTTCAAAAAATCAAGCTCAATTACTATCAAATGATTTTGAGTTTGTCCTCATATATGCGAAAAACATAAACAATTTTCAAATAGGTTTACTGCCGAGAACTGATGATATGAATAAGCGTTACCAAAATCCAGATAATGATCCACGTGGAGATTGGAAACCTGGAGATTTAGTAGCAGCAGAAGAAAGAAAAGGTGGTCATTTCATAGTTAGAAATCCATTAACGGGAAAAGAATATGATGTGCCGTCAGGAAAACATTGGGCTTTTTCTGAACCAGTTATGAAAGAAATGATGCGTGATAATAAGATCTATTTTGGTAAGAATAATGACAGTTTCCCCAGTTTTAAACAGTTCCTCAATGAAGTTAAGCAAGGTCGCGTTGCTTCATCATTGTTGTTACATAAATACTATGGTCATACAGATGAAGCAAAAAAAGACTTTATCAAGATATTTGGTGAAGAAGGAAAATCAATATTTGAAACCTTAAAACCGATCAGGCTCATTCAGAACTTATCTAAAATATGTAATATACAAAGTTCAGATATTGTTCTTGATTTCTTCGCCGGTTCCTGCACCACCGCACATGCTGTTCTGGAACTAAACAAAGAAGACGGCGGAAATCGCAAATTTATATGTGTGCAGTTGCCGGAAAAATGTGAGGAAAACTCGGAGGCATTTAAAGCAGGCTATAAAACTATTTCCGAAATCGGCAAAGAACGTATTCGCCGCATGGTCAAAAAAATCAAGGAAGAGAAGGAAGGCAAGCTCGACTTTGAAGACAAAGGTGATAAAGACCTCGGATTTAAGGTATTCAAACTTCAGGAATCAAACTTTAAAATCTGGAGGACGAATATCGAAACCGAAGAAGAACTTGTCGCTCAAATGCAGCAGCATCTGGAACCGCTAGATGAAAACGCAATAATTGAAGATGTGCTTTACGAACTGCTTCTCAAATCCGGTGTATCGCTGACAGCAAACATCAAAAATGAAAAAGGTTTTATTCTGGTCAATGATGACGAAGTTGCGCTGATGCTGGAAAAAGCCGATGAAAAGATTATCAAACAGATTCTTGCGGTGAAACCTAAAAAAGTTTTCACGCTCGACAGATTATTCAAAGACAACGACAAGCTCAAAACAAACACCGCCCTGCAAATGAAAGACGCGGGTATTGAATTTAAAGTAATCTGAGGCGAAAGGGTAAAAATTTCGTGAAACTTCTTTTTGACCCAAATCAGACATTTCAACACGATGCAATTAATTCCATAGTCGGAGTTTTCGAAGGCCAACCGTTGAATCACGGTGATTTCGACACTTTATTCGGTGATGCACTTTTTAAAGACATAGGCATAGGCAATCAGCTTGCAATAAGCGAAGACCAAATTCTCGAAAATGTCAATGCTGTTCAAAAGTCAAACGGGCTTGCTGTTTCGAATAGTCTTGACGGTATGAACTTTTCTGTGGAGATGGAAACGGGCACCGGCAAAACATATGTTTATTTGCGGACAATCTACGAACTAAATAAGAAATATGGTTTCAAGAAATTCGTAATCGTTGTGCCATCCATTGCCATACGCGAAGGTGTCTTGAAGAATCTAGAAATTACTTTTGATCATTTTCAGAATCTTTATGACAAGACGCCGGTAAACTATGTTGTTTACGATTCCAGGCGCGTTTCTGCACTGCGAAATTTTTCCGACAACAACAATATTCAAATTCTGGTTATTAACATCGATTCCTTTGCCAAAGATGAAAATATCATCAACAAACCCAATGACCGGCTCACAGGGAAAAAGCCTGTAGAATTTATTCAAGTGACGAGGCCTATTGTCATCGTGGATGAACCACAAAACATGGAAACGGAAATTAGAAAAAAAGCTATCGCCAATCTTCATCCGCTTTGCACCCTGCGCTATTCCGCGACGCATACAAACCGTTACAATATGGTTTACAGTCTTGATCCGGTGAAAGCCTATGATTTGGGGCTGGTCAAACAGATTGAAGTTGATTCGATCGTTACGGAAAATGATTTTAATGAAGCCTTTATTGCCTTGGAAAAAGTTACGGCCACAAAAACAAAAACATCGGCGAAAATAAAAATAGATGTGAATACAGCTGATGGCGTCAAGCGCAAAACAGTAACCGCGAAAGTCGGTGACGATTTATATGAGTTGTCTAATAAACGCGACATTTATAAAAACGGATGCATTATTAACGGCATCGATGTGGGCGATGGTTTTATAGAGCTTTCCAATGGTGAAACGATTTATTCAGGTCAGGCAAGAGGCGGTCTTACCGATGACGTTATGAAAGTGCAAATAAGAAAAACTATCGAGGAGCACTTCATTAAGGAAAAAAAGTACAAAGATAAAGCCATAAAGGTGCTTTCACTTTTCTTCATTGATCGTGTTGCCAATTATCGCAGCTATGATGCGGGCGGCAGCACCGTGAAGGGTAAATTTTCCCAATGGTTTGAAGAGATATACAAAGAGTTTTTAGAAAAAAGTCAGTATAAAGGGCTTCTGCCTTATCATGCTACTGAAGTTCATAATGGTTATTTCTCACAGGATAAGAAAGGTAATTGGCATGATACCAAGGGCACTTCATTAGCTGATGATGATACCTTCAAACTAATCATGCAAGATAAAGAAAGGCTTTTGGATATTAATGAGCCTTTGCGTTTTATCTTCAGTCACTCCGCGTTAAGGGAAGGATGGGACAATCCCAATGTCTTTCAAATATGTACGCTCAATGAAACACATTCCGAATTAAAAAAGAGACAGGAAATCGGCAGAGGACTGAGGCTTCCTGTTAATCAGGAAGGTGTTCGCATTCAGGATAAAAGCATCAACCAGCTTACGGTCATTGCAAATGAGTCCTATGAGGAATTTGCCAGACAACTTCAGACTGAAATTGAAGAAGATTGCGGCGTATCATTTGCCGGAAGGATAAAAAACAAGGAGAAAAGAACAACTGTCAAATACCGCAAAGGTTTTGAACTTGATGAGAAATTCAAAGATATCTGGGACAAAATAAAATTCCAAACAACATATAAAGTTGACTACGATACAAGGGAACTTATCAAGCACGCTGCCAAAGCAGTAAAAGATATGCCGATAACCAGAAAAGCGGTTATCAAGACAACAAAAACGGCAGTGGAATTTGCTGAATCGGGAATTGTGGCTGATGTAAAAGCATCTTTTAATATAGTAGTCGATGGCAAATTTCGCATACCGGATGTTTTGTTTTACATTCAGGAGAGAACAGAATTAACCCGTTCTACGGTTTTGGAGATCCTGCTGCAATCCGGAAGAACCGGAGAGATAATGATTAATCCACAGTTATTTCTAGACAATGCCGTTGCAGCAATAAATGAAGTTTTAAACGATTTGATGATTGACGGGATCAAGTACGAAAAAATTGGCTCTAAAGAATATGAAATGCGTTTGTTTGAAGACTACGACATTCATGTCAATGATCTTACTTTCAAAGTTACAAAAAAAGATAAAACTATTTACAGTAGCCTTGTCCCGCTTGATTCAAACGTTGAATATGCTTTTGCCAGAGACTGCGAAGATCGGGATGATATAGAGTTCTACTTTAAATTACCGGGCTGGTTTAAAATTACCACTCCCATTGGAACTTATAATCCTGATTGGGCAGTAATAAAAAAGAATGAAAGAACTGTTTACTTTGTTGCTGAAACAAAATCAGCCGGACAGGAATTAAGAGTAACAGAGAAGCAAAAAATAAAATGTGGTCACGCGCATTTTAAGGAATTTGACGAGATAAAATTCAAACAAGTTGCCAACGTGAGCGATTTGGATTGATGTATTAAAAAGCTAAATAAAGGAGCTCCCATGAGTACGCAAAGGTATTCAGTTACGCCGCAGCCAATTGAAACAATTTTGACATGGGAAAAAACAAAAGAAATTGCCATTCCTGAGATTCAACGCCCTTTTGTGTGGGATTCAACAAAAGTACGTAATCTTCTGGACTCATTATACTTGGGTTACCCCATTGGTTATTTAATTACCTGGCGAAATCCTGCAGTAAAATTAAAAGATGGGACTTCATCGCAGGGGAAAAGAATATTAATTGACGGACAACAACGTGTAACTGCACTTATGGCGGCTATATTGGGCAGGGAAGTTCTGACAAAGGACTATGAGAATGTGAGAATTAAAATTGCTTTCCACCCTATAGATGAAAAGTTTGAAGTTGCTAACCCTGCAATTCAAAAAGATACCAGTTGGATTTACGACATTGCCAAAGTTTTTGCCCCTTCTTCCAGCCTTGTGGAATTAACTGACAATTATATATTAGCGAATCCTGATGCTGACAAACATGCAATATCCATAATTTTAGAAAAATTGCGGAAAATAATATACAACTTCGTGGGTATAATTGAACTTGATGGTGATCTGGACATTGAAACAGTTACGGAGATATTTATACGTGTTAATTCTGCAGGTGCACAGCTTAGTCAAGCTGATTTTGCCATGTCAAAAATTTCAGTTAATGAAACTTATGGCGGGAATACACTGCGTAAGGCGATTGACTATTTTTGCCACATGGCTGTTTATCCTGATTTTTATACAATCGTTCAGAAAAACGATCCAGCTTTCTGCAAAACTGAATTTTTTCAAAAAATGTCATGGCTTAAAAACGAGAATGAAGATATTTATGATCCCTCATACACTGATATGCTGCGTGTCGCTTTCACAACAGAGTTCAAGCGCGGCAAACTGCAAGACTTGGTAGCCTTAGTATCAGGTCGAAATTTTGAAACTAAAAAGTTTGAAGAATCCATTGTTGAGGATTCCTTCACCCGTTTAAAATCTAGTATATTTGCTTTTATGAATGAAACACATTTTAAGCGGTTTGTGATGATTGTTCGTTCGGCTGGATTTGTGGATTCTTCTCTTATCGGTTCCCAAAATGCACTTAACTCAGCTTATATCGTTTACCTGACATTACGAGGGATGAAGACGCCCGATGCGGATATAGAAAGAAATGTACGTAAGTGGTTTGTGTTTTCAGTCCTAACGGGCCGCTATTCTGGTTCCCCTGAGTCCATGTTTGATTATGATATACGTCAAATTCATGCACAAGGATTTGCACCCTATGCCGAGAGTCTCTATGCTGGTGAACTTTCTGAAGCATTTTGGAATGCCAGCCTTCCCCAGGAGATGGATACTTCCGTAGCTTCAAGTCCGTACTTCAGAGTCTTTCAAGCGGCACAGATCACGCTTGGCGATAAAGGATTTTTATCAAAAGATTTGAGTGCACGCGAATTAATTGAGGTCAAGTCGGATGTGCATCATCTGTTCCCTAAGAATTATCTTAAAAAACAAGGACTAAATAGGGGGCAATACAATCAGATTGCTAATTATGCTGTAGCACAAAGTGAAATTAATATTGCGATAGGAAACAAAGAACCGAGTAAATATATGTCTGAAGTGCTTGATCAATGTAATGGCGGGAAAAAGAAATATGGCAATATTATAAATATCGATGATCTTAATACAAATCTTAAAATGAACTGCATTCCTGAAGGTATGGCGAATATGAGCGTGGAAGATTATCCACAGTTCTTGGCAAAACGCCGTGTCCTGATGGCAGATAAGATAAAAACATATTTTAAAAAACTGTAATATTAGCAAAACAACATAGTGAAAATCGGGGCGGTTCTATTTAATTGGCGCTATGGAAAGACGGGGAAGGGTGAATAGTGGCTGGTGGATGGTGAATGGGAAAAGAAAAACCGTTCTAAGTTCTATGTTCAACGTTCAAGGTTTAAAAAAGACTGAAGTTGTTTAGGCTGAAGAAAAAAGAACTGGATTTACCCTAAAGGGCACCGTGGCCCGCTAGGACCATGCGGGAATGACAAATAAATAATTTCACCCTCCTTTTAATTTCCTCCCCTCAAAGGAGGAAAGATCATAGGAATGACAATGCGACTATTATGCAACGCTTTGCATAATAGTCGCGACTTATGTGCAAAGTTATGCTAAATAGTCGGCCATAAATAATCGTTAATCGTGGTTATTTTGTCGCCATATTAACGAATAATTGACAAAATAGCGTTAATTTGCTAGGGTGTCATCCATGGCAACCAATAATACGACAAAAGAATATATCAAGATTCTGAAGACTGATTACGATAAGTTGAGCAAAGGCAAGGCGTCTTTGCTCAAACTGATTGACGAATCCGAACTTTCGGAAAGTGTTTTTAATTCAAATGCCATTGAAAATTCCACGCTGACTCTCAAAGAAACCGAACGCATTTTAATGGAAATGAAAATCTCCCGTAATGTGTCGGTGCGAGAAGTATTCGAAGCAAAAAATCTCGCGCGGGTTCTGGAATACATCAGAAATAGATCTGTCGAGCCGGATTTTTCCTTAGAATTAATTCTTCTTCTGCATAAAATGCTTATGGGCAATATCAATGATGTGATTGCCGGACGTTTCCGCAAAAAAGGTGAGTATGTGCGCGTGGGTACACATATCGCGCCCGCGCCGGAGCATGTGGAAAGAATGATAGAATCAATTATTCTGGATTATTCCGCTGACCATGTCTCTTACTTTGCTGATAAGATCGCCAAATTTCATCTGGATTTTGAAACGATTCATCCATTCAACGACGGTAACGGAAGGATGGGGCGCGTGATCATTAATTATCAGCTTGCGCGTTTTGGATTTCCCAATGTAATTATTCGCGATAAAGAGAAACAGACTTATTATAAATCTTTCGGGGAATATAAAGATTCAAAAAAGACCAGGACGATGGAGAAGATTATTACTTTGGCGTTGATGGAATCCCTTCATAAAAGAATTGCTTATCTGCAGGGCGATAAAATAATCACGTTGGCCGATTATGCGAAATCAAATAAGAAATCTGTTAACACGTTATTGAATGCCGCCCGTAGGCAGACGATTCCCGCTTTCCGGGAAAAAGGCGTTTGGAAGATTGGGGAAAAGAAAAAGTGAAGGGTGTCCTACGGCACTACGTACCTGGGTGAAATGTGAATGGTGAATGGGAAAAGAAAAACCGTTCAATGTTCTATGTTCTATGTTCAAGGTTCAAGGTTTAAAAAAGACTGAAGTTGTTTAGGCTGAAGGCTGAAGGGGAAAAAGACAGTTTTAAGTTTTAAGTAATTAAGTAGTTGAGGAAATACCCGTGAAGGGGTGGATAGTGACTGGTGACTAGTGGTTAAGAGCAATAGCAAGTTATGCGTTCAAGATTCGCTTGACAGACCGTTCAGTGTTTTTTTATAATATTACCCGAAAGTAGAAAGTTCCCATCAAATCAACTTAATCACCAACAAAGTATCAGACGTCACATATTACAGAGTTTTTGAGAGATGGAAAAGATGTAATAAGACGGTAACTATCCAACAAACATGGAACCTTTTGGGGAAGGGGATAACCAATGGTCCATGAAAATGAGTTGATCATGATAGTCATCGGGATGACGTTATTAATTTTCGTCCTCCTGAATTTTCATCAACTGAAACAGACTCCTTCTTTTAAACTAATTTTTATCAGCTTTCTTTTAAGCGCGATCGGTTGGATTTCGACCGTCCTGGAAGGTTTCTTCTGGGAATGGTATCTGAATGTATTGGAACATTTCTGCTACATGGCCAGCGCAATTCTGTTGGCGATATGGTGTTGGGTAATTTCCATGAAAACAAGGGAAAAGGCATGATTAATTTTGTGGCCATTCTCGATATCGTCATGGTGCTGGCCGTTTTGGCGGCTGTCGCCGGATTAGTCAGACGTACCAATAATTATTTCATGGTTAGTACACGGTTATTATTGGGATGCCTGTTGTTTTTTATGTTGTTGTACGGCACCTGTCTGGCCATTGAATGGCTCGGGATTACGAGCCAGCTGGATGCTTTTGAAGATTATATCGGCGCGTTGCTCCCGATGTGGTGGGCTTTTGTTTATTATGCCTTTTTGCGTGAAACAGATCTGCGGGATATTAAGGCGTTAAACAGAGAATTGGAGCAGCGAGTTGAATCCCTTGAAGAGGCTGAATTAAGATTCAGAACCATATTCCAATCAGCATCGGACGGAATTCTCATTGCGCAGGCCAGAGGGCAACATTTTTTTTCTGCCAACGAAAAAATGTGTAAGATGCTGGGATATACCAAAGAAGAGCTGTTAAGTATGAGTGTCTCGGATATTCATCCGAAAGAATCCATCGCCTATGTGCACCAGCAATTTGCAAGAATAGTGGCAAAGGAAGTTCCTGTTGTACAAAACATTCCTCTCTTGAAAAAGGATAAGACTGTCTTTTTTGCGGATGTCAGTGGTTCGGCAATGAATGTTGACAAAGAGGATTATCTTATTGGCATATTCAGGGATATTACCGAACGCAAGCAGGCGGAAGAAAAACTTCGCAAGAGCGAAGCGAATCTGAAGGAAGCCCAGACACAGACTCATATCGGAAGCTGGGAAGTCGATATTGCCGGCCGGAAAGATTTCTGGTCGGATGAAATGTACCGCATATTTGAAATCGATCCCCAATCGGGACAACGTTCTTTTGCCGATATTCTCAGTAAAATTCATCCTGATGATCGCGAACGGATAGGCAGTGGTTTTAAACAAGCTCTCGCCGGGCAAAAACCGTTACACGATGAATTCCGTATTGTTCTGTCCGGCGGCCGTCAAAAAATCATCGAAGCCCGCGGCAATCCGGTTTTTGACGATAACGGGAGAATGACTCATTATATCGGCACCTCTCAGGATATTACTGAACGCAAGCAGGCGGAAGAAAAACTTAGGCAAAGCCTGGAACAACTCAGAAGGGCGATCAATACAACCATCCAGGTTCTGGTATCCGCTTTGGAAGCAAGGGATCCCTATACAACCGGTCATCAGTCGAGGGCTACCGATCTGGCTTGTACCATTGCTGAAGAAATGGAACTGGCGAAGGAGCAAATAGAGGGAATCCATTTGGCAGGCATTATACATGACATTGGAAAATTGTCCGTACCCGCCGAGATATTATCCAAACCAACCAGGTTGACAACGCTGGAATTTGACCTGATTAAACAGCATCCTCAGAGCGGATTCGAGATGCTTAAGAATGTGGAATCGCCCTGGCCGCTGGCGCAAATAGTATATCAGCATCATGAGCGAATAAATGGGACCGGTTATCCTAGAAAATTGAAAGGGGATGATATTCTTCTGGAAGCACGCATTCTGGCCGTGGCTGACGTTGTGGAGGCGATGGCTTCCCATCGTCCTTACCGTCCATCTCTGGGTATTGATGTTGCGATTGAAGAAATTGAGAAAAACAGAGGGATTCTTTATGATGCTGCTGCGGTTGATGCCTGCATTAAATTATTCAGAGAGAAAGGCTATCATCTTACGGATGGGGGATAGGGGCTAGAAAGAACTGTTCTAGGTTCAATGTTCTAAGTTCAAAGTTAAAAAATAGGCTGAAGGCTGAAGGGGAAAAAGACAATTTTAAGTTTTAAGTAATTAAAAGGTTCAAAGTTAAAAAATCAGGGGATTAGGCTGTCCCACGGCGCGTTGCGCCTGGGATAGTTCCCAATCCCGATGTATCGGGATTGGATAATTCGATTTGCTCTTCGAATCACCATAGGTGATAATTCAACCTGCAAGTTTTAGTGCGCTTCGCTTCTAAAACTTGGGTTTCATTACTTCGCAAAGCTCGTTCTTAGCAAGCCTCATTACGCCTTACGCTTCGAGCGTCACTTCGTTCGCTCTCAGCGGGTCTCACGATCCCGCTACGCTTCGCTTCGGGGATAGCTCCACTTACGCTTCGAGCTTCGTTTCACTCGCTCTTAGCGAGTGTCGCTACGACCATTATGCAATTGTTTGCATAATGGTCTTGACTTTTATGCAAAGTTCTGCTAAATAGTCGGCCATGAAAAGATATTTGTATGATCCGATCAAAAGAGATTTGCTCAAGAAAATGGTTATTCTGACCGGCCCGCGGCAGGTCGGAAAAACCTGGCTTGCCAAAGCGCTCATGCCGGAGTTCAAGGCGCCTCAATATCTTAATTTTGATAATATCTACGATGCGAAGATTATTCATGCTCAGTCATGGCCTGTTAAAAGCGATCTTCTTATTCTTGATGAAATTCACAAAAAACCGGAATGGAAAAAGTATGTTAAAGGTGTTTTTGATACACGTGCTCCAAAACAGTCTATTCTAATCACTGGAAGTGCGCGATTGGATACGTATCGGCGGTCGGGTGAGTCCCTTGCCGGACGATATTTCCCGATGCGTTTGAATCCGATATCTGTCAGAGAACTCAAAGGGACGTTGACGCCTGATGAAGCCTTAGGTCTTCTTAATCGTTTGGGTGGTTTTCCGGAACCTTTTTTATCTGGTTCCGAAACAGAAGCGGCCCGGTGGCGGAGTCAGTATTATACCGATTTAGTACGGGAAGATATTCTGGAGTTCGGCAGATTGCAGGAGATTCGTTCCATGAAGTTGTTACTGGAGCTCTTGCGTTCAAGGGTCGGGTCTCCGGTTTCTTATACGTCCATTGCGCAGGACCTGCAACTGGCGCCGAATACGGTGCGCAGATATATCGATATTCTGGAAAGTCTTTGTATTGTGTTTACGGTGCGGCCGTTTCATTCTAACATAGCCCGGTCAATTCTTAAGGAACCCAAATTGTATTTTTATGACAGTGGTTTTGTTCAGGGTGATGAAGGAATCAAACTGGAAAATACCTGTGCGGTCTGTTTGTTGAAGCATGTTCAATATTCGCAGGATATTAACGGCGAAGATATTGAGTTGAATTATATTAAGACAAAAGACGGCAAGGAAATTGATTTTTCCCTCAGCAAAGATGGCACGGCGTCTCATCTGATTGAGGTGAAGTTATCAGATGATAAGCCTTCCGCGTCTCTGGCGTTTATGGCGAAGAAGATTCCCGGAGCAGATGCCCTGCAACTGGTGCAGAATCTCAGGCGCGAACAGAAGAAGGATAATATTCATATAGTAGATGCCGGCAAATGGCTTGCCCAGCTTTCGGCGTGAAATAATCGGGAACTGTCTCTTTTGTTAAGTGAAAAATATTTTGAAGAATAAATGAGAAATGGTGAAGATAGTTGATAGTTGATAGTGTCCCACGGCACTACGTGCCTGGGATAATTCGACTTGCGACTCAAACTGCGCTTCGCTTGTTTTTGTCGAGTCTCATTAGATGGTTGATGGTGTCCCACGGCACTGCACTTCGGGGAAAGAACATTATTTTAATATTCCTGGATTCCCGCTAGGACCATGCGGGAATGACAGATTAAGGTACAAAACCCACTACGCTGCGCTTTCGGAATGGGAGTTTCACAATAAATCTACCGGTGTTCGTATCTCGCTTAACCCAGCGATCATTATGAGGATTATACGTTTGCGATCTGTCTGTTACCTGACCGTGCCGGTGGTTGTCGCCATAGGGTGGGTTCTTCGCCATAATAGTTCATAGCAATTCGCCTTCTTTGGCTAACTTTGTTGGCATCGTCGTCGGTTTCCTCGACGTATCTATAATACGCCTCGTTGCCTCCTCCTTGCCGCCGCGTTAGCCTTTGAATGCAAAATGCTAAGACCTCCTTTCTTAATTTACTAGTTGACAATTTAATAATTAGTTGCTAATTTGTCAACCAAGGGGAGGTGAAAAATATGTTGGGAGGAAGAATTAAACAGGCGCGAATTGCCTCTGGCTTATCCTTGAGAGGGCTTGCCGAAGCATCGGGCAATTATGTCAGCGCGCAGGTCATTCAAAAATATGAACAAGGCGTGACCAATCCAGGTTCTGATGTATTGATTAAATTAGCGAAAGCCTTGGGTGTGAAAGTTGAGTATTTTTTCAGACCGGATGCCGTGCAAGTTTCTTTAAGTTGTCCGATTTATAGAAAACGGGCGTCTGTACCTCAAAAATATCTCGAATCTATTCATGCAAAAGTAAAAGATAAGGTCGAAAAGTATCTGGAAATAGAAGCGCTTTTTCCTGAAGATCGTTTCGATAAAATCAGTATCAGCAAATTGAAGCATCGAAATATACATAAGAGTAGTGATATTGAAAAATTGGCGGACGATTTAAGAAAAGAATGGTCTTTAGGAAATGATCCCATCGAAAATATGACGGATATTGTCGAAGATCGAGGGGCAATGGTTATTCCACTAGAAGCGTCCGAGGAATTTGACGGGCTATCATGTTGGGCAAATGACGACATACCGGTTATTGTGGTTAAAAAAGGTCTTTCCGGTGATCGCCAGAGGTCAGACCTTGCTCATGAACTGGGTCATCTCATAATGAAAGTGTCTTCCGATATAAATGAGGAAAAGGCGGCAAAACATTTTTCCGCCGCTTTTTTGGCACCTGCTGACGCGGTGTATCGTGAACTTGGTAAAAAACGAAACAACCTTGATCTTTCTGAATTAGTTTTGCTTAAGAAAAAGTACGGCATGAGCATGCAGCAATGGATTTATCGAGCTAAAAACTTGGATATTATTTCTGAAAGCAGAGCTACTGAATGGTTTAAAAAATTTCGGATAAAGAAATGGCATCGTGTAGAACCTGTCGATGTTGCACCGGAAGAACCTCAAAGATTTAAGTTGTTGGTCATACAAGCAGTGACGGAGGGGATTATTTCGCCAATACGCGCCGCTGAATTTTTAGATATTTCATATGACAAATTTCGCAAGGACGTGATTGCCGGCATTGAAGAAACTAATTCTTGATACTTCTATCTGCATTGATCTTCACAACGGCAAACTTCTTAAAGCTGTATTGAAGTTGAAGCATAAGATTATTCTGCCTGATGTTATGATAGCGGAGTTACAGGAACCTGCTGGAGAGCTGTTGTTGAAGATTGGTTTTATACAAGAAGGGACATCCGGCGAAGAAACAAAAAATATTATTGCGCTTAGAAATGAATATGCAAGCCCGTCAACCAATGATCTTGTTGCTCTTTATTTGGCAAAACGTAATGCCTGTTATTTGATTACCGGTGATAATGCCTTACGCAATGCTGCAAAGCACGAAGGTATTACGACACACGGCTTGTTGTGGTTGATTGATGAAATGGTTAAATTCAATATTTTAACAGGGAATCAAGCGGCCAAAGCATTGGAAAAAATTATTGATGAAGGCAGTTGCCTTCCCAAACGGGAATGTGAAGAACGTTTTAAAAAATGGCGAAGATAAATGGTCATGTCGTCCCCTTATAGAAAATTGCTGGACAATCAAAATAACGAAAAAGAAAGAATAATCCAAGACGTTTCTATTTAAAGAAAACACGAAAGGTAAAATTATCTTCTGTGATGGTATGTTCAACATGCGCTATGATCCTTTGCAAATATTTAAGTCAAGTAAATCACCAGCCGGGCTTTATGCGCGCAAGAAATGGCTGGATGAAGCCGAAACGTCCGCCTGGCAGAATGATTTTCAGGAAACGGTATCTTCTTTGATGGAGGATCAATCCGCCGATGGTTCATGGTTTCAATCACGGGTGGAAACGATCAGGCGTTTGTTTGGTCTGCATCTGACGGTTCGGGAAAGAACGGAAGATATTGATAAGGCTCTGAGGTGGCTGATTCGGGAAACATTAAATAATAATCTTTCAGAAACGCTCGATTCAAATTTGCCATCCGATGCTTTTCGGGAATTGCCTTTCATTAAAGGGCCGGATCAGTTAACCCTGATCTGCGCGGCGCTTTTTCTTGCCTGTGTGTTCCAGTTGGAAAACGATAAGGCAGTTGTGGCGCATTATCAGTTGCTCACCCGGTGGCTTGACGATCACGCGGGCCATGCGGATGTGTGGGCGGATAAAAGCAACATTCTGCGGGCAATGATTGTTCATCCGGTATACGCAAATGATTCCGCCACGTTGCGACTGGTTGATGATCTGGGCGAAAAACAGGAACCGTCAGGAATCTGGCCGGCGCTAATTCCTTTTTTTCTGACGGTAAACGCTCTGGCTCATTTGGACTTGGAATCGGCGCACCGTCAGTGGCTCAAGGCATTTCCTTTTTTGTCGGATTCACAGAAGAAAGATGGTTCGTGGGGCGATCAGGATGCCGAATGGAATACTTTTCTGGTTGTCCACGCTTTGAAAAATAAAAAGAGTGAATAAATGATTTATTAACTGAAGCAAAATTTGGTATATTAGTGATTAAAATAACGAAGACTTAGAAGGAGTCAATATGAATCACGGGTATGAACCCTCCGCTTTGCGGGATTGTTCGACTGGCAAATTTCAACGTGTGACCTTTAGGTTATACACTTCGTTTTTGAAATTTGAATCTCACAATAAAAGAATCTTTACAATCATTGGAATGATGCTTATTTTTGTCATGTCAATTTTGTGCCAGTCATGCACCGATGCGAAATGTATGATAGAAAAACAGAAGTGTAAATTTGATTGCCCGTCAACCATTGGCATGAAAGAGGCTTGCGAGCAAAAATGTAATTTTTTATATGATATGTGTAGAAATAAATAACGATAGCCGGTGCAGGTAATGACCGAAAATAAGTCAAATCTTAGCTTGTCGATTTGCTGGACAGCAAGGGCATGCTTGCCAGGCAGGCGCTGCCGGAGGATAAATCATAAAATCAAGGTTCGTCTATTTAATGATCAGGAGGAGATGATATGAAAAAAATAATATTTTTGTTACCTCTGCTTTTGTTGTTAAGTTGCGCGAGTACCACTTATATTAAATCTTTACCGTCGGGGGCAAATGTTTACGAAGGCGATGCATTAATGGGCGTAACGCCTTATATGTACTGGGATAGAGACGCAACGGGGCCGGAGAATGCAGGCAAAACATTTACGCTCCGGAAGCAAGGGTACGCAGACAAGAAAATTACTATTCATAAGGATGTTTTGAATATTCCCCGATTGTTTTTCCCCGCCCCGATTTTTTCTTTGCCGTGGGCTTACGATTATAAAGAAGAATATTATTTTGAATTAGAACCCCTTGATCGAAGGAGAGCGCCTTTCCCTCATAAAATGTCAGATCAAAGGGGTGGACCGGTAGTGGATGACCGGCCTTATAGTGAATCCTCTGGAAAATTGCGGGAGTTGAAAAAACTATATGATGAAGGTCTCCTGACCGATGAAGAATATGAAATGAAAAGGGCGGAGATTATTGATAATATGTAATTCGATAAGGCAATGGGGGGCGGTTTCCGATAGCCAATGCTGTGGGATAGTTCGACCAGTGCTTCGAACATCGTTGCACTCGTTCTTAGCAAGTCTCATTAAAATTTGGGACTTACTAAGTTTTGTTACTATTAAAATGTTCCTGGATTTAAGGAGAGGGGAGAATGAAATATTACATTATTTTATTTCAAAACGGGTCTTTGAAGATTTATAAGGATGAACCAGACCAAACGCGGCTACCCCGGGGAGCGCGGTTGTTTGTATGCTCCAGCAATGTTACGGTACAAAATTTAAACGTTTGGGCGTCGCAAGGATTTCAGGGTTTAAGGACCATACGGGAAGTTGCAATAAAGAAGATTAAAGATTAGACGTGGAGACGGCTGTAATGAACAGCTTGTTCAATGTTCATTGTGACAGGAATTGAGAGATCAATCCCGTCCTCGCAGAAATGACAAATAAGAAAGGTAATAATGACTATGACGGAAGAAATATTAGATGATGAAATTTTAGAATCGGAATTGGCGGATGACGCCCTGGATAAGAAGATGAGAAAACTTGAAGCAGAGGCGGCACGAATATTAAATCAGTCCAATGAACTGATTCAGGAATTGAACAAGGCCAGAGCAAAACAGGAAGAAGCGAACCAGGAAACAGGGGAAGCAAAAGACACCGGGGAAAAACAAGATCCCTCCTGAGACATTTCTAAAGCTGCTGAAATAAAACATAGAACATTATAATTTCAACCGGGGATATATTTTTTATGGATAGAAGAAAATTAACCATCCATATTGCCAAAGAGGAATCTGTTTCGGCCATTCTAACCATGCCTGAAAATAAAAAGAGCCGGTACGGCGTCGGTGTGATGATAGCGCACGGCGCCGGCAATGACATGGAAAATGAACTGCTTACGGCCTTTGCCGATGGTATGGCTAAAGCGGGTTATCCGGCGTTGAGGTTCAATTTTCCATATAAAGAAAAGAAACAGAAAGCTCCGGATAGTCAAAAGAAGTTGGAAGAAACCTGGGCGGCGGTCTTTCGTTATTTTCAGGAGCAGGTTGATTTTAAAGTCAATCATGCCGTCGCGGCGGGTAAGTCCATGGGCGGCAGGGTCGCCTCTCAGATGGTTGCCGGGGACAGTTTGCCTGTGGAGGGTTTAATATTTCTGGGTTATCCTTTGCATCCCGCGGGGGACCATTCGAAAATCAGAGATGCCCATTTATATCGGGTGGGCATCCCCATGCTTTTTTTCGCCGGCACCAGGGATAGTTTGTGCGATATGACAATACTGCAAGATGTTTTGCGCAGACTGTCCGCGCCGTGGAAATTCAATATTATTGAAGGCGGCGACCACTCGTTTCATCTCCCCAGGTCCATGATGGTCACGGAATCGGAAACGTACGGGCGCATCGTAGATACGGCTGTACAATGGATAAAAGCAACTTTCGATAAATAAAATAATTTTAAAACAGATGGCAAAAATTGAAATCCGGAATTCGTCTGCTTCCGTCAACGGTCCCGCCATTTGAATTTAATCTTCAACGGTAAAATTATAGCGCGCGGTAATCCTGTACCGGCCGGGACTGTACCTGTAAAAAGCCCGCGCTTCATATCTTCCCGGTCTCGGAGAACGAAACGTCAAAACACCCTCGCCGCGCCTGGGGATGTATTGGTAATCTCCGGCATACGTATTGCGGGAGCCCTCCGGCACGATGCATATCCAATCCCTGGAATGTCCGGGCGCGTTGAAATATTGCACGCGGATCCGTTCATCATGATCGTATGTGTCTTTATCGGTTTTGATGATTTGCTGGCTTTGAGTATTTTCACTTCCTGTTTGCGCAAAGCCTCTGTTTGCGGAATTTTGATCGGAACTTCCCGCATTGGAATGGCCTGAAAAATAGACATAGGCGACTGATCCGAGAAGCGCTATAAAAAAGAGAACAACAACCGGTATCAGAATTTTCATGGACAGCATGCTTTTCCAGAAATTGTTGGACGCTTTAGCCTCGCCGATAGCCGGTTTGAAAATGACTGTTTTATAATTCCAGCCGTTTTCGCCGGCAATGGCTTTAACAACATCTTTGAGTTTGCCGTATTCAAAACCGTACGGCCCCCCGAATAATAATTGTCCGTGAATTTTCTTGCCGACATCGATTCCTTTTTGAACCGTTTTTTCCGCGAAAACGCCCGCCGTCATTCCGGTGGAACTTTCCACCATTTTTTCCCAGAAGGTCAATTGTTTCGTCTGCGGTTCCAACTGTGCCACCGCTTCATATTTTATCTTTACCTTCTGAAGCGGAGATCGTGTTCCTGTCTCTGAAGAAAATTCAAACCGCCCCGGAGCGGTTTCCCGGATAGAAAGAAAGTCGTTGGCTAATGCCAGAAGCTGCTTGCCGATGGGTGATTGATCAGAGGCTTGCGGTTTTGTGCCATCCAGACGTTTTCCGCACTCGCTGCAAAAGGCGTCTTCGGGTTTATTGGATGCTCCGCAGGACGGACATTTTTTTTCATTGGCGTTTTCTTTGGTAAAGCGCTGTCCGCAATGGATGCAAAAAGCGGCGTCGCTCTCATTGGTTTCTCCGCAGGACGGACATTTTTGTTGATGCGTATCTTGTGTAAGACGTTGTCCGCAATTGGTGCAGAAGGCGGCATCCGCCTCTTGTGACTCTCCGCAGGCAGAACATTTTTTCATTTTGTCAACTCCTCATCTCCTGAAAAATCTTTTAATGAACCTCCGCCCAGCAAACTGGGCGGTATCAGATGTTACCCCTCTTTTGCCGCGTACCCTTTAGGGTGAAAGAGGGGTAAGGGGAAATTTGAATTACAGGCAAATCCCCCTCTCATCTCCCTTTTTCAAAGGGGGAAGTTAAGGCAACCGCTCCGCAAGCAGGGCGGAATGGTCGAGTTCAATCGTATATCCCATACAGGGAAACATTCACTGACCGATGGTTGAAACCGCTTACTTCGCCGTCTGTTTTATATCACATCCGGCTATATCAACTCAAATTCAAAAGTACTCACGACACGTATCTTTTTGACAGGCGTGCTGGTCGGACTGTAGGGAGCGGATTCATCATTGCCGTCGCTGCCGAAAATCTGGATATTCCCCTGATTGGCCGAACGGATTTTACCGACACGCGCTCCCGAATCGGAGGCAAATTGCTGCGCTGTCATACGCGCATTTTTTGTCGCCTCGGCAAGAAGCGGCGGCCTCAATTCATTGAATTTCGTGATTACGTAGCGGGGATTAGCCGTTCCTTCGTCCTGACCATCCAGAACAACGCCGGATTTCAGCAATTCCTCGGTTTCACCCAAAGCTTTAATGACGAGATCGATATTCGAGGTTGTTACAACCAGAGAGCTGGTTACAACGTAACGATATCGTTCGGTTGCCTGACTTTGATCATACTCCCGCGCCAATTTATCGATGGTGCGGGTCGGTTGACGGCTAATTTCCTCATCCTTAAATCCCTGTTTTTTGAGAAAGGCAATTCCGGCATCCCTGTCGGCGCTGATTTTGGTTTGCGCATCTTTGATATCCTCGCTCGCCCTTCGGAAACGCAATACCCAGATCGACTGATCGGCCTTTACCACTTTTTCCACAAGTCCTTTCACCGTGACGGTCCGCGTATCCGATTTAAAACGCGTGCCGCCTTTGCCGATGAAGTACCCTCCGATCGCAATGCCCATTAAAAAACATATCCCAACAATCAGCGCCGCTATAATTACAATTCGATTTTCATTGTGCGTCATCTTACGATACCTCCTGATACGACATTTGTTAAAATGATTGAACGTGGCTTGTTGTTATGACGTGTAGGTGATAATAGCATTATTTCCCTAAAAAAGAGGGAAAATAATGATTTTAAAAACTTAAGTTACTCAACTTTAAAGGTCAGCGTTTCTTTGACCTTGTCATTGATGAGGATTTCAACCTTATATTCGCCGGCGACAAAGCCTCGTGGATTCGTCAGGCTGAAATTCAGCCACATATCCTTGTCAGCGATAATATCATTCTCTGATCTAATACTGGAGCCGGAAGGAATGTGGTACCAGACGGCTGAAAACTTGGTTTTCCCCGGAATATTCTTGGCAAGAGCTGTGGCGTAAATTTTGGTTGTTGTTCTCTTGGGAAACACATCGGTTTTAATGACAGGTTCCGATGTCTGATGATTTATTTTGGATGCCATATAGGCTTCTGAAATGTTAGCGGTGGAAAAACTTATTTCTCCGCCGTTCAAAATAGCCAGAACCATCAGCGCCAAAAAAAGAAAGGCGACAACACCGAGAGAGATCAGGCATCCTTTACGTTTTTTCAGAAACGAAAATTGCGGTTGATTGGCGGTGGCCGGCTGCTGAGGCAATGGAGAAACCGCTTGATTGGAAGGTCCGGTTGATGATTTTGCCACTGGGGTTCCGCAAGAGGAACAAAATTTTGCCCCCGTTTCGATTTTTGCTCCACAATTTGAACAAAACATGACTGTCCCTCCTTTTATCTGTATTGAGCGAGATGCCGGTTGATCAATGATGAAGTCGCTCTGTTATATTTTTGCTCCGCATGCGGCGCAGAACTTTGCGCCCGGTTTAAGCGGTTTGCCGCATTCCGCACAAAACTTCTTTGACGGCTCCTGATATTGGGCCGTGACGGATTCGGAAGACGCCGCAGCCGCTTGAGTCGAATCCTTAACAGGTCGCTGCGCCTCGGCTTCCGTGCTCGCCTTTAAAGCTTCTGTCAGCTTGGAGTGAATATAAAGTTCTATCATTGGGCCGGAGGAATTCTTTAATGCGACGTTACGGTTATCTTCCTCAAACTCCACGGTGCAGTAAATTCCCATTCCCCTCAAGCCGATAATATTTTCTTCGAAAATCGCGCCGTTTTTTATTCCGCTGACGGTCAGTTTGAGAGCGGCCAACGGCGCGCCCAGGGTTGAACAAATCTCTTCACCCAGCGGTGAAAGCTTCATGCCTTGCGCGTCTGCTTGAACAAATTTCGGAATGATATTCTGAAACGCTTCCTTAAATACGGACGGAGAAATATCCAGATTCCCCGAATAAAATTCTTTGACCAGGGGCGTCAACCAGCGGAAATCGTTGCTGCTGATGCTTCGGCGAAATGCGGCATACAGATCATCCACTGTCAATAAAAATTTTCCGCCGGGTTTGCGGTCAATCAGAGATAAAAGTGTTTTTTCCCTCCAGCCGTCAATCAGACCAAGAAACGCGCAAAACGACGCCTCAGACATCTCCGTATCCATGTCGAGTCTGGTCGGAGGAATATCGAGCATTAACCTCAGGACGGCCTCATCAGCGATGTCTTTTTCCTGAACCTGTCTGAAATTATGCAGACCATCCTTGTCGAGCCAATGCCTGACCAGCATCTGACCGCGTTTGTCCGTGTATATGCGGGTTACGACCACACCTTCCGGGGAGAGAATTCTTGCACTGACCGATACCGTTGTTTCGCACACAATCTTCACCAGGGGAATTGAAGCGGTATCCAGCTTTGAACCCTTATTCGCTGCCGGTTCTTCCGCATAGAAAGGTGATAAAGCAGACGGCGTTATTTTCTCATCGGCGATGAATTGCATGATTTGTTTGATATCAATTTTCAATGCTTCCTGCATATTTTCCCTCCTGCTGAGTCGTAATGCCTCAACTTAATCCTTGATTGCACTCTTAAGCATGCCCACATTTTCCGCAATGATTCTGTCGATGTCACCTCGCGGCGGAAGTTTATCGCTCGATAAATCATTATCCCTGACAAGCGCAAGTTTCTGCATCAGATCCCGGTATTCAGCGGTCGGTTTCACGCCTGCCTTCTCCGCCATCGGCAAAAACGTCCGGTTATTGGTCTTGGTCAGTTCGCGCGCCATATCGCGCATATCCGATTCACCCACGGCGCCTTTGTTGTGGGCGATTTCATCAAGATGTCCCGTTTTCGTCTTCATGACATCACCGAGCGATTCGGCATTGTCTCGGGTCATTGCAGCATCGGAGATGCGATCCCCGGGCGCTTTCAGGGCTGCGTCCTTGGCCACTTCCGCCTTGGTGTCACCGGCGGGCCAGTGGTCTCCCGTTTGTTCGTGGTCCTTAAAAATGAGTTTGCCGTCTTCAATCTGGCCGTCCCGTGATTTGATGCCGAGATCGTTGGGATCTGCTGAGAATTTTTCGGGGCTGTCGTTCATGATCTTGTGTCCCATCTGGTCGGCATCCGTTCCCAGTGGCTTCAAAACATCATCTGATGCCTTTTTCAGCGCGCCTTCGGCGAGTTTCTTTGCTTCACTGTCGGAAAGGACATTGCCGTTTTTGTCTTTTATCGTCCAATACCCGTCGGTATCCGCACCACCCTTTTTACCTGTAAGGCGCACGCTGGAATCATAGCCTTGCTCTTTCAATATCTGCGCCTGACGCTCAACAACCTTATCGCTGAGATCCGAATTGGTTCTTGTAATGGCATCCGCCGTGTCGGGATGCAACTGCTTCTGAACCACGTTGAAGGTTGAAGGATCGGCGTTTCTGGCCTTGACCAGTTCGGCAGCCCTCTGATCGGCATCGGGAATATCCGCTATTTCGTTGAGTTTCTTCATCATCTTTGTTTCATTTTCGAAAGAAACACGGGTTTTTTCAAAAAACTCCCGGCGCATGGTTCCCAGTGATTTCTTGCCGGCTTCAGGTGTTGTATCAGGAGTTGCATCGGGCTTCGGGACAGCAGACTTATCCGGCGTGTCGGCTTTTGCGTCGGTGAGCCAGTCCTTGGTTTTTCCGTAATCATCTTTGAGCGAATCTTTGGCATCCAGCGCATCCAGCGTGGAATCGAAAGCCGCGCCGTATTCACCATCCATGAGGTGGCTGGCGGCCTTGCCGGCATGATCGAGCACATTGTATTTGTTGTTGACCGTTTCAAAATTGGCTTTAGCCAGACGTTCGGCAATGGATTCGTCGGATAACCCCTGTTCGGCGTAGGCATCCTTCAGCGCGTTGTAATTCCCGCTGGCATAACCCTGCGTGTAATTATCGGCAACACTCAACACAGCCGATTCGGCCGCACCGGCGATTCCTCCCTTTTCGTAGCCGTCTATGGCTCCATAGATATTCTGTTGCAATCCGACGATTTTCGCCCCCGTCCCGGTTGGATCGAATCGTGCCAGTACCCGGTTGACCCGCGTCGCGTTATCACGGATCTGTTTTACCACCTCTGTTTTTTTGCCGATCTCGTCCGCTACGGCCGTCTGATATTCCGCTTCTGCCTCATTCAAAATCTGCCCGGATTCGTACATCTGTTTTTTCAGGCCGGAATACATCTGGCGCGCCGTTTCCGGATCGATCTCGTAACCGTCGGGACCGAGTTTGGCGCGCCGTTCAATGAAATCGCGGCACCACGCCTGTTCTTCGGCTGTTCCGAAATTTTCGGCCAACTGGTTACTGAGATCGATGTATCTTCCCGTTTCACGTAAATCTTCAAGCTTGTGCCTTGCTTCCGTTACCGCAGTGCCCAGATCTTCACGGGTGTAGTCGAAAGTGCGCTTCTCCATCTGGGTGTGCTCTAATGGTTTCTGGCCCAGCTCAGCGAGGTTCTTATCATAGGAGCTGATCTGGCGGGAGAGTCTTCCAACAGCTTCCCGGGCATCACGGACAACATCATCGGCGCCCTGTGCTTTTGCGGCTTCCAGACGCTGCGTCTGATATTCCAATTCCGACATATCCTGATCACGGTAGGATTTGATCATGCCAATCTGATAGTCGGAATCGGAGGCCCCTTCCGCATCCGGCGGCAGGGTATCGGCTTCGCCACGTATGAGTCCGGCAATATCGCTCATGACTTCACGTGGTCTTACGCCCTGAGACATTCCGCTGAGAAACGCTCCGGCAGCGGCCGTAGCGGCAGCCGCTCCGGCCGCCGCGGCGCCGGCTGCCGGTGGAATCTTGCCCGAGCTGTCCTGAGCGGCCTGGGAACCGACAGGCGCTTCCTGAGACGGGTCGGTGGAAAGACTCTTGCGTAAATCCATTTTCCTGTCGCCCATCTTGATGGGCAGACCGATTCCGACTCGTTGCGTTTTCACCCCGCTCGGCGGATCAAACGCGCTTCCGTAGGGATCGATGGATAATGTCTGGTTTCCCGTGTTTTCAATTTCCATCATAAAACGGGAATAACCGCCTGCACTTCTTGACTGGACGATTCTGATTTGGCCGTCGTCTACCGCATCGTTAAGGCTGATCGGCTCGTTGCCGTCGGCAAACGCGTAAACAAAAATGCCCAGAATACCCATGAAGAGAAGGAACAGGTTGAGCGCATGCGACGCCCAACGCTCGCGGATAAAAGCTATCATGTTTTTCTGACGGTGTTTCATGCTTTTCACTTGACACCTGTTGCTTCGGTTGATTCGGAAATTTTCCGTTTTGCCGTTTGGGCAACCGTGACTCCCATCATGCCACCGCAAAGAACGCCGGCAACTATTATAAACGGATACAGAACAAACGCCTGATGAGGCGCTCCTGAAACCAGGAGGGCTTCGCTGAAGATGAGTAGAAACCACCACGCGCCGGATATCCAGGCCATGCCGCGATCTTTCTGAAGATCGGATCGCACGATGTCCAGCCTGAGAACAGGCACAATGAAACTGAAGACAAAGGCTGCCCAAAAAGTCGTTTTCCACCATCCGCCGATCTCGTAGAAGGACGGTGCGCGCAAGTAATAAAATGAAATGTACATGATGAAAAGCATTAAAAGAATCCGTCTAAAAACCACAGCCCCTTTATTGACGGATACGGAGGTGAAAAGCCAGTAACAAGCGGGAATAATCAGGCCGATGGAAAGCAGGATTCCGATGCCCAGAAAACCTATTCCGAAATACGAAAGAATGTATTTGTAAACTTCGGCAAAACCCATCAGCGTTTCCTCGAAAATATCCGGAAGACCAGATTGGTGAACAAAACGTCAAGATGAATGCGCAGTTTGCTCAATTGCTTATTTTCAGCAACAATGTTGACAGTTTGACCAAAGCGGCTTTGAGCAAGTTTCTGTAGAAGGCGCGGACTGACCATCCAGGAAACGCCGCGTTCAATGACCGCCCAGGGCGATGACATCGTTAAAACAATCAGACAAAAAACGAGTAAAGCCAGGGTCAGATTGGTTTTGACCACGACACCGAAAGCCGAAGCCATGCGGCTCAGAAAGATGACGGGATGGCCGGACACAGGGTCTTCCTTGCCGGTGGCGGTTTTAATAAAATTCCGTTGTTCAGGAGAAAGAGAATCCCACTTTTTACGTCCCTCGGTATACCAGACGGCCTGCTGGACATCGGATTGTTTCCAACGCGACGGGTGCGACAAGTATTCGTCGAAGATCTCCCGCAGATAAGGTCTGAGTTTGATGGCCGGCGTGATCATCAAGCTGTAGGCATCGGTTGAACGGGGTCCGCCTCTGTGGTTGTCGAGACAAAAGGACTCGAACTCAAAAACCTTTCTTTCTCCCGGACCCAAACGAATATCCGGCACCACCTTTTGATATCGCATGGGCTTTGAGAAGGCACCCCATGAAACAACAAGCGATATAACGGCGATGACACCGAAAAAGGTTACTGCGGAAACGGCTGTCCACAATATCGTCTTTCTGGCCTTGCTGATATAAGATATGTCAATCATGTTTTATGAACCTTTACACCACCATTATAGTTTGTTTCCGCATTTGTTGCAGAAGGCGCTTCCGCTCCCGACGCTCGCGCCGCAATGACTGCATGTAGGCAAAGATTCCCCGGACGTATCCGGATTGGATCGGACTGAAAAATATCTCTGCATGATCCGCCCATTCATTCCGATAATGGATGCCGTGCTCATGATCAAGAGCGCCATGATGATGGACGGAGGCCTTTGGGTTACGATGAATATCAACTGTGTCAGTGCAAAAACGGCTCCCCAAACGACCAGATACCATATCGAATTGCGCGACATCACCGTTCCGCTTTCAACATAAACACGGGTTGACTGAGACCAGAGAATGCCGATACACAAGCCGGCGGAACCCATTAAAACCAGCACCAGAATGGATGGTTTGTAATTAACAAAAAACGAAAATACGGCAAAGGTTATCAGACTGATGACGATCGGAAGGATCAATGAAAGCATGGATACTTTTTTCGGCTTACGAAACGTAAAAACAAGAAATACCACCGATAAAATAAAAACAATCAGAAAGACGATGCTGACAATTTTCATGATGATTGGAATGACAGCGGCCATATCAATCCCCGGACCTGGACAACACATTCGTTGATTTTAAAAAAGTATAGGAGAGACACTTTTTTATGTCAAGAATGATTTCAAAAAAACAGATGGTAGTTACTGCTTGCCGATTTTCGCGCCGCAGCCCGTGCAAAATTTCGCTTCCAGGCGCAACCGGGAGCCGCAGCGGGTGCAGTAATGGCCTGGTCCTATTTCCGGGATATTTGCATCCTGAGCGGCAGGGGCGAGGGTGGCATGTCGCTTTGCTGTTACGGGCACCCATTCCCAGCCCAGCGCTTCTACTTTTTTTCTTATAGGTTCTCTAATGTCGTTAACATCAAATTTGTATTCGTAAATTTTTACAAGTGAGCAATGCGCTTATAGCCTTCATAATTATTTGTTATTGTTAATAACAAATAATTTTTTTTACATATAAATATAAATAAACGTTATTGTAAATAATTATATAGATAATAATTATTGACTTATGATTATGAATAGTATAAGTAAATAACTCAATGACGTTTATA
>CAYZRT010000023.1:4386-29346 GCA_964480875.1 uncultured Smithella sp. | reverse complement strand
AGGTTCCACCACCACCAGTTATTAAGCGTTAATGTTTTAATTGTTGTTTTCATAAATTGCCTTTAAATTTGAGCGTCATATAGCAGCAAGACAATAGGATGTCAACTATTTTGTTATTTAGCTGTAAATTGTCCTGTAATATTAAAAGGGAAGGGGTACTTGTATCAAGGAAGCATAACAGCGGCGGCAATGCTTTTGTTGCAGGGAACGGGCACGGCAGGCATCAAGATCAATAAAATATCCGTATTTATCGCACCAGACATTTTCTCTGCGAGGTTTTTCTTTCGAATCCGAATCGTCAACGGACTCGATATGCTTGTGAGGGATTTTTTTCATGAATCTAAAGATAGGAGATAATGATAATAAATGTCAACATAAGTTTTAATCTTTCCTTTAATCTTGCTTGACACTTGATCGCATATTTTTATATAAACTTAAACCTCGAAATTATTTTATATTTTAGCTTATCGGGATAAATTTATGACATTGATGGAATCTGTTTTGGCAGCGGCGAAAAGCATCAGGGTTCAGGATATCCTGGATGTGACCATCATTGCCCTTATGATTTTTGTTCTTTTGACCTGGTTTAAAACCAGAGCTTCCCGTTTTGTGCTTATCGGGATATTCCTTCTGGGTGGCGTTTATGTTGCTGCCCGTTTTTTTCAACTTTATCTTACAACTATTGTTTTGCAGGGATTCTTCGCCATTTCACTATTTGTCTTAGTTGTCATTTTTCAGGAAGATTTGCGCGCTTTTTTTGAAAGATTGGCCGTGCTGGGCAATATCGGAAAGAAATTTTCATCGTTGTCCGGCTTGAAATCAACGTCTGAAATCATTGCTCAAACAGCGGTGAATCTGGCTAAAAAAAAGATCGGCGCCCTGATTGTTATACAAGGAATCGATCCATTAGGTAGGCATATCAATGGTGGAACAGATTTGGATGGAATCATCAGTGATTCTCTTTTGGAGAGTCTATTCGATCCTCATTCCATTGGTCATGACGGTGCGGTCATCATAAATGGCAGCAGAGTTACCAGGTTCGGCTGTCATTTGCCGCTTTCTGTGAACACTGCAAAATACGGTAACATCGGATTGCGCCATACCGCTGCGCTGGGTCTTGCCGAAAGATCCGATGCAATGTGTATTGTCGTTTCGGAAGAACGGGGAACAATATCTCTGGCTTATCTGGACAATCTTACCGTGATTCAAAATGCCGCTGCACTTCATGAAACCCTGGAGCAGTTTTTTATTCGCAACAATCCGGGTAAAAATTCTCATCCCGCATTGAATTGGCTTAAAGAAAACACGCTGGAAAAAATTATTGCGATTGTCATGGCCTGTTTTTTATGGATTGCTTTTGGATATCAGAGAGACATCGTGCGTCGGGAACTCATGGTTCCTATTGAATACAAAAATATTCCTAAAAACTGGCAGATTGGTGAAACACAGGCAACGGATGCTAAGGTCATCCTTAAAGGACCGGAACAGGCGTTTCGTCTTCTTGACGAGCGTTCGTTGAAATTGTCACTCGATTTATCCGGAGTTGTTGACAGGAAACAGGATTTTTATTTGACCGCTAATATGATTAACGTTCCGTCCAGATTAACGGTTGCCGATATTATTCCCTCAAAAATTCATATTCCTGCTTCCAAACAAATTTTTTGGACTTTTCCGGTGCGTATCAACACAGAGAATGCTTTGGCGCAAAATCTTTTATTACAGAAAATGAGCGTCACGCCGTCCAAAGTCAGGGTTTTAATCAGCGCGCAGGCCGATCCGGAAAAAATTAAAGTGGAAACAGAACCGGTTAATCTGCAAAAAATAATAGCCACAACGACGATTGATACGAAAATCGTACTCCCCTTAGGCGCTTCTTTTCCGGAAGGACAATCGCCGGCTGCAAGGGTCCAGATTAAAGTGAAAAAGAAAGCTTCTTCCTAAAACGAGGCGCATATGCGTTCTAAATTTCAGAAAAGATCCAGCAAGGCAGGCCTTTCGCCGGGAAGTTTGGTTCATATCGGCAATCAGTATGCAGAGAAATCAAAAATTACGCTTATCCGTTACAATGAAACGTTCTTTGAAGACAAAGAAATCAGTACGACAAAAGATTTCCACATCGAAAAGGATAAAGGGGAGATTACCTGGCTTAATATTGACGGACTGCAGGATATAAAACTTTTTGAAGATGTTGGCTCAATGTTCGGTTTGCATCCGCTTGTCCTGGAAGACATTCTCAATACTAATCAACGTTCCAAAATGGAGGATTATGGCGATTACATATATCTTGTCATAAAAAACTTATACGAACAGGCGGGTGATAAATTACTTTCAGATCAAATCAGCATAATCCTCGGGAAGAACTTTGTTCTTTCTTTTCAAGAAAGAGAAAGCGGTATTTTTGAATCCATCAGGGAAAAAATCAGCAAAAGTAAAGGAAGAATCCGAAAAGAAGGTGCCGATTATCTTGTGCATGCAATTGTCGACAATATTGTGGATCATTATTTCATTGTACTGGAAAATCTGGAAGACAAAATAGAAAATCTGGAAGATAATCTGGTTAAGAAACCAACCCAGGCCACACTTCATGATATACATCTGTTTAAAAAAAACCTGATCGTGTTGGGGAAAACCCTCTGGCCCTTGCGCGAGGCGATAAGTTCAGTAGAAAGATCGGATTCGCCGCTGATTAACAAAACCACGCTTGTCTACTTCAAGGACATTTACGATCATACTATTGCGATCATTGACACCGTGGAAACATTCAAAGATATGCTTTCCGGCATGCTGGATATTTATCTTTCCACCATCAGCAATCGGCTCAATGAAGTTATGAAAGTGCTGACCATTATTGCCACTATTTTCATGCCCCTGACGTTTATTGCCGGGGTTTACGGCATGAATTTCAAATATATGCCGGAGCTGGAATGGAGATGGGGTTACTTTGGCGTTTTAGGCGTTATGATGGTTGTTGCTTTATTGATGGTGAGATATTTCAAAAAAAAGAAGTGGTTATGATTGGCTTGTTAATTTTATTGCATTAGATAGAAAAATATGTTCAATATATTTTACATAGGATCTTAACTCTACACCGCGAGGGCAGAATATTGATCCTATCCCGACATGCTTCGCATGCGGGATAATTCGACCAGCAAGCTTCAGCGCACCTATAGTGACCTTTAGGTTATTTGTTTCTGAAGCTCGGGTCTCATTAACAGGAGGCATTGAAAATGAGTGTTTTTGCATCAAGCGATATAGTGGAAGTTGCTATCAGAATTGAAGAAAACGGCGTTAATTTCTACAAATTTGCCGAACAGATTGCCAAGAAGGAAGACGAGAAAAAACTTTTTTCCCAGCTGGCACAGGCGGAAGTTGCTCATAAAAAAACGTTTGAAAAACTTTTTGCCGGTATGGAAAAATCCAATTTGACAGAAAGCTATGAAGGAGAATTTGGCGAATATCTGCGTTCCTATGTTGATAATAATTTAATTTTTACCAAGGAAGTGATGGATAAACAGTTGGCTAAAGTTACGGACACCATGTCTGCCCTGGAGTTCGCCATTCAAAGAGAACTGGATTCCATCCTTTATTATCATGAAATCAAAAAACTGGTTCCAGCGGCACAGCATGATGCACTGGAGAAAATCATTGAGGAAGAGAGAAAACATTTTCAGTCTCTGACGGCCATGAAAAAACGTTTGGCTTGTTAGTAATTCAACTCAACTGCTCATAAAAAAGCCGTCTTCCAAGGCGGTTTTTTTATGGTTGTTTAGTGAATACGGATTGGCATAATATCCCAACTCATTTACTAGAAATTATCAGTTCTATTTATATTAGGGATTAACATTTGAAAGATTTACTAAATCGAAAATTATCCGACGCTCTTTTTTAGAAAGAACGTATGCAAGGCGCGCAAGAAGCGAGCCGCGAGACGTATAACCTAAAGGTCACACGTATTTTCATACGCTGAGCGGTACGGTTTGCAGCGTAATCCCGATTTTATCGGGACAGACCATGTTGCCCCTTAGGGTATGAGCTTTTTCAACAGCCCTATATATTATCCGTTTTAATCTCCAACTTCTTCTTGTGACGGTCGAGAGCAAGAGCAATCAGCTTGTCCAGCAGATCGCTGTATTTCAAGCCGGTGGCTTCCCAGAGTTTCGGATACATGCTGATGCTGGTGAATCCGGGCAGCGTGTTTATTTCGTTGAGATAGAATTTGTTTGTTTTCTTATCGAGGAAGAAATCCACCCGCGCCATGGAGGAACAGCCCAGCGCCATGTAGCCTTCGACGGCAATCCTTCTGATTTTATCGGACAAAGTTTTATTAATTTTGGCAGGAATTTTCAGCGCCGCTCCATTAGGGTCAATGTACTTTGCTTCATAGGAATAAAATTCGTGATTGGGAATTATTTCACCCAAGACGGATCCAACGGGATTTTCATTCCCTAAAACAGCGCATTCTATTTCGCGACAATCTATTGCCTCTTCAATCATGACGCGTGTGTCGAACTGAAAAGCAAAATTCATCGCTTTTGCGAGGTCCTCTTTCTTCTTAACCTTTTTCACGCCCACGGAAGAGCCGGTGCAAACAGGTTTGACAAAAAGCGGCAGGCCAAGATTTTCCAGCACGTTTTTCATAATGAACGTTGAATCATCCTGCCAGCGTTGCTTATTCACGGTTATGGAAGGAACCACGGGAATGCCTGCCTGATTAAGCAATCTTTTGGCAATGTCTTTGTCCATGCCCACAGCCGAGCCGATGACATCCGCGCCCACGTAAGGCACCATCGCCAAATCCAGAAGCCCTTGCAGCGTGCCGTCCTCGCAGAACGTTCCGTGAATCACCGGGAAAACGACATCCACAATCACTTCTTCTTTGCCTTTGATATTATAAAGATGAAGCTTGTTTTTCTGTTCGAAATGGTTGACCAGCCACAAGCCGCGTTTTTTCAAAGCCATCTTTTTGCCAAAATCCTTATCGGGAACAATTTGCGGATTTTCCTGCACGTACCAGCGGCCGTCTCTGTCTATGCCGATGGCCGTAACATTGTATTTGTTTCGGTCCAGAGCGGCAACCACTGAAGCGGCAGAGCAAAGTGAAACGTCATGCTCACCAGATCTTCCGCCATATAAAACGCCAATCTTTATTTTTGCCGCTTTTCTAGAAACTGCTTTTTGCCGCATAATTTATCCTTATAATGTTATTGTGTCATTTTATTTTTGTATACGCTTTAGATAATGAAGATGTCAAATTAATTTTGGTTTCAGAGCATACTAAATAAAAACTCTATTCAGGCAATTTTTATAAACAAATCAGCTTGATATAATACGTTTTTTTTGATATGGCTCAACCGTTCTTTAATAAAAATCCTTTTACATAGAGGTGATTTACACAGATGTTCCACATCAGCAGGAAAGGCTTAGTCACGTCCGCAATAGTGCTGTGCTTCTAATGCTCTAAGAACCTCTCTGGTACCACCTCAGGAAAAGGTTAGAGAAATATTTCAGTTTCGCCCGCACGAACTGCGCGGTGCATATAAAACAGGAAGCTCAATGATATATGGATAGATAGTATTTGTTTTTGGTACATGTTAGTTGTTTGAAACAGCAGGGGAAGCACGAAAAGGAGACAGCCATGTATAAGAAAAAGCATCAAAATATAAAAACTCTGCTCGGCGTAATCACGCTGACTTCATTTCTTTCTTTTTCGGGAACGGCATCAGCCTTTCATGCAAACGCCTTGCCCACCAAAGGTAAAATAACCTATGGCAAAGGCAACATCTCCACCTCGGGCAGAAAAATGACCGTTAAACAATACACCCCGAAAATGATTGCCAACTGGAAAACCTTCAACATCGGCGCCAATGCCAATGTCACCTTCAGACAGCCCAATTCCGACGCGGTAGCTCTCAACAGAATCAGTGACCAGAATCCCAGTCTGATATTAGGTTCGCTCCGCGCCAACGGCAACATCTACCTCATCAACCCTGCCGGCATCGTTTTTGGCGAAGGAGCACAAGTCAACGTTGGCGGTCTGATAGCCTCCTCTTTAAAAATGCGTGATAAAGACTTTGTAACCGGCAGATACACATTCACGAATAATGGCAACGCCGGCAGTGTGATTAATCAAGGCAACATCAATGCCGGAAACGGCGGCGTAGTCGCCTTAATTGGTCCACGCGTGATTAATGAAGGAAACATCAACGCCGAAGACGGTGACGTACTTTTAGCCGCTGGTAAGCAGGTGACTTTGGATTTAAACGAGGACGGCCTGATCGGCTACACCATTAATAAGGGTGCAGTTGATGCATGGGTCGAGAACAGCGGTTATATTCAGGCCGATGGCGGAATGGTTGTCCTGAGTGCCGAGGCAAAAAACGATTTAACCAGCGCAGTCGTCAACAACAGCGGAATAATAGAAGCCCATACACTGGATAATAAAAGCGGACGCATCTTGCTCCTTTCCGACATGGATACCGGTACAACCATCGTGGGCGGTACGCTGGATGCTTCGGCTCCTGACGGAGGGGACGGCGGATTTATCGAGACATCAGGAAAGAGTGTCAAAATAACTGACGGCGCATTTATTACCACCTTGGCACCAAAGGGCAAAACCGGCACATTTCAAATTGATCCCTATGATTTTACCATAGCTACCAGTGGTGGTGATGTTACCGGATCTGCAATAACCACGGCATTGGCAAGCAATAATGTAACGATACAAACAACCGACACCGGCGTTACATGCACGGGTGTGAGTTGCGGCTCGGGGACAAATAATAATGGCGACATCTTTGTCAACGATAATATTACATGGACACAAAACACTCTTACACTGAATGCCTGGCGCAACATCGAAATCAACAGTGAATTATTCGGTTCAGAAACGTCGCAACTGGCACTGCTTTACGGTCAGGGAGCTGTCGCTTCAGGTAATACTGCCACTTATGAAGTCAACGCTCCGGTTGATCTTCCTGCGGGAAATAATTTTTCCACCAAACTGGGCTCTGACGGAGCCACCATTAATTATTATGTCATAACGGATCTCGGCGTTGCGGCAGATGCAACGAGTGGTACAAATCAAACCCTGCAAGGCATGGCCAGAACAGGTAACCTTTCCGGCTATTACGCCCTCGGCAGCAACATTGATGCGACAGACACCTCATCGTGGAATGGAGGATTAGGCTTTGCGCCTGTCGGAAATTCCACAAATAAGTTCAATGGCAAGTTTGATGGTCTTGGCCACACCATCAGCAATCTTTACATCAACCGACCTACTCAGAGCTACGTTGGTTTGTTTGGATACACCGGAAGCGGCAGTTCCGTGAGCAACGTGGGATTGGTGGGGGGCAGTGTAAGCGGTTGGATGTTTGTCGGCGGGCTGGTCGGGCTAAGCTACGGTGCAATCACCAACTCCTACGCCACGGGCAGTGTCAGCGGCACGATTTACTACATCGGCGGTCTGGTTGGGAGAAACTATTCCGCAATCACCAACTCCTACGCCACGGGCAGTGTCACCGGCAGCGGCAGCGGTATTTATATCGGTGGGCTGGTCGGATGGAACGAAAACGGCGGCACAATCACCAACGCTTACGCCACGGGCAGTGTCAGTGGTACGAATAACGATGTCGGTGGGCTGGTCGGGATAAACTATGGTGCAATCACCAACTCCTACGCCACGGGCAGTGTCACCGGCGTTAGCAACCATGTCGGCGGGCTGGTTGGCACAAATGCTGGCACAATCACCAACTCCTACGCCACGGGCAGTGTCACCGGCAGCGGCAGCGGTACTTACTGCATTGGTGGACTGGTTGGGTCCAACTCAGGTACCCTCAGCAACTCACACTACGACATTGACAATGTTACCATCAATGGAGGTCATTATGTAACCGAAGGTGGTATATACCATAACCAGTATACTGACTGGTTTGCGGACAAGGCTCTGAATATCACCGATTATTTCTCGCAAGTTGATGGTTACTACACCATCAACAATACCAATGATCTCAAGAATTTGCTTGGTTTTGCGGACAATCCCGCATACAGTTTCCGTCTGACAAACAACCTTGACCTGTCTGCCCTACCCGATTTGTACGTGCCTTTTTTTGCGGGTATGACGTTTGACGGCAACTCAAAAACTATTTCTAATCTGTCGGTCAACCAGCCTTTTAAAAATTACAACATCGGATTCATCGGGCGGTTAAATTCCGGCAGTTCCCTGACAAATCTGAATCTGACCGGCGTTAGCGTAACTGGTTATGCCGACATCGGCGGTCTGGCTGGAATTAACAGCGGTTCTATAACCAACTCCTACTCCTCAGGCAGTGTCAGCGGTACGAGTAACTATGTCGGCGGTTTGGTCGGATACAACAGCGGTACGATCAGCAGCTCTTACGCCACAGACAGTGTCAGCGGCAACAACTATGCCGGTGGGTTTGCCGGATTCAATAGCGGCACGATCAGCAACTCTTACGCCACAGGCAGTGTCAGCGGCAGCGGCTATCTGGGCGGGTTGGTCGGATACAACTACCACGGCACAATCACCAACGCATACGCCATGGGCAGTGTCAGTGGTACGAATAACTATGTCGGCGGGTTGGTCGGATACAACTACCACGGTACAATCACCAACGCATACGCCACGGGCAAGGTGAATAACGGTGTTTCAGGGCAATACACCGGCGGTCTTGTCGGATACAACTCCGGCACGGTTACCAACAGTTTCTGGGACATCATAACCACCGCCCAGTCAACCAGTGCCGGCGGAACAGGAATGACCACATCACAGATGATGACCCAGGCCTATTTTGAGACCGGTTCCATTTTCATTACCGGCACGGGCTGGGATTTCACCAATACATGGTGGTTGTCAGAGGGCAATACCCGTCCCTTCCTACGGATGGAATACAGCACCAACATCATCAACGCTCATCAGTTGCAGTTGATGGCGATGAATCCGGGAGCAAATTACACCCTTGGTGCGGATATTAACATGGCGGAACTGACTAATCCCTCGGGAATGTGGGGTGCTTACTATGGGTTTGTTCCTGTCGGCAAAGTCGGCACTCAATTTACCGGCGCGTTTAATGGCCAGAATCATACCATTACTAATTTCACCATCAACCGTTCTTATCTGGACTATGTCGGTCTGTTTGGATACATCGGTAGCGGTGGTATAGTAAGTAACGTGGGTCTGGATAGCGGCAGTGTGACCGGTGGCAATAACACCGGCGGGTTGGTTGGATATAATAAAGGGACCATCAGTGAATCTTATTCCGGGGTCAGCGTGACCGGCAAATATGAGGTCGGCGGATTAGCCGGCTGGAACGATGGAGGCGCGATCGAAAAATCCTACGCTATCGGCGCAGTCAGCGGCACTGGTGGTGATGTTGGCGGACTGCTCGGCGGCAATTATCTGGGCGCGGCTGAAAACGTCTATGCTACAGGCAGTGTAACCGGCAAATACGCGGTCGGTGGTCTGATCGGTTTCAATTACGGCGACATCAGCAACGCCTATGCCACAGGAAGTGTAAATGGCACCTGCGATGTTGGTGGCTTGATTGGGAGTAATTATGACACGGTTCTGGCCAGTTTTTGGGATACTACAACTTCCGGAACATTTATCGGTATCGGCGCTGGTACTCAAACCGGAGCTACCGGAAAAGATACAGCCGGAATGCAAACCGCTTCAACCTATACAGACGCCGGTTGGGACGCTGTAAACATCTGGAACTTTGAAGTCAACAGTTATCCCACGTTGAAAAACTGATAAAATTCATAACCATCATGCCATGGGCTGGCGGTTATCGTTTTGCTGAAATGAGGTAACATAATAATTAAACAAGGGGAACATGGAGTGAAAAAGAAATGGATTAAACCATCGTTACAAGTCATTGTTCGTCATAAACCGGAGGAAAGAGTGTTGGCTACATGTAAATATACCTCAATTGGACCCATTATTTCATCAACTGCAGCTTCTGGCTGCAGAACAGACACCGATCCAGTGTGTCAATCTTGTACGGATGTAATGCCTTCTTAAGAAATCTTGAATACTCAAGAATCGGATAAGGCATTATCCTGTTAGATATTGAAGAGGCATGAAGGAAAATCTTCCCTTGAGCCTCTTTTTTAGGCCGTCTATCCCGCACGAGACGTCTTGACAATAATTATTTCTATCAATATATTACGAACGAAATGAACAACTTGCGGAGATCATATGCCTCTTTATTTTAATGCGGCGCAAGTGCCCGTAACAAAAAAAGCTTTCAACGATGCCGAAAATCTGGTATCGCGTCAGTTCAGATTGAGTGAGGATCAGTTCAAAAAGAATAAATATGACGTAAAAACGCTCGCTTATCTGGATAAGCAGGAAATTAAAGACGGGGCGTTTGCTCATCTTTGCAAATATACGTACGAAAAACCGGGTGGATTGGTTGCAAACATCGAAAATAACTTTGATTTTTACCGAATCTGCCTGCAGGACAATATCATTCTGGACGCGGTGGAAAGGGCGAATCCTTTTATTAAGCTTAGCCCGTTAATGCTTTACATAGCTGTTCATGAATTGATTCATGTTCTGCGTTTCAATCAGGGCGAGATTGATTTTGAAGCCGGTACAGAGGAAAAGGAAAAAGAAGAAGTAATTGTAAACAATCTGACCCGTGCGGCTCTGCTGCCTGTTAAAGGCTACGACCTGGAGATCGTTTTGGACTGCTTCAACAGTAGTTTCAAAAATTTTGATACATTCAATTAATGGAGGTAAGTTTTTTAATATGCCTATCTACGAATATAAGTGCCAGAAATGCGGCAGACAGTTTGAAGCGTTTCAGGGGATTACCGATCCGGAATTAAAAAGCTGCAAGTTCTGCAAAGGCAAGGTTCACAAAATGGTTTCCCTTTCTTCTTTCAGCCTGAAGGGTTCGGGTTGGTATGTGACGGATTACAAGGGTAAGAAACCGGGCGCCTCAGCCAAGAAAGAAAAATCTGAAACCAGCGAAAGTTCCTCAACCACGGAAACGCCTAAAGTAGAAAAAACCACGACCAAAACCAGCAAAGAAGACTAAGCTGCTGCTGTAACCGGTTCATATTCCACCCTGTCTCTGCCGTTTGCTTTTGCTCTGTAAAGAGCTGTGTCCGCCCTGTTAATTGCCTGCTGAATAACTTCGCTTTGCTGAAATTCCGTTACACCGACGGATATGGTCATCCGGAAATCAGGGGGCATATTTTCAAACACTATTTTTTTAACCATTTTCCTGATTCGATCGGCACAAAGCATTGCCTGATCTTTTTCCACGTTAGTAAGAATCAGGATGAATTCTTCACCACCATATCTCGCGATGTGATCAATGTTACGAAGATTTCTCTGTGTTTCCTGGGCTATGGTTCTAAGAACAATATCACCGGCGGAATGGCCGTAGGTATCGTTGACCCGTTTAAAATGATCCAGATCAAAGATGCAGATGGAAAATGGATGAATCCCTCTGTCCACCAAAGCTTTTTGATGTTCCAGAATCTTGTACATCTGACGGCGGTTGAATACCTGTGTCAGATCGTCAATAATGGCCAGGCGCTCGATTGTGGCAAGAGCGTGCGATATTTGTTTCCTGAGTTTGGTAATGTATCCGCCGACCAGCGAGAACCACGGCAAAACAACGGCTAAAACCACGATACTCAAAACATCTGCCTTGCTGACCAGGTCAGAATTTATTTTATATAATAAAAGAATAACCAGTGAATAATTGATCACGGCAAAGGCCGACAAGAAGAGAAACTGCCAGACGTCCAGTCTGAACAGTCCAAAAATAAAAACCACCAGATAGGTCAGCAGCACCAGAGGCCTCATGGCGTCAGCGTAATACGCGATGACCATAACCCAGAACGTGGCGATGACCATCTGCAGGAGAGTCAGGCTGGGATCTCTGAATTTTTTATTATAGCCGCTTCTGATTAATGTATATACCAGACCGTTGCATGAGAGTATTCCCACGGAAGCAACGACTAGAACATTAATTGTTCCTCGGGTCATTTGGCCTTGTGCATAAAACAGGACGCAAAGGGCAAACCACATCACGTACGAGCCCAGGGCCATGAAAAACCGCTTCAATCTCAATGTCTGATTGCGTTCATCCTGTGGAAATATGCTAAACATTTAAATCTCTCCTGATTCCTGCCAGCTAATCTCACCCGATGCATTTATATAATCTTTCAGGCGCTGTGCTGTCAATAGCGTACTTTCACATGTTTTGTGCATCTATGCGACCTTAAAATATGGCTGTATTTCGTGGCACAATTCTTCCGGAACGGTGGGGCAAATAATTTCATTGTGCAGTTTTTCAAAATAATTCAAATCGCTCGTTCCCAATGGATGAACGGCAAAACGGGGAACAATTTTTCCCTGAACATAGAAATAGTTATTGTTGGTCATGGTAGCGTAGAAGGACAGATTAAAGCTTATAAAATTATTGGTGTAAAGATAACTGAATACCCGGGAAAGACCTGTCAGAAATTCGTTGAAATTGGATTCGGTCAGGTCAAAAAATGAAGTCTTGTCCCGAAAGATGAAATCAATTTCACCGGCCATGCCCTTGGGCGCGAAGCTGGTCAGCCAGCAGACATTGCCCGTATCAGCAATGAATCGTTTATCGGATTTCTTTTCCAGAGCAATTAAATTACTCCACAGGTTGTCTCCGTTGGAAGCCGCTGCGTAATTCTGCGCGCTGGATAAAAGCTTCTGTATGAAACTGGTTGGTCGAAAACTCGCGATCGTCTGTAAATGCGGATGAATCAATCCGCCTCCTGCTGGTGGCATATAGTTCCAGTTAATCGAACAATATTTATAACCAAGATTTTTTTCGACGACATGATGGAAATAGTCGCGACAAACGGCAAAACCGTCGCGCATAAATTCAGGAGTTAGCTCATTCATGGCAACGAAATGACGGAAAGAAAAAATCGCGACATTATTATTTGGGTCATAAGGAAACGCATTGGGGAAAAGACGGGCGTCTCCCCTTTTGAGATACCCTTCTTCAATAAAATTGGCCATGAATCTCGGAGTTGTTTTCTCAAAAAGATCGGAACAAAATGGACATAAAGATTCCGGCGATTTTTCCAGATAATGATCTGTATCGGGTTTCTGCGCGATACGCAGGCGATAAGGCAAAATACGGCAGGCAACTCCGGTAATTTCATCATAACGCGATTCAATGGTTATTTTTCTTTCCTGAAAACCGTTGAAAGGGTCAAGATAGTATCCTGTGGTTATTTCTTTTTTAAAACCAAGATCTTTCATAAAATTCCTTTCTGCATTTTATATTATTCATTGGCGCCGGATACATGTTTGGGTTCCCGTCTCAATCTTCTGAAAATGAATTTTTCCACGCTCCGCTGCGACAATTCGCCATCCACATTTTCTTTCAAAATATCCAAAGGGATTTCCATCCGCGCGGCGCTTCGATGGCCGCCGCCCTTGCCGATCAATCCAAAGGCCCTTTGTGCGATGAGGCCGCAGTTTTGCCTGTACCCGTCACCGCGAAAAATAATGACAAGCCTGTCTTCAACAATTCCGGCCACAACCACATAAAACGTTCCGATCAAACGCAAATAAAAATCGGCGATTTGCACGCAGACATCAGCGCTTTCCACGGTGTTCAGAAAACAAACACGTCGACCTCGAAAATTGTTCATGTGATGATAAGCGAAATTGAAATATTTCAAGAAACGATCTGGCGTCTGATTCAGTTCGATGCGACGGATCAACTGCATATTGGCGTATTTTGTATGATAAGAATAAGCTTTGATATCCTCGATGATCGTGGCGCGATCAAAATTATCTGTATCCGTTTTGATGCCATAAAGCAGGGCTGTGTGCAGATTACGGGGAATCTTGATTCGTGAACGCAGCAGATATTCGGTGAGAATACTGGACAAAGCGCCGTAATGAGGCCGGATATCCATAAGTTCGGCGCGCCATTTTCCCTCATAAGGATGATGATCGAAAACAATTTGTGGTTTTAGAAATTTCAATGAATCGTCAAAAAAAGAAGGCTGGGCATCCAGAAGCGCAATTAAACGAAAAGAGCGCATGTTTATATGATTAATTGGATGAATGTCAAGATGCAAAGCTGAAACAAATTCAATATTTTGCTGTCTGATTAACGGTTCGGTGGAAACGAAAACACTTTTGGAAAGTCCTTTTGTTCGCTGAATAATTTCGCGCAAAGCCAAGGCCGATGCGATGGCGTCGGGATCCGGACTGCCATGCATCAGCAGCAATAAAGAATCGTCAGGCTGAACCATTTCCGTCAGTTTTTTAAAATTCAGCTCGGTTTCTTTTCTAATCGGAAAGACTTCTTCTTTCATGGATACGGCTTTATAAAGCCGGTTGTACCTCCTTTAATAAACAAAAATCTTACCCGGATGCTCTTTGACGACCTCTCCGACAACAGCGGCATCCGTTATGCCCGCTGCGTGCATTTTCTCCACAAGTTTTTGTGCCGTGTTTGCAGGAAGACTGAAAAACAAACCTCCCGCCGTCTGCGGATCAAAAAGCAAATCAAAGAGCCAGTCCGGACAGGACTTTTCTTTTACAACCTGGTTGATGCGAAAATCTCTGTTTCGGTAAAGCCCACCGGGAACAAATCCTGTTTCCATCATGTCCCGCACTCCTGTCAATACAGGTAAGGCCGGGGAATGGATACGCAGGCCGACATCACTGCCTTCAATCATTTCACAAGCGTGTCCCAATAAACCGAATCCGGTGATATCCGTACAGGCATGGATGTCACCGGCGGCAATCATCAACTCTGCCGCTTTTTTGTTGAGATTTGTCATCGTGGCAACCACCTGTCTGATTTGTTCGGGAGAGGCTTCCTGGGCTTTTATTGCCGTGCTGATGATGCCGGTGCCCAGAGGTTTTGTCAGTATTAATTTATCACCGGCTTTGGCGCCGCGGTTGTATAATACCTTGTCGGGATGAACAACGCCAGTTACGGAAAGACCGTACTTGATTTCGTTATCTTCAACACTGTGTCCGCCGATGAGCAGAACCCCGGCTTCGCGCATTTTGTCCAGACCGCCAAGCAAAACTTTCCGCAGCACAGATTTGTCCATAGTTTTAATCGGGAAGCAGACAATATTCATGGCTGTTAAAGGTTTCGCGCCCATAGCGTAAATGTCGTTGAGCGCGTTGGTCGCGGCAATCTGTCCGAATGTAAATGGATCGTCAACCGTGGGGGTAAAAAAATCAACCGTCTGTACCAGGGCAAGATCGGCGGAAATTTTATACACGCCCGCGTCTTCCGCGTGCTCAAATCCGCTCAACAAATTCGGATCTTGAATCAGCGGCAAATCGCGCATGATGTCGGACAGGTCACCCGGACCTATCTTGCAGGCTCAACCAGCGCTCTGCACAGTCTCGGTTAAACGAACAACTTTTTTTTCTTCCATGAGCTCCTTTTAAAATTGAGGGAGTGATGTGTGAAGTATAAGAAGAACGGCTTTGCGTGTCAATCACGAATGTAAACCCCCAAACAGGCCGCGGAGTTTATATTTCCCGCTTCATAGAGTCTCATTTTACAAAATATAAAAGAAAGGCAGTGACATTGCTGACACTGCCTTTCTTTTTAAACAAAAAGATCTGCAATTTGATAATGTTTATTATTAGATAATTTCTTTATCTATTTTCCATTCGTTGTTTATTTTTTTTAACTTCAATATCTTTTTACCTGAATTTTTATTTGTAGACGAACTATAACGTTCGATAAAAGCTGCTGAGGCAATGTTTTCTTCCGCTACTATTTGCAAATCATCAATGCTGATTTTTACATTTTTATTTTTACTATTTATGGCGGTTTTCTGAGCAACCCAGGCATCCAGGTTTTTTCCTTTTGATTTAAAATCTGACGCATAACAACTGCGGTAATTTTCCATGTCACCGGATTGCCAACTTGCCAGCCATTTATTTATCAAGTTTTGGATACCTTCTTTACTGCTTTTCGGAGCTAAATTCCTATCAGTGATGGCGGGGGCGGTAGTAACAACCGGGGGTTCAGGTTCTGCAACGTTTGCGGTAGTTACTTCCGTTGAAGCGGCAGGCTCTTCAGCCTTGGGGGCAACCTCTTCCACCGCAACAGCAGGCTCTTCAACTTTGGGGGCAGCTGCTTCAACTGGAGCCGTAGATTCTTCGGGGGTGATTGCTTCAACCGGAGCGGCTGGAGCTTCAACTTTTGGTGGACGAACGTAACCATCTTCCCACCATTGTTTAGGCCCAACAGCTGTGTTGTCCTCTGTTTCTGCCTGTACTATCGTTACACAAAAAAACAATATTAAGCCGATTGTTAAAATGAAAAATTTTTTCATACTCTTCTCCTTTTGCCTGGATTTTTTTGAAAAAACTTACATAGTCGATAATGCAATTATATCAGAGGCTAATGATACAGCTATACTAAAATAGATTTTTTATGTCAAATGAACTCCTTAATGATGATTTTTAACTTACCGTTCCTCCATAGCTTGCTTTGGGGATGGTTGTTACATTTCTTGCGCCTATCGTCATAGGGCCTCTCTCTGTTAAAAATGGTTTATTTCTACTGATGGAATAACATTTTTACATTATAATGAAGCTCTAAAGATTCACTGGCAGTATCCTTTGCTTTGATACATCTTTAATGTTGTGCATATTTTCATGGAACAGGCTTTTTGCGCATCATGGCAACCGAACTCTTTATTCCCTTGTAGGAAATGGGCATACGCCCTGTTGTTGTAGGCTATAGCATAATTTGGTTTCAGACGGATGGCCGTATTGAAATCAGCGAAAACGTTTTGATACCGACCGAGTTTTGCGTAAGCAACCCCCCGATTATGATAGGCATAAGCATAACGCGGCGCTATAAGAACAGCCTCGTTATAATGACGGATAGCTTCCTCAAATTTGCCTTTTTCATATAAGGCAAGTCCTAAATCATTATGCGCTAAAAAATTATTCCTTGTTACGCTCAAAGCGTGATTGAAAAGATTGACACTGTTTTTCCAGTAGCCACATTGATTCCATGATAAAACCGCCATGATGGTGAGAACAGCAATTCCCGCCACGAATAAAAACTTTTTGCTTTTCATCAGAGAATGTAATCCCCAAATCAGCATAATGGAAATACCGATGGAGGGAAGATACGTGTAGCGGTCTGCCATTCCGTAGTCTCCATTTTGAATGATTCCGATCACCGGCATAATGGTTATTACGTACCACATCCATCCAACGAAGAGATATTGAAAGCGTTTTGCCGTTACAATGACAGCGGTGCTAATGAGTACAGTCAGTAAAACAGCTCCTAAGACCTGCCATGCGGGAATTTCAAATCTAAAAGGATAGCTAATAGTCAGGTCATGAGGCCATAAAATCTTGATCGGATAAGTTATAAAAGAAACAAACGAGTTCGCGATTCTGGAACTAAAAGGGAAAGCGTCTCCCGACGGCTTGAACTGGTTATAAATGGTCATAATGGAAAAGATTGCGGAGAGAACAAAAAAAGGTGTTTTCTCCTTCAACTGCCATAGAAACAAATTACCTCTCTGTGATTCAATTCCGATGCGGCATCCGATGCGGCATCTGGAAAGCGGCCAGTAATCAAGCAAAATCATTATGACCGGCAAAGTGACCACCATGGGTTTACTCATTAGGGCAAGAGCATACGAAACGAGCGTTAAAACATATCTTTTGATATTTGGCTTCTCTGTATAATAGACATAAAGAGAAAGCGTCAGCATCCAGAAAAACGCGCTCAGAACATCTTTGCGTTCAGAAATCCAAGCTACCGATTCTACTCGTAGAGGATGTAGAGCAAAGAGAGCAGCGATAAAAGCGCTTTTCCAGATAGCACCAGTCATTCGGTTCAAAAGCCGGAAAAGCAACAGAGTACTTAAGGTATGCAGGATGATATTGGTCAGGTGATAACCGCCGGCATTCGGACCATAAAGTTTATAATCGATCATCAGGGAAAGCCACGTAAAAGGATGCCAAAATTGAGCGTAGACTGAAAAAAAAGCCCAACGGATTCCTTCAATTCCTAAGCGAATATGACGATTTTTTCTGACATAATCGTCGTCATCAAGATTGATAAAACCATATTGGGTAACCTGCCAGTAAATAGCAAGTATAGCAATACCCAAGATAATATAAATAATAAGTTTTTGTCTTGCCGGACTGATGTTTATTTTATTTAACATATTGACCTGTTTAAGTTGTAGGTAACACATGTTAAGTTATCTTTCATTAAATTTTTGACGATCTTCTTTAGCAAGATTAAATGAATTTTTAAAATTTTCACCATGAAGAAGTATTTGCTAAGTTTGGAAATACCTAACGTTCGATAGACGATTGCTAAACACCCATATACCATGATAGCTGAAGAGGAAGGCATTAAAAATAATAATACAAATTTACTTTAGCATTACCCATCAAAAAGGATCTTGGCAATGCGCCTTGTTCTGAAATGATAAATCTTGAATTATAAATTTATATTTGTTACAAAGAACAGCCTTAAAATTCAGATTAAGTGTTAGAGATGAATTTGTTTGAGATTCTTTTGGGAATATAATGTAAACGACAAGACAAGGAAGTGCAGCAAATCTTTTGCAGAATGATATTTGTATAAATTCCATTTTCCAAAATGTAAATGATAACCTGTGTTGTTCTTTAATATTATGAAATAGTTGTTACAGGAGAGATGTCCGAGCGGCTGAAGGAGCACGACTGGAAATCGTGTGTATGCCCCCAAAGGTGTACCGCGGGTTCAAATCCCGCTCTCTCCGCCATTTTTTTGTGAAACTCCAATTCCGAAAGCGTAGCGCAGCGGAATTGGTAAGTTGAACAATCCCAAATTGTGGAGGGAAATGAGACCCAAATTTCAGAAACAAAGTGCACTGAAATTTAATGGTCGAATTATCCCTTGTGCGAAGCACATAGGGATATCCCGCCTAAATAGGAATGTTATAGTATTCCTGGTTCAGCAATCCTCTGTAAAAACAATAACATTGTTTATTTGAGGTGAACTGGAAAAATTTGAGTTGATTCCTGTTCATTTATCTATTAATAGTCTCAACGAAAAGAATAATATGGCCGGGTCCCGCGCAACGGAGACTTGTGAACCCCGTCAGGTCCGGAAGGAAGCAGCGGCAGCAATGTTCGCCATGTGTTGCGGTAAACCCGGTCACCAGTATATCAATTCGCAGTAAATTTGAGGTTCGTTTGGAATACCTTGTCCTCGCCCGAAAATTCAGGCCTCAGACGTTTGAGGAAGTTGCCGGTCAGTCCCATGTTGTCAAAACCCTGCGTAATGCCATAGCCCAGGGTCGCGTGGCGCACGCCTTTCTTTTCAGCGGGCCTCGCGGAGTAGGGAAAACTTCTGTCGCCCGTATTTTGTCCAAAGCGCTCAACTGTGAGAAAGGACCAACCGCCAACCCCTGCAACCAATGCTCGAATTGCGTCGAGATAACCAATAATTCTTCGCTGGATGTGCACGAAATCGACGGCGCTTCGAACCGCGGCATCGATGAAATCCGGGAACTGCGGGAAAATGTCAAGTTCGCGCCGGCGTCGTCCCGATACAAAATTTATATCATTGATGAAGTACACATGCTGACCGACCCGGCTTTTAATGCGCTTTTGAAAACGCTCGAGGAGCCTCCGGCGCATGTGATTTTTATCTTTGCCACGACGGAAAGCCATAAAATTCCGGCCACGATTCTTTCGCGCTGTCAGTGCTATGATTTTCGCCGAATACCGCTTAAAGAAATTACTTCGAATCTGGGACTTGTCGCTTCCAAGGAAGGCATTAAAATCAGTCCGATTGCCCTTTCCTGGATAGCGGAGGCGGGCGACGGCAGCATGCGTGACGCGCAAAGTATTTTTGACCAGGTCATTTCCTATGCCGGGCTGGATATTACAGATGCGGATGTGGAAGAAAGCCTGGGACTGGCTGCCCGTAAATATCTTTTTAGTCTTTCTGCAGCGGTTTTAAGTCAGGATGCGGCCGCGTGTCTGATGATTCTGGAAGAGGCGTATCTGGCCGGAATAGACATGAAGTATTTTTATCAGATGCTGCTCAAACATTTCCGGAATCTGCTGTTGGTAAAAATTGCCGCTGACGGGAGTTCGTCTTTTGATATCGCAGCGGAGCAGATTGAACAACTGAAAGATCAGGTGCAGAAAATATCGCGTGAGACCTTACAGCGATATCTGGAAATTCTGATTGCGGAAGAAAGCAATTTCCGCCGCAGTCAGGAGCCGCGCATGAAGCTCGAAGCCATCATCGTCAAGATGGCGTATCTGGCGCCGATTGTTCCGATGGGTGAAATTATTGCGACAATAGAAAATATTGAAAGAAGATTGCAGGGTGGCTTGCCGGCGAATGCGCTAAGTTCCATACCGCAGGTTTCGGCAACGACTTACGCTGATGAAATAATACAAAACTCCAATGGCAATAATGATTTTCCCTCTGATTCAAAAGCAGATAATAATGCTCCAGGGAATAACGAAACGGCATTAAAAACTGTGCGCGATAATATGAAAAAATTCATCAAGAAAGAAAACCCGATTCTGGCGGCAAAAATTGATTCCGTTGAGATTTTAAGTTATGAAAACGATGGTCTGACCATCGGCTTTCCCGCAAATTTCATTTTTCTGGACGAAATAAAAAACGTGCAGAAGCAGATACTGGAAGAGATAGCCGGAAAATTCTTTCAGAAAAACGTGACCATCAAAATTGAAACATTAAGTGCGGAGAACGGCGGAGCGAACGGCAATAAACCGCGCAGCCAAACCAGCATTATCAATGATATAAAGCGCGACGCGATGCGGCAGCCGCTGCTGCAAAAAGTAATGAATGAGCTTTCCGATGCGAAAGTTGTGGAAATTAAAGTTCAAACAGAAAAAATAAATTCCTGAGAAAAATCATTAAGAATGTTCATGAAAACAAGGAGGATGAAGCGTGCAGAATTTTAACACCATCATGAAACAGGCCAAGAAAATGCAGGAGCGCATGGCCAGCCTGCAGAAAGAACTGGAGACAAAAACCGTCGAGGCTCAGGCCGGTGGCGGCATGGTATGCGTTGTGGTCAACGGCAAATATGAAATTGTTTCTCTGAAAATCGAAAAAGAAGTCGTCAATCCTGAAGATATCGAAATGCTGCAGGATTTGATTGCCGCGGCGGTCAATGAGGGCGTTCGCAAAGCGCAGGAAATGGCAGCTTCGGAAATGGGAAAGATTACCGGAGGGTTGAACATTCCCGGATTTTAAGAATATTTTTAAGCCGCTTTAAATCAAAGATAGCGCTTTGATTTACAACGGCGAGGTTTTTATGAAAGCGTACGCACAACCTATCAAGAAACTCATTGCCGAACTGGGCAAGCTTCCCGGCATCGGCGAAAAAACAGCCGCACGGCTGGCTAATTACATTTTGCGCTCCACGGAGGATGATGTCAGAAAACTGGCGGAGAGCATTGTGGAAGTCAAAAGAAAAATCAAACTTTGCCGGATTTGTCTGAACCTGACGGAAGAAGATGTCTGTTACATTTGTCGCGACTCATCAAGAGATAAAGAAATGATTTGTGTGGTGGAAGACCCGGACGCGCTGGCGGCCATTGAAGAGTCCGGCGGATATAAGGGAACTTATCACGTTTTGCATGGTGCTCTGGCGCCGCTGGATGGCATCGGGCCGGATAACCTACGGCTGGGCGAACTTATTAACAGAATAAACGCAGGTAATATTAAAGAAGTCATTATCGCAACAAATACCAATGTTCACGGCGAATCCACCGCTTTGCTGCTAACCAAAATACTCAAAGACAAAAATATCAAGTTAACGCGCATCGCCATGGGTGTGCCCATGGGCGGAGATTTGAAATATATTGACAAGATGACGATTTCCAAGTCGTTGGAATTTCGTCGCGGCATGTAATGCGCCGGATGCTTGTCCCGCGTATGCGGGAGAGCCTCCTTCTTGCCGCCGCGTTATCCTTTGAAAGCAAAATGCTACAATAGATTTTGGGGCAGATCGGCGTTGCGGCGTATACAAAAAATACGCCTCATTTCTCAGGCCTCGCGCGCCTTGTCTCTGACGCTCATGTAACCTTTAGGGTATTTGATTTGTCATTCCCGCGAAGGCGGGAATCCAGAAAAAAGGAATTAAGAGTGAAAAGAAAATCGGACCACCGACAGCAAAAAAATCCTATACGTTGGGTTAAAGTTGCGCAGACGATAGGGGCATGTATTTTTGTGTTAACAATCATTAATTTAGGATTTCAATGCATTTGGTATATAAAAACGGGAAATTATTACGGCCACACAAATTACTGGTACCAACCTGTTGGTACATTATTGATCGCAGCAACATTAATTACCATAATTGCCGTGGGTGCGTTCAAGGTCGCAGAACGATTTATAATTAAGAAAGAAAAGAAAGGTATTAATTAATTTAATACTGGATTCCCGCCTGCGCGGGAATGACAAACGAAAGAAAAAATGGAAACACGAAAAATAAAAACACCTCTTACTGAAGAAGTTATTACTACGCTGCATGCCGGTGATATATTTTTGTTGAGCGGTGGAGGTTAGATCGTTTGTAATGTTGTTCAAACAGGTTCCGCCAAAAAAATCATCTGTTCCATAGACCGCATTGCGGATTTGATGTCCTATTTTGTCCCAAAAGTGGTAATAGTTGTCCATGAAGATTTTAGACCGGAAACGATTAAAAGACTGACGGTCAAAAAATTTCCCCTCGTGATAATCAATGGTTCCCAAGGCATTGATTATTTTTGTCTTTCTCATAAGCGTAAGTGGCTTAATTCTTGAATATGACAATCAATTAGACAATAAATAAAAAGATATTGACTGGAGTTTTTTTCTATATTATGAATCACAGTCATTTTTTGTATTAAAATTAAGGAGACTAGGTAAATGATAGAAGTCAGATGGCATGGACGCGGTGGTCAGGGAGCGGTAACGTCGGTGGAATTGCTGGCGGTGGCCGCAATTGCTGCCGGAAAATACGCCCAGGGATTTCCCAGTTTCGGTCCGGAAAGAAGAGGAGCGCCTGTTGCCGCTTTTACCCGTATTGCGGATGAAAAAATTAATGTCCGCTCGGGCATATATGAACCGGATGTGGTGCTGGTTCTGGATTCCAGCTTGATCGGTCTGGTCAATGTGACCGATGGCTTGAAACCGAACGGCAAATTGATTGTCAATACACCCAAGTCTCCTGATGAAATTCGTAAAGACCTGAATTTCAAGGGCACGGTGGCTACTGTGGACGGCACAGGTATTGCACGCAAGGAAATGGGCGTACCCATTGCCAATACCACGATGATTGGAGCATTATTGAAGGTCATCGGCGTCATGGGACTCGACGCCATGAAAGAATCTATAGAGCACCGGTTCGGCAGAATCGCCCAGAAGAATCTCAACGCGATGAAACGGGCTTACGACGAAATAAAAATAAGTAATTAAGGGGTATATCCATTATGGCACTAAAAACATGGAAAGAGCTTCCCATTGGCTGTGTTGTTTCCGAACCGGGAAGCGCCAGTGAATATCATACAGGCAGTTGGCGATCGCAAAGGCCCATTTGGAACAATGAGAAATGTATCAAATGCGGAATCTGTTATGTGTTCTGTCCGGAAGGCTGTGTGCAACAGAGCGAGGACGGTTTCTTTCAGGCGGATTTGGATTATTGCAAAGGCTGCGGCATTTGCGCACACGAATGCTGGCCCCGCGCGATATCGATGATCGAGGAGGGTTAACATGGGCAAACGCAAGGGAATGGAAGTGGCAATGGCCGTGGCGGAAGCCGTGGGACTTTGCAATATAGACATGGCGGCCGTTTATCCCATTACACCGCAGTCACATATCGCGGAACATCTTTCCGATCTGGTGGCCAATGGTGAAATTGATGCGGAATTCGTAACCGTGGAATCCGAACATTCGGCCATGAGTGCAGTGATCGGTTCCTCCGGCGCAGGTGCCCGTTCTTATACGGCGACCAGTTCACAGGGGTTAATGTATATGCACGAATTGCTGCCGATTGCTTCGGCAATGCGCCTGCCGATCTGCATGGCGATTGCCAACCGGGCAGTTTCCGGTCCTCTGAATATTTTAAATGATCATACCGATATTATGCCTCAGCGCGATTCTGGCTGGATATCTCTTTTTGTGGAAAACGGACAGGAAGCGATTGACATGTCGATCATCGCTTTCAAGATTGCTGAGAATAAAAATGTCATGCTGCCGGTCAATGTCAATATTGACGGTTTCCAGTTGACGCACATGGTCGAACCGTTCGAAATGCCCACCCAGGAAGAAGTGAACAAATTCCTGCCTCCGTTTGTGCCGCACGCAACACTGCATCCGGCAAAACCGGTAACAATGGGCGCTTTTGCCATGTCTGATTATTTTACGGAAATCATGAAGGCCAAGGATGAAGCCCTGAAAAATTCTAAAAAAGTTATTGTGGAAGTCTTGAATGAATGGGGAAAAATGTTCGGCCGCAACTACAAGCTGGTGGAAACTTATAAATCAGAAGATGCGGAAATCATCATGCTGACCATGGGCTCCATGGGTGAAACCGCTCAGATGGCCATTGATCAACTGCGTGCCAAAGGTGTGAAGGCCGGTCTGGTCAAATTAAGATTGTGGCGTCCCTTCCCCTTTGAAGAAATCAAGGCCGTTATTAAAAACGCAAAAAAACTGATTGTCACCGATCGCGCCATCTCTTTCGGTGGTCCCGGCGGTCCGGTGTTTTCAGAAATCAAATCCGCTATGTATGCCGAAGCGCAGCGTCCTTTGATTTACAATTATATTTATGGTCTGGGCGGACGTGATGTTCCCGTCAACGATTTTACGGGCATGTTTGAAAAAGTTATTGGGGATAAAGCCAATAAACTGGCAGACACCTATGAATTTTGGGGAG
>CAYZRT010000023.1:0-4371 GCA_964480875.1 uncultured Smithella sp. | reverse complement strand
AATGAATATTGTAGAAAATTTTGATTTATTTGCTCCGAGACTGATTAATAAAAAAGAATTGCTGTCTTCCGGTCACCGTGCCTGTTCCGGCTGTGCTGAGGTTTTGGCCGTGCGGCTGATGGCAAAGGCCTTGGGCGATAATACCGTCATTGCTTCCGCGACCGGTTGCATGGAAATCATTTCCAGTATGTTTCCCACGACCGCCTGGCAGGTGCCGTGGATTCACGTCGCTTTTGAGAACGCCGCGTCAGTTGCTTCCGGTATCGAAGCGGGCATCAAAGCGCTGCGCAAGAAAGGCAAGATTGACGACCGCTATGTGAAAGTCGTGGGCATGGGCGGTGATGGTGCCACGATGGACATTGGATTTCAGGCTCTTTCCGGCGCGATGGAACGCGGTCATGATATGATTTATGTCTGCTTCGATAATGAAGCTTACATGAACACGGGCATTCAGCGCTCCAGCGGTACGCCGATGGGCGCATCCACCACGACCGCTCCGGCAGGAAAAGTAAGCATAGGCCAGAAAACATGGAAAAAGAATATGCCGGAAATTCTGGTTGCACATGGTATACCTTATGTCGCCACTGCCTGCCCCAGTTATCCTTTGGATTTTATCCGCAAGATGGAAAAAGCCAAGAGCATCAAGGGTCCTTCCTATATCCATTGCTTCTCGGTTTGTCCGACCGGCTGGCGTTGTCCTTCCAATCAGGCGGTTTCTATGGGACGTCTGGCTGTGGAAACGGGAGTATTTCCTCTTTATGAAGTCGAAGACGGACATTATCGTTTGTCCCCGGATATGCCCAAGAAGTTGAAACCGATTAAAGATTATTTCAAGGGACAGGGGCGTTTCCGCCATCTGAGTGCTGAAGATATTGACACTATTCAGGAGAAAGTGACCACTGAGTTTAATAAACTCAAAGAAAAAGCGAAATTTCTTAAGTAAGGTAATGAGTATTAATACAGAGATTTTAAGAATACCGAGGTGAATAAAGAATGACGAAAGCCATAAGCGTTGCAGCAAAGACAAAACAGATCGTGAAAAAACACGGCAACGATAAGAGCGGTATGATTGCCGTATTGCAGGATATTCAGGAAGCCTTCAATTACCTGCCGAAAGAAGCGTTAAAAGCGGCGGCCAAAGCCATGAAAGTGCCTTTCAGCCGGGTTTATGAAGCGGCTACTTTTTATACCGCCTTCAGTTTGAAACCGCGCGGCAAAAATATAGTCAAGATTTGTCTGGGGACGGCCTGCCATGTGCGCGGCGCATCCGCTCTTCAGGACAAATTCGAACGCACGCTGGGTATCAAACCGGGTGAAACAACAAAAGACAATAAGTTTTCGCTGGAAACTGTCAACTGCGTTGGCGCCTGCGCGCTGGGACCGGTTGTTGTTATTAACACCGAATATCACGGTCAGGTAACCATGAAAAAGATAGATAAAATGATCGAAAAAATCAACACAGAGGGGGCACAGTAATGGAAGAAAATCAGGATGTTCAAGCCCACCAGGTTATAGAAGAAACAAGATTAAAATATGATCCGAAAAAAAATGTGATTACGGTTTGCGCCGGCACCGGCTGTCGCGCTTACGGCAGTCTCAAAGTAAAAGAGGCGCTCGAAGCCGAACTGCAGAAACAGAACATAAAGGCGGATGTTGTGGCGACCGGTTGCCTGGGCTTTTGCGAAAAAGGGCCCATGGCCGTCATCCATCCCCATAAATATTTTTATCAGTCGGTGAAGGTGGAGGATGTGCCGGAAATCGTTTCCAAGACCGTGGCCAAGGGTGAAGTGATCAGCCGACTCTTCTACCGTCATCCCGAAACGCAAAAGACTCTGTTCAGAGAAGAAGATTTACCGTTCTATAAAAAACAGATGCGCATTGTGTTCGGCAAAAACGGCATGATCGATCCGACAAAGATTGACGATTATCTGGGTATAGAAGGTTATCAGGCGCTGGCCAAAGTTCTTTCCACAATGACACCGGAGCAGGTTATCAATGAAGTGAAAAAAGCAGGATTGCGCGGTCGTGGCGGCGGCGGATTTCATACTGCCGTCAAATGGGAAGGAGTACGCAAGGCGCACGGCGAGCCCAAATATGTCATTGCCAACGGCGATGAAGGTGATCCCGGCGCCTACATGGATAGAAGCCTCATGGAAGGCAATCCCCATAGCATCATTGAAGGTATGATTATCGGCGCTTACGCCGTCGGTTCCAGTGAAGGTTATATTTATGTGAGAAATGAATACCCGCTGGCCGTAACCCATCTGACGATAGCGATTGAAGCCGCGAGAGAAAGGGGCCTTCTGGGTAGAAACATTCTGGGCACTGATTTTTCGTTTGATATTAAAATCAACAAGGGTGCCGGCGCGTTCGTCTGCGGTGAATCATCCGCTCTGTTTGCTTCGATTGAAGGCCGTGCCGGTGAACCGCGAGCCAAATATGTTCACGCCGTGGAAAAAGGCTTGTATGACAAACCCACGGTTCTTAACAATGTGGAAACTTGGGCCAACGTTCCTTTGATCATTAATAAAGGAGCGGACTGGTATGCGTCCATCGGCACCGAAGGCTCCAAGGGCACTAAGATATTCTCACTGGTCGGCAAAATTAACAATACCGGCCTTGTTGAAGTTCCAATGGGGACGACTCTGTACGAAATCATCTATGATATGGGCGGCGGCATTCCCAAAGGTCGCAAATTCAAAGCAGTACAGACCGGCGGTCCTTCCGGAGGATGTATTCCGGAGAGCCTGCTTGATATACCTGTAGATTTCGATAAACTTTATGAAGTCGGCTCGATGATGGGTTCCGGCGGCATGATTGTCATGGATGATACTTCCTGCATGGTGGACGTCGCCAGATACTTTACCACCTTTTTACAGGAAGAATCCTGCGGCAAGTGCGTTCCCTGCCGTGAAGGCGTTCGCCGGATGAAACAAATTCTCGATGATATCTGTTCGGGAAAGGGACAGGAAGGCGATGTCGAACTTCTGGAAAAAATTGCCACCGGCGTTGCGGACGGTTCGCTTTGCGCGCTCGGCGGAAGCGCTCCCAATCCGGTTTTGAGCACCATCAAATATTTCCGGGATGAATATGAAGCCCACATTAAAGAACACCGCTGTCCGGCCGGTGTCTGCAAGGCGCTGATTACCTACAGTATTGACGCGGAAAAATGTACCGGCTGCGGCGCTTGCATCAAGGTCTGTCCCGTTCAGGCCATCACCGGTGAGAAGAAAAAAGCTCATGTCATTGACAAAGATAAATGCACTCGTTGCGGCGCCTGTATCGAAAGCTGCAAGTTTGAATCAATCATTGTAAAATAAAAGGTAGGATGAACCATGGTAAACTTTACTGTTGACGGAAAAAACATATCGGCGCCGAAAGGAACAATGCTTATGGAAGCAATCCGCGGCGCGGGCATTTCGATTCCCTCGCTTTGCGCGCATGAGGCTGTCAGCCGTTCCGGCGCCTGCCGTTTGTGCGTCGTGGAAATTAAAAAAGGAAACAGAACCAGAATCGTTACGTCCTGTCTCTATGCTGCCGAAGAAGGCCTGATTGTCAATACGAAAAGCAATCGTGTGCTGAATGTGCGGCGGCTGGTGATGGAATTATTATTGGCGCGTTGTCCCGAATCCGATGTGATTCAGAACATGGCCAAGGAAATGGGCGTGGAAGCGCAACCCCGGTTTGTTGCGGATACCGACAAGGGTAAATGCATTTTATGCCGTTCCTGCGTGCGCGTTTGCGAAGAAATCGTCGGCGTGAGCGCCATCGGTCTCTTTGCCCGTGGTCCCCATAAAACCGTCGGCACGCCCTATAATGAAAAATCGGATGTCTGCATCGGTTGCGGCGCCTGTGTCTATGTCTGTCCCACCGGTCACATTGAAATGACCTCCACCGGCGACAAACGAAAAATCTGGGGACGCACCTTCAAGATGCAGGCCTGCTCCAAATGCGGCAAGTTTTTCGCGCCGGTCGATCAGTTAAAATTCATCAGCAAGAAAACAGGCACTCCCCTGAGCGAACTGGCCGTTTGCACGGAATGCCGGTAGTTTAACTTAATACAATAAAAACCTTCATTTTATAGATGGGTTCCGTATTCATCTTGAGAAGACGGAACCCATCTATCTTTGTAATACCTGATTCAAGTGACTGCTTAAAAAGTAAATTTTATCTTGTTCATTTTTTTCTAAAAATTTCAAAATATCGGGCTTCAATGCGTTCGGTTTAATTTTCTTGACAGGTATGTATCGTCTTCATATACTCAACAATATCTCACTTTCGCAATGGCGCAAATCACGGGTACTATAGTATTCTCTGCTGTGCAGGATTGTTCGACTTACAAATTTCAATACACCTATAGTGACCCCATGG
>CAYZRT010000022.1:1399-29515 GCA_964480875.1 uncultured Smithella sp. | reverse complement strand
TTTTAGGAAAATAATAGCAAGACTGTCGAAATGTGTCAAGGTAATTTGACCTGATACAAAACAGCGATGTTATGGTTTAACAATTGTATCAAAAACGGCTTAACCGGATACAAAATTGTGTTAATAAAATAAATATATAAGAGGTTAAAGATTTAACTGTAAATTGAGCACAAAAATTGTTAAGTGCATATCCGTAAAATTTTTTGTTGAGAGAATCACGGGTATGAACCCCAAAGCAAGCTTTGGAAACAGATCCGCAGCAAGCTGCGGTGTGTTAAACCCTCCGCGTAGCGGGATAATTCGACCAACAAACTTCAGTGCACTTTGTTTCTGAAGTTTGGGTCTCATTAAATTGGAGTTTCAACAATCAATGATCGCGATAATTGATTATAACGCAGGAAACATAACCAGTGTGGCACGGGCACTGCAAAATATCGGGCAGGATTTTGTCATTACTCGTGACACAAAAAAGCTCGATGCGGCATCACATGTTATTTTCCCGGGCGTGGGCGCGGCCGGCGAGGCGATGGCTTATCTGCGCGAGAAAAATATCGATGTCTGGTTGAAAAAATATTTTAAAACCGGCAAACCACTTTTAGGTATTTGTCTGGGCACGCAGATTATTCTGGATTATTCCGAAGAAAACGAAACCGATTGCATCGGGCTTATAGCCGGTTCAACAAAACGTTTTCCTGAAAAATTGATTGAAGAAGGTGAGTTGTTAAAGATTCCTCAGATGGGCTGGAACAACGTTGAACTGTACCGCGACCATCCGGTATTTAAGGGTGTTTCGCCGGAGGCGGAATTTTATTTTGTGCACTCTTATTATCCAGCTCCAACTGATGACACGGCTGTTCTGGGAACAACCGATTACGGGATGACGTTTTGTTCGGTGCTGGCGAAAAATAATCTGGTGGCCATGCAGTTTCACCCGGAAAAAAGCGGTCGTCCGGGCTTGCAGATTTTGAAAAATTTCTGCGTATGGAGGGGTAATGCTCAGTAAGAGAATCATTCCCTGCCTTGATGTGCGGGACGGCAAACTCACCAAGGGTATTAAATTCAAAGGCAATGTGGATATCGGCGACCCGGTGGAAGCGGCGCGGGAATATTATGAACAGGGCGCGGATGAAATTGTTTTTTATGATATTACGGCATCTTCGGATAAACGTGATATTATGATAGATGTGGTGCGGCGTGTCGCCGAAACGATTTTTATTCCGTTTTCTGTCGGCGGCGGTATCCGCAATCTGGAGGATATGCGCAAAGTCATACTGGCCGGAGCGGAAAAAGTTAGTGTTAATTCCGCGGCTGTGGAAAATCCTCAAATCATTACCCAGGGTGCGAAAGCGTTCGGCAGTCAATGTATTGTGCTGGGAATGGATGTAAAAAAGGCAGAGACGTCAGAAAAAATTCCTTCGGGTTATGAAATAGTGATTAACGGCGGCAGAACATTTACAGGAATTGATGCTTTGTGGTGGGCAAAAGAAGCTCAAAGGCGTGGCGCTGGTGAAATTTGCCTTAATTCCATAGATGCCGACGGAGTGCAAACCGGCTATGAGTTGAATTTAACAAGAATGATTTCTGAAAACGTTCGTATACCGGTCATTGCGTCCGGCGGAGCGGGTAAACCCGAACACCTGGCCGATGTTTTGACTACCGGAAAAGCAGATGCCGCACTCATCGCTTCCATGGTGCATTATCGGACATATACCATTGAAAATATTAAGAAATATCTGTATGAACACAACGTTAAAACAAGAATGCTCTGGTAATTTTTGATATTTTGCACTAGGAAACTCTCCAGCGAAGTATTATAATTACTAGTATGAACCCCAAAGCAAGCTTCGGAGTATTATACCCTCCGCTGCGCGGGATTGTTCAACTTACAAATTTCAATGCACTTCGTTTTTGAAATTTGAGTTTCACAATAAAATTATTAAGTCAGGAGGCTGATAAAAGTGGATACAAAGAGGTATGAATTAAATGTCCAGCTGGCGCAAATGCTCAAGGGCGGCGTCATTATGGACGTAACAAATGTTGAGCAGGCAAAAATAGCGGAAGAAGCGGGAGCCGTATCCGTCATGGCTCTGGAACGCGTACCGGCGGATATTCGCAAAGACGGTGGCGTGGCCAGAATGTCGGATCCTTCGATGATTGCCGCGATTAAAAAAGCTGTAACCATCCCGGTGATGGCCAAAGCGCGGATTGGTCATTTCGTGGAAGCGCAGATTCTCGAGACATTGCGTATTGATTATATTGATGAAAGCGAAGTTTTGACTCCGGCAGATGAAGAATGCCATATTGACAAGACAAAATTTTCGATTCCCTTTGTTTGCGGTGCGCGAAATTTAGGCGAAGCTTTACGCCGGATTGCCGAGGGCGCGGCCATGATTCGTACGAAAGGGGAAGCAGGGACGGGAAATGTTGTGGAAGCTGTGCGCCATATGAGAACGATGAACCGCGAAATCGGTCAACTGGTGCAGATGCCGGTGGAAGAAGTAACGGGTTTTTGCAAGGTTAATGGCATTCCCTATGAACTGGCTTTGAAAGTCAAAGAATTGGGTCGATTGCCGGTCGTTAATTTTGCGGCCGGAGGTATCGCTACGCCGGCAGATGCCGCGTTGATGATGCAACTGGGTTGTGATGGTATTTTTGTCGGCTCCGGTATCTTCAAATCGGCCGATCCGGCCAAACGCGCCAGGGCGATTGTTAAAGCGACCGCCTACTTTAACGATCCGCAAAAGGTTCTCGAGGCATCGATGGATTTGGGCGAGGCCATGCCCGGTCTGGAAATTTCTCAAATTCCTCCTGAACAAATTCTTGCAGGACGCGGCTGGTAAGTTTCTATGACACTGCGTTTGGTAAGCGACAAACCTTCCGTTATCGGTGTTTTGGATTTGCAGGGGGGGGTTCATGAGCATTTGGAACATCTGGAGAAGTTGGGTGTCGCCTGTAAAAGAGTTAAGCACGCGGAAGATTTTACCGGTCTGGCTGGCTTAATTATTCCCGGAGGTGAAAGCTCCTGCCTTTCCAAATTGATTGATATTTTTGCAATCAGAGATATCCTGCTGGCCGCGCATCATCGGGGAATGAAAATCTGGGGTACCTGCGCCGGAGCAATTTTACTGGCTAAAAAGGTTGTTGGTGAGAAATCCTGTCTTAATTTAATCAATATCACAATGGAACGTAACAGCTTCGGCAGTCAGTTGGACAGTTTTGTCAGTGAGGCATTGATTCCGGCTGTTGTCGCCAAACCGATCCCACTGACTTTTATTCGCGCACCTAAAATAATTAAGGCAGGTTCTGATGTCAAAGTACTTTTAAAAATTGAAGACTACATAGCGGCGGCGGAAAATGAATCCATTCTGGTGACCGTGTTTCATCCGGAATTAACCGGATGTCTTGCCTTCCATCATTACTTTGCTGTTAAATGCGGTCTGAAAACTGCGCTCAAAGGCAACGAATACGCTGATCCGAGTTGGGAAATTTCCAGTTGGACAAGGTATGCCGGTATTGACGAAAAATATCAGGCGCTGAAAAAATAAATTTCTCAGATCTGTCATTTTAAAGCCATCCAAGAAAATAGAGTTGTTCATTGAAAGTACGTTTCATCGGATCAATTTCATATTGACAGATAGTAATATCTTTTTTACACTTCATCTGCGTAAGGAGCGGCCGTGCAGAATAAATTCCCTGAATATATTGTAGGTTCACGTCTCATTCGCTTTTTGATGAAGATCGGCAGTGCTTCCGAGCTTGATCCGGAAGAAAGACGCAGGCGGATATCGGCAGTGTTCGCTCTGCTGATCATCGCAATCAGCTTTTCCGTATTCTCCCTTTACCATATGTATAATCATAAGTATTCCATTGTTGCCTATAACATGCTGACTGTTTTTGGCGCTCTTTCGGTGCTTCTTTATATGCGTCAAAGAAAAAAAACACCCATTGCTTACTGGATCATTGGTGCCGGCAGTATATTGATTTTTATCGGTACAACAATCTTCGGCAGAACAGACGTTTCCATATTTTTATGGGCTTTTGTGCTCCCGGCCGTATCGTTTTCGGTCATGGGAGATAAGAAAGGTTTGATGATTGTCCTGGTCTCTTTCTGTGCAGGTCTTTTTTTAATGGCAGCACCCGAAAACCTGTTCCATTCACCGCCGTATTCCCGTTCCATGGTTGTGCGCTTCAGCATTATTTATTTAATACTGACATTTGTTATGTATTATTATGAGTCATCGCAACAATTGCTTATTCGTTATATTCAGCAGGAAAGAGACAATTTCGAAAATGCTTCCAAACATGATTTACTGACGGGACTTTCCAACCGTAGAAATATAATAGAGAAGATGGAAATCGAGCGGGAACGTCATTCGCGCATGGGAAAGCCTTTTGCAGTGATTATGGGCGATATAGATAATTTTAAAAACCTGAACGACACTTACGGACATGACACCGGAGATTACGTTCTGCAAACAATAGGAAGTATTTTAGTGAACCAGGTTCGCAATATTGATTGTCCTTCACGATGGGGGGGAGAAGAATTTTTGATTATACTTGTCGATACCGACCTTGAAGGCGGACAAAGAGTTGCCGAAAGAATCAGAAAAAAAGTCGAGAATACGAAATTTCAATATAAAGACAGGGAATTTACCGTGACAATGACCTTCGGATTGAGTATTTATCAAGGCGCTGATGAAAATATCGACGAGTGCATCAGGCGTTCAGATAACGCTCTTTATGAAGGCAAGAGCCAGGGAAAAAACAGAGTGGTTGCTGCTTAGTCAGATTCAAATGTTGTCCATGAAGATGTTAAAATTGATTTCTTCATTTACTGAAAGCCGGCTATACATGAAAGAGCTTCAGAAAAATGGTCGCCAGACCCAGGAAAGTCAAAAAACCAAACGCGTCTGTAAAAGCGGTCAAAAAAATGTGTGATCCCAGAGCCGGATCCAGCCTGAGGCGTTTCAACGCCAGAGGGATTAACGCGCCCACAAGCGTCCCTGTGAAAATACTGATAATCATGGCCAGACCGAGAATCAGCCCCAGAATGGGTATGCCTTTCCAGAAATACGCAATGATGCCAATGACAATCCCTACGGCGACGCCATTGGCAATGCCTACGGCAATCTGTCTGAACAGAGCGCGTTTTGCGTTCTCAAAGGTAATTTCTCCAAGTGCCATTCCGCGCACGATAAGTGTCAGGGTCTGACTGCCCGCATTGCCGCCCAAACCGGCTACAACCGGCATAAAGAACACCAGCGCCACCATCAATTTTATTGTTTCTTCGAAAAAACCTATCACCAGCACGGAGGCAAGAGCCGTTATGAGATTCAGATAAAGCCAGGGGAGTCTTTTTTTAACGGATTCGGTGGTGTTGTTGAAAACGGTGTCGTCCTCACCCAATCCGGCGATGCGGTAGATATCTTCGGATGTTTCTTCCTGGATGGCGTCGACAACATCGTCAATGGTAATCCGACCCAGCAGACGCTGTTGATGATCGACGACACCGATGGAGACCAGATCGTATTTTTTGAAGAGACGGGCCACTTCTTCCTGATCCATGTCGTGGGGAACGCTGGGAATATCCTCATCGATAACATCCATAATCGGCGCAAAACGTGTCGTTGTAATAATGCTTTGCAGAGGAACGGTTCCGATCAATTTATCGGTTTCATCAACGACGAAAATGTTATGAATATTTTCGATTTCATCTTTGGCGTCGGCAACGGCCTGAAAGGCGTCGTTGATCGTCGCGTCTTTTTTTACGGAAACCAGTTCCGACTGCATGATACCGCCGGCGGTATCATCGGCGTATTTCAGCAGTTCCTGAACTTCCTGGGATTCTTCCGGTTCAATCGCTTCCAGAACGGCCTTAGCCTGATCATCGGATAACTCCGCGATGATATCCGCCTTATCATCCGATTCCATTTCTTCAATGATGTCCGTAAGTTTTTCGTTGGACAGATCTTCGATAAGCTGTTCGCGTGACGTATCGGATAATTCCAGAATAACGTCGGATGCTTTGTCCACATCAAGCAGTGAAAAGAGATGAAGGCGGTCTTCTTCTTCGAGTTCATCGATGAGGTCGGCAATATCGGCCGGATGCATATCAGAGAAAAGGTCGATGATGTCGAATTCCCGGTTACGGCTGATCAGATCTTTTAATGTCTCCAGCGCGGTCGGTTCTTTTTTCGTGACCTTTTGCATAGAATAGCCTGAATCAATGGTTGGTTGAAAAATTGTTTGAATGATTTACAATAAACTTAAGTATTATCCGTGTGCCTTCACTGGAAAGAAGATTTTTAATCGAAATTATCGCGTATGATATTTCGTTTCCCGGCAACGGGACTATAAGAAAATTAAATATGCATGTCAATGAATTTCTTTGAAAAAATGTCAAATAAAATAAAAAATCCAGTGGTTGATAACGCGTTGAAATATTATTTCTTCTTGAGTTTAAGTTGACATACAAATCCGGCTTTTTTATACTCCGCAGAAATAGAATATTCTGAAACGGGGAGATAAAGGAAAACCATCAAAAGCATGATCGAACATATCGAAGAAAATTATTTTGCCGTTTGCCGCTATTGGGGAACTTTAAATTGTTCACTGAAAAGAGTCGATCTCATAACGGCAATGAGTACCGGAGTTCCTGTTTCCGACATCAATTGGGTATTCAATGAAAGCCCTTTAAACAATGTTAGTGCAAAACATGTTGATGAAATAAAAAAATATTATGAAACATTAAATCTTCGCTTCTGGTGGTGGGTATATCCCCGTGGACATTCAACGGAAACCGTTAAAATTTTACAGGATAAGGGATTGCGGTTGTATGCAAAAGTTCCTTGCATGGCGGCTCAGTTAAATGAAACATTGACAGATTATAAGCTGACCGATGAAATCATTATATGTCCAGTCACGAGCAAAAACGATTTGCTTGTATGGAAAGATATTTCCTTCGATGGATTTGAAATGCCAGCTCGTGCGCAAGATACCTACAGTGCATTTGTTTTATCATTTAAACTCGATGCATACTCTCCGCAGAAACTTTTTCTCGCCTATCTTGATGGGAAACCCGTTGCGACATCATTACTTTTTACGCATAAAAATACAGCGGGAATATATTATGTATCGACGCTTCCCGCCTATAGAAAAAAAGGTTGCGGCATAAAAATAACGCAGGCTGCGATGCAAGCGGCAAGAGAATCAGGTTTTAAAGATGTTATTTTACAGGCCACTCCCATGGGAGAACGAATATACAAAAAAATCGGATTTGAGGAATACTGTCAGGCCGAAATCTATAAATTAAATAAATGATTGCATCTGTAAAATCCATTAATTTGAAATGTTGAAAAAAAACGATATTCAAAATCATCAGATGGCAATTCAGATCGTTAAAATTACCATCCGATGATGTTATTTGTAAAAGAAATTGACCTTTTTGTAGGTTATTTCCGTTCTTTCAGTAAATCACGTATTTCGACAAGTAATTTTTCCTCGGAAGATGGTTCTGCTGGTGATTCCGCCTCTTTGCGTTTCAGTGAATTTATTGCCTTGATCACAAGAAAAATAGCGAAAGCAATGATTGCGAAATCGATGAGAGTTTGAATGAACTTTCCGTATCCAATGACAACAGCCGGAATTTCTCCCGAAGCTTCTTTGATGATGAAAGCCAAATTGGAGAAATCCACTCCCCCCAGAAGCACTCCGATTGGAGGCATAATCATATCACCCACAAAGGATGAAACAATTTTTCCAAAAGCAGCGCCGATAATGATACCGACAGCCATGTCGACAACATTGCCTTTAATCGCAAACTCCTTGAATTCCTTCATCATACCCATGATAATGACCTCCTAAATAAATTATGTGTTGTGAAGCCCCGATTTCTGATTTTGCGAACATACGGTATGTCCTTTTAACATATATTAAGTCAGAGTTCAGCCTTTTTTGATAATTTAAACTAAAAGGATATATGTTCCAGATGATTACGCTCTTCCAAATTGCTGTTGGGGCTAATGCTTCACCATCCACTGTTTTTATATGTTTCCTCATAGAGGACGTTTTCTTTGTTGTCATCATTGACAGGTTTTTGTATTTTACGTTGCCTTTCTTGCAATCCATTGAAAAATAGCATTTTCATTGGGTTCTAACGGGTTGTTTGTAAGGGAACGTGTTTCACGTTTGTCAAGAATGATTCTGATTACATTGAAATTTACTTTTTAAACACGACCATATTTATCTTCAAATCGTTCTATGTCGTCATCGCCGCAATATTCACCGGTCTGGACTTCGATAAAGATCAGTTTTTTGTCGGAAGAATTTTGGATGCGATGTTTTGCTTTTTTAGGAATATCGATTGCATTCCCTGCTTTTAGAGATTTTTTTTTGCCGTCAACCGTGGCAACGCCTTTACCGGAAACGATAAACCAATGTTCGGAACGGAAATGGTGACGCTGCAAACTCAGACACCCTCCGGGTTCCACAATAATTATTTTGACTTTATGGCCGGTTGCTTCCGATAGAACTTCAAAACCGCCCCAGGGGCATTTGGTGATTTTTCCCATTTTGACCACCTGCAAATTTTGCCGTTTAACTAACACAAATTCTGAGCGGAGAAAAGCTCTCTTTTGGATTTTCCATACTCGCTTTAGAATTTAAATTATGATACTGACCTATCACGTATCGATAAAGTTGACGGAAAATAACGGGCATTGATGAACATAACCTATACGGTTAAACGAAGCCGGAAAAGAAAAAAAACAATTTCGTTGCAGGTTTGCGACGACGCCAAAATAATCGTATCCGCTCCGTACATTACATCCGCCGATGACATCAGGCGTTTTGTGGAGCAAAAAAAAGGCTGGGTTGATAAAACGCTGGCAAGGCTAAAGAGAGAGACCGCGCAACTCAAAGATAAAGAATACGAAACCGGCGAACACCTTTTTTATCTCGGACAGCTCTTTCCGCTGGAGGTCTTCTTTGAACCTTTTGAGAAGGAAGGGATTGTTTTCCGGAATAATCGCTTTTATCTTAATTGCCGCGGCGACAAAGCGTTAAAAAAACATTATTTTATTTCATGGTATAAGCAAAAAGCGGACAAGTTTATTCGTCGTCGTGTTGATTTTTTCAGCACGATGCTTAAATTGCCTTATGAAAAGATCAGCATAACATCCGCCGAAAGCCGCTGGGGGTCCTGTTCGGAAGATAACAGTATTGCTTTCAGTTATCGGCTGATCATGGCGCCGCCGGATGTCGTGGATTACGTGATTGTCCATGAGTTGACGCACATCCGGGAAAAGAATCATTCGTCGAGATTCTGGAAAAAGGTGGAGGAAGTTATTCCTTCGTTCAGAGAACAACGCCGCTGGCTTAACCATAACCATCGAAACTTTGCGCTTTGAGCGGACGAAGGAAAGGAATTGTAACGTATCGACATGGAACACATTGAAACCATTGATCTGAAACACCGTGATTGTCTGGCAGAACGTTTTCGGCAGATGAATGTACAGATTTCCGATTATACATTTGCCAACGTTTATCTTTTTCGCAACATCAGCCATTACGAGTTTGTGACCAGAGAATGCGGTCTGTTCGTTTCCGGCTGGAATAAGCAGAAGCAAAATTATGTGATGCCGTTGAATGATCCGCGCGGGTGTGATTTCAAAACATTTGCTGAAATTCTGGGAGCAAGAGATTTTTTCTTTCCCATTCCCGAGGAGTGGCTTGTTTATTTCCCGAAAGACAAATTCAGCGTCAGTTATGACGAAAGCGAATCCGACTATTTGTACCTTACCGAAAACATGGCCGGGTTTAAGGGAAAACAATACTTGCGCCATCGCAATCATTTAAAACAATTTCTTGCTTCGTACATCGCCGACGGAGTTGCCGTATCCGATCATAACTTCAGCGATGCAGTGACTGTTTTACAGGAATGGCAGGACGATTTCTGCATGTCATCCGATAAAACGGACTTTGAACAATGCAGCGAAGCCCTGCAAAATTTTTCCAGCCTTGCGCTCTGGGGAATAATATATTACATTGCCGGCAACCCGGCCGGTTTTATCATCGGGGAAGCGCTGACGGGTGATACGTTCTGTCTGCATTTCGCCAAGGCATCGAAACGGTACCACGGAATTTACGAATATATGTTTAATGACACGGCTAAAAGACTGGAGTCTAAATATAAGTATCTTAATCTGGAAGAGGACATGGGCAACAAAAATTTACGCCGGACAAAAAAATCCTATGGTCCGGAGTTTCTGCTGAAGAAATATCGTGTCGGCATCAAATAATCTGGAAAGTTTATATCGATGAGCGATTTGGTGAACATAACATTACTGCATGAAGGTGATCAGGGAGTTATTCATTCCATTGACGGAGGCTCGGCCATTACCAGCCGCTTTGCCGGTATGGGGATCGTCGCCAACGCCAGGTTCCGTATCGCGCAGATCAGCGGCGGACTGATCGTGCTTCAGGTTGCCAATACCCGTATTGCGCTGGGACGGGGTGAAGCTTCAAAAATTACGGTTTCCAGAATCGCTCCGGAGGCTGAAATTTGTCTGCCTCCCACTGAGAAGGAAATTTCCGTGGCGCTGGTCGGTCAACCCAATGTCGGCAAATCAACCATTTTTAATATTCTCACCGGTTTATCCCAGCACGTTGGCAACTGGCCGGGAAAAACGGTGGAGAAAAAAGAAGGGACCCATCGTGCCGACAGTCTTTTAATCAAAATTGTTGATTTGCCCGGGACATACAGCCTGACTGCATTTTCCGAAGAAGAAAGAATTACCCGTGATTTCATCATTAAAGAGAAGCCGGAACTGGTTGTGCTGGTCTTGAACGCAACGGCTCTGGAACGGGGGCTTTATCTTTTGGCCGAATTGCTGTTGCTCAATCGGCCGGTCATCGTGGCTCTGAATATGCTTGACGTCGCCTCCGATCAAAACATCGAAATTAACACCCGCGCATTGGAAGACTCTCTGGAAATTCCGGTTATTCCCATGGTGGCCAAACGCAACAGCGGCATCAGAGAACTGGTCTCTCAAATATCCATGATCGCTTCCTGCGAATACAGATTTAAACCGGCAATGCCTCAAGTATCCGCTGATCATCAGCAGATCTATCAGGAGATTCTGATACTGGTCAGACCATATATTCATGAGCCTTACACACCGGAATGGGTGGCGGTGAAACTGATGGAAGGCGATCCGGAAGTCACAAATCTTGCTGAGCGGCAGGTTCAGAAACCTGCGCGCGATCACATAGAACAATTGCTCATCAAACATGAAGACGCCCTGCATGCCGTGGTCAACGGCCGTTATGACTGGATCGAAGCAATCACCCGCTCCGCCGTTTCCCGCTTTAAAATGGGACAAGTGGTATTGACTGACAGGATCGATCATATCCTGACGCGTCCGGTTTTCGGGATTCCCATCCTGCTGGCGGTGATGGCGCTGGTTTTCTTTCTTACCTATCGGGTGGGCGTACCGCTTCAGGAATGGCTCAGCGATCGTATTCATCAATTTATCGGTTTTGCAGAACCCTTCACGGCAGCCTGGCCTCCGTGGCTCAGCGGATTGCTGCTCAATGGCGTTGTCGGCGGTGTCGGTTCGGTGCTGACGTTTCTGCCGGTGCTGCTGATCTTTTTTGCCATCATGGCTTTTCTGGAGGATGTCGGTTACATGTCGCGCGCCGCGTTTATAATGGACAAGATCATGCATCTTGTCGGATTGCACGGGAAGAGTTTTATTCCGATGTGTCTGGGATTCGGCTGCAATGTGCCCGCTGTTCTGGGCGCGCGTATCATTGAAACAAAAAAAGCAAGAATGATCACCCTGCTTTTAATTCCTTTTGTTCCCTGTACCGCCCGATTGGCCGTGCTTACCCTGGTTTCCGCCGCCATCTTTGGTTCCAACGCTGCTTATGTGGCCTGGAGTATTGTGGCATTGAACATTGCCGTCCTGGGTATTGCAGGGATCTTTGTTGGTAAAATTCTCTGGAAACAAGATGCTCCCTTCATCATGGAGCTGCCCATTTATCATACACCCGATGTAAAAACAATTTTAATGGTTATTTGGACTAGGACATTATCGTTTATCCGCAAGGCTGGAACCGTAATTCTTGTCGTATCCCTTGCGATCTGGTTTTTGTCCTATTTCCCCAAGGGAGAAGTGGAAGAAAGTTTCCTGGCCTCGTTCGGGAAATTATTGCAACCGCTGGGTGTGCCGCTGGGACTGGACTGGAAGATGCTGACCGCACTTTTAACCGGTCTGGTTGCCAAAGAAAATGTAGTCGCCACGCTGGGAGTGCTTTATACGGTGGGCAGAGATGGTCTGTCCAATATACTGCCAACGGTTATGAGTCCGGAGTCAGCCGCAGCTTTTCTTGTGGTGATGATGCTTTTTATTCCCTGCGCCGCGACCGTGGCCGTCCTGAAAAAAGAAATGAACAACAATAAATGGTTTTTCGCGTCCATTGTTATGACCCTGCTAGTTTCTTATCTTGGAGGAGTTGCCGCTTACAACTTTGTCAGATGGCTTGGTCTTTGATTCAATTTAGAATAGCGCCTGATCAGTTCAAAAATTATCCCTGACAATATGCCCGCCACATGAGCCTCTTTCGCCACATTTATCCCCGTGGTGTTTCCTTGTAAAAAAAGGAAGTAAACCAAAAAAGCAAGAATCAGTATGTAGAGAAGAATTCGCCGAGGATTGGCTATAACCATATTAAGTAAAAGTGCTGAAATTGCCGCGTAGGATAGACCTGATAATCCACCATACACCTGATGTACGCCCATAGCGATAACGGTTGCTGATACAATGATTGCAGAAAAAATAGTCAAATAAATGGAAATAAGCCCGCTAGTATTTCTTTTATAAACTAAATAAACAATTAAAAATACCGGCGCGTCCATTGCATAGTGTTGCCATGTCAGATGCGTCAAATGTCCGGTAAACACACGCCATATCTCCCCGGACATAACCAGCGATATATCCAGAGAGGCAATGCGGCTCAGATCAGTAGAAGCGGTTATTACCGCTGAAACAATAACAATAACTAAGAAGATCACTTGCGGCGCCGTGCAAGATAACACACAGCTAAAGCTAAGAACATAGGAATGAAACCAAACGCTCCGCCGCCTGAAGATTTGTAAGCATCCACCTTTTTCCAGTAATCGTTAGATTGTATATTTCCGGATTCATTAGCATACAGGTTAGCTATCGGTACGGCTTGAGAAATGTCATAGTTTTCAAATTTTGAAAGCGTTTTAGTAAGTGCATTGCCTATTTCTGTGGTTGCTGCAATAATACCATTGATCGATTCATCTACAGCAGTACTCTTCTCACCATATGAAGTTGAATAGGTTGAACGCTCATCGGTTCCACTTGTTCTAAAGATTAAAGCGTTATTCGGTATATGAATAACCTTTGCATCGATGAGAGTACTAGTTGTTGTCTCGACACCCGGAACGACAAACGCACCCACAATAGTAATATCTAGAAGGCCGGCCACCCCTGTTTGACTATTTCTTTGGTCCTGTTTATAGGATAAAATAATCACGATATCTGTTCCATAACTAGCTCTGATATTTCCCAGAGATATATTACTCAAAGCTTCGTCTGCCTGTACCACAGTTACAGAGCTTATATATTTTGGATTGGTAAGCAGTTGTTTTTTAAGTTCTTGAGCTGCTTTGTTGAGGGTAGTGTACGGGACACCATCATAGAAAGAGGGATTATGAACACCTTTAGTCATTGTTCCACCAGGAATAAATAATATAGATACTGAGGCAGGGAAGGAAAGAGGTGTTTTTTTGTCAATCTGTCTTGAATCACTTATTGGTTTAATAAAGGATGATAATGGTACCGATGATGAAGTCTTAGACATTTGATGATGACAGCCTTCTAAACTAACAAAAGAAAAAACGGCAAGTGCTAAATACAATATGAAGTTTTTGTTCATAATAAACCTCCGATATTATTTGTTTTATTTACTGTGGGGCGAATGAAAAGTTAACTTATAAGCGACAATACCATATTTAATGTATCGTATCAATGATATTTACATTATAACACCGAACTCTATCCTCAAAACAAAACGCCCTAGGATAATATATCCAATATCAATAAACGATTTCTCTAACAACAGGCCGGTAGAGGAAGAGGTTACGGCGCAGGAAGCTGGTCTGACTCTGCATATCTTCCGACGAATTACAGACATAAGTCACAATAAGCTTTTTGTCCTGTGAAAATTCAATGTGTTCTTTCCCCGCGTAACAAAAATTGCCTTTATCAAACGTTGGGCTTTGGGAATCAACTTCTGGAATTTTTTCTCCCAACGGCTGAGGTTTACTCCAAGGGCCTTCAAGTTTATCGGCTGTTTGATAGAAAAGCTGATCGCCTTTGTTATTTATAGACAAATAAACTGCAATCCATTTCCTGTCGGCGGGATGATATCTTACGCTGAGCTCGGAAGCGAAGGCATCCAGGACAATTTTGACTTTCCGTGGATTCAGATGATTCTGCCACGTTCCGTCTTGATAAAAATATTCGACGGCTCCCACGGGATGATCAATGCGATTTGTCGGAATGCGGGCGAGAATGTTGCCAAACACGTTGAATTTTTCCTTGGAATAAACATAAAAAGGATAAAAATAAACATAATCATTATAAACAACTGAAGTTGGGGCAAAAGCTGATATCTCTTTTGGAAGCGCCGGCGTCAACTCAATGAAGTCGTACTTCCATTGCCGAGGGTCGGCTGCTGAAAAATCTTTCACGCGGACAAATTTGTGACCGGCGACTATAAAATTAAACACCTCTTCTTTTTTGTCGCCCGGCGCGATGGATATGAGCGGAATATATAAAATATTGTTGACAATAAAGGGATCCTGCGGCCAGACCCATTCATTGTCACAAAATGATGAGACAAACTTGCCTTCTTGATGACTCAAGTAATATTGAATTTTAAATTCGTTATTTTTTGAACAGGATGAAATACCCATGGTTGTTCCCAGGATAACGTCCATATCAACGCGGTCTCTTCTGCATCCTCCGCAAGCAACAAAGGTGTCTCCAAAAAGCCATAATGTTCTGTCTGTGTCCAGTTGAATGGAGTAAGCGCCATCGCCGCCGTACCAGCCGTCTTTATCGGGGAAGACAGGCACACATTGACCCGTTGAAACTTCTGCGTAATATTTTCCGGAAATGAAAGTCGAACAGGAGAATAAGAAGGCGCTTAAAAGTATTATAAAAAAACTTCCCAGAGCCTTGTTTATATGAATCCGGTTTCTCATAATAATTTACCCCGAGTGATCCATAAGGATTTTTACGCCGATGGCAATCAGAACCAGACCGCCGAATATTTCTACTTTTTTGCCGAAGATTTTGGCCAGCACCTTGCCGAAGATCATGCCTGTTACCGTCATTAAAAAACAGACAATACCGATCATGACCGCCGGCAGTAAAATCGGATTTTTCAAAACGGAGAAGCTGAATCCCACCGCCAGAGCATCAATGCTGGTGGCAACAGAAAGCATCAAGAGCGGCCAGCCCCGTGTCTGATCTTCACGCTCCTCAGCACTTTCTTTTTCGAATCCCTCCCGAATCATTTTCCCACCGACCAGAGCCAGAAGTCCGAAGGCAATCCAGTGATCAAATGACTCTATGATTTCCACGACTGTCAGACCGGCCAACCAGCCGATAATCGGCATAACAAACTGAAACAGTCCGAAGGCTGTCGCCAGCCGTAATACCGGGCCCCATGATTTTTTATTGTTGGCTGCGCCAATACCGATGGCCACCGAAAAAGCATCAATTCCGAGCCCGACAGCTATAATGAAAATTGTTATTAAACTCATTTACCTAATCACTTGTACATTTTTATCTTTCCTCCCTTGATGGCTACAGTGCCCTTTAGGGTAGAGGAAATGAAAAGGAGGGTGAAATACTTTTATCATATCCCCCGCCCTTTAATTCCCGCCCGCCAGGGGCGGGAAGACTTGCTATGTGTTCTGCGGCATATGCTGGGCTGTGCCTGCCAAGGGCATTCGCCCTGATTCGGCTTGCTCCCCGTCATACGCCGGGCTTTTCTAACTACTTATTTCTCAAGGCATTATAGATTTTTTCTGCCATCAACTTACCAATTCCCGGCACTTTTTGCAATGCGTCAATAGAGGCATCCTGTACACGTTTAGCGGATCCGAAATGTGTTAATAATATTTTCTTTCGAGTCTCGCCGATATCATCGATGCCATCCAAAACGGAGTGCATATCGTCTTTTTGTTTTCTTTGATGATGGTAGCGCAAAGCAAAACGATGGGCTTCATCACGCACCTGTTGGAGGATATGCAGCGCCTGCGGCCAGGTAGACAAATAAATGGCATCCTTTCTTCCGGGCAGATAAACACGATCTTCAGATTTTGCGGTTTTTCGCCTTGTCATACCTTTGCTGGAAATTAAGGTGCGTTTTTCCTTGGCCAGACCAATCACATCCATTCTGATTTTTAAATCTTTGAATACAGAAAGAGCGACATGGAGTTGTCCTTTCCCTCCATCGACCACAACCAGGTCAGGAAGATTATCCATATGAGAAAATCTGCGGGACAGAACTTCATACATCATTCCGTAATCGTCCGGTTCTTCCAACGTCTTTATCCTGTAGCGCCGGTAACTCGATTTATCCGGTTCACCGTCCTGAAAGACAACCATGGAGCCGACGGCGTTTTTGCCGCCGATATTGGAAATGTCATAGCACTCCATGCGTCCGGGAAATTTCGTAAGCGATAATTTATCCTGGAGAATTCGCAAGGCATATTCTTTCTGCTCGCGGCTTTTGTGCGCGGCCTTCCAGAGATTGCAGGCATTTTCATTGGCCATTTCCAGCAAAGCGTTTTTGGTTCCGATGGAGGGTACGGTTAAAACAACTTTTTTAGATCTTTTTTCCATCAACCATTCGATGATGACATCTTCATCAGGCAAACGGCAGGGGATGATAATTTCATCCGGGATATTGGTCTCATCATCATAATATTGAGTCAGGCAGGAAGAAATAATTTCGGTCATGTCCGTCCTGGATTTGACCGGGGCGAACGATTTACTGCCCAATAGTTTTCCTCCACGAAAAAACAAAATGCAAAGCTGATAATGATGGTCCTGCTCATAGAGACCGACCACATCCTGATCTTTTTCGCTGCCCCAGTCGACATTTTGTTTTTCCAGCGCGTGTTCCAGCGCGGCAATGCGGTCACGCAGGCGCGCGGCTTCCTCAAAATTGAGTTCCTGTGACGATTCGTTCATCTGTTTTTTGAGTTCGGAAATCAACTCGCGGCGCCGTCCTTGGAGAAAGGACACAGCGCTTTGTACCAGTTTCCCATATGCTTCCTCTTCAATCAGCCCTTTGCACGGCGCCGGACATTTTCCCATTTGATATTCCAAACAGGGACGCGGACGCAACTGGAAATCCCTGTTGCGGCAGGTACGCAGCGGAAATATCTGCTGAACAAAGCGTAGCGTTTCTTTCGCTGCCAGTCCCGAAGGATAAGGACCAAAATAAAGTGCAGCGTTATTCAGCCTTTTGCGAACAAGCTGAAGGCGGGGAAATTTTTCCGTTGGATCCAGCGATAGATGATAATAGGTTTTGTCGTCACGCAGCGTGACATTGTAACGCGGACGATGACGCTTGATGAGATTATTTTCCAGAATCAGCGCTTCTTTGGGCGTGGCGGTATTAATGAATTCGATATCGTGAGCCCGTGCCATTAGAAAAGGCGCCATCGGACGGGTATCTTTGCCGGTAAAATAGGATATCACACGGCTTTTTAAATCATTCGCCTTGCCGACATAAATAATCTTTTTCGCCGCATCCTTCATCAGATAAACACCGGGACTTTTTGGAAAAGAAGCGACTTTTTCTTTTAAGGCGTCAATGTCTGTCATACATTAAATTCAAATCTTGCCACAAAGGCAAGACATTTTATGTCGTCAGATGAGTATTACAAACCTCGTAATATATACATTATTTTATAAGGTTCAGAATAATAAAAAATGCAGATCCGCCGATTCCAACCGTTGTGATTAAGAATACGATTGTACTGATTACACTGAAAGGACTGCCTATCTTTTTATTGACATCAGGCTTGACCGACAGAAAGATGAATAAAGCCGGATCAGCTAACGCCCCCGCGCAGGCAAGCAGAATCAAAGGCAAAGGCAAATTTACACCGATAATGAAGAAAGCAAAAAGGATGAGCGCCATCATGATATAATCAATATGAGCCTTTACGAGTTTTTTATCATCACGAATTAATCTTATAAAGATTTCCAATGACAAATATTTTCTCGCGATGATCAGCCAACCGATCGCTATGGATAGCAGGATTAAAAAGGCGCCGGATAGTAAAAGTAATCTCATTGTATTATCTCCTTCTGAAAAAGCAGAGTGTTTAAAAAATTTATTTTTTCGACAACGAGGGGAATTTGCCAAACTTTTCAAAATAATATCCGCGAAATCAATGTCTCATCCTTGCATTTTTTTAGACATGAGATAATCCTTTCTTCCAACCAGTGGCGTATTACAAAAGATCCTATAAGTAAACTATTCAATAAATTGATGAATATAGTCTTTAAATAGTTTTTTTATCGCAGGATTTTTTTCTGTGTTGTAAAGCCGCTCCATGATACCTCTTACGCCATGCCGGGATTTTACCAGAGACTCTCCTTGTTCCTTGTACAGACTAACGGCCGTCTGAGAAACCGCGGAACATATGGCGTCTATACATCGTTGCCAGAGCCTGAATCCGGCTCCATTTTTTGTCGGATGCATGAAAGATCTGATGAATATTACGGCCGAATTTAATATTGCCGTAATCGGTGCACCGACTTTATTCGATATTTCATAAACCATTGAAGCGATAATCAGCGGGCTGTTGTGCAGAGAGTCAGACGGTATTTTGTTGGTTTCTGCAAGATCAGCGATAGATAGCGAGAGAAAATAATTCATCGTTCCTTTCTTGCCGTAGATAAACAGATTATTTTCCTGACTTTCATTAAAGAACACAGATCCCGGCAGATCCACTAAAGTACTGGGCTGGGCTCCAATCTGGTTGATTTTACAGAAATTTACAATATCAACTCCTGTATTGTCTGTTGCAGAATGATAATAATCATACGGCAGCCCCACGATAAAAGAACCATGGACTGATATTCCATGAGCATGAATTTTTTTAATTTTGGATGCATAATATTCCTGTACGGACATGCCGCTTTTTTCAATGTCTCTGACAATGTGTTTATTAATGTGCTTTAAGTTGCGCATGTCAAGTGATTCAAGCCCTATGAAAAAGTGGGTTCCTCCGGATGCCCTGATCAATGCCATCAGTTCTTCATCATCAGCAACTTCAATGGATATTTGTACCGCGTAATTGATGCGTAAATCGCTTTCAATGATTTTTTTTAAAAAAGCAATAAGTTCTTTTTTATTGGAAAATAAATTATCCGGCGTAAAAAAATAATAGCGGTTTTTAAAATCAATTTTCCCCTTTTGATAGGATTTCAATTCTTCCACAAAATCATTCGGATCCCGGAACTGCACCGATTTGTATTTGTTCGGCAGGGTGGAGATTGAACAAAACTTACAGGAAAACAAACATCCGGTAAAAGGTGCGACAGGATTTATTCGAAAATCTTTTAATGGAGTATACTTAATAATCGGCAATCTGTTTAAAAGATTTATTTTCAGTGGTTCCAACGGTTCAAGGTTCTGAAAATTTCCCCAAACCCCGTTTTCAATCAACGTGTATCCGGAATATTCGCTTTTAAGCGTATTCGTTTTCAGGTCGTTTAGAATGGTATTAATAACCGGTGAATCTCCCGCTCCTTTCACAATGGAAATCAATTGCGGATACGGTGCGTATTTTCTTATAAATAGATCCACATCTTCAGGCATGGTGGAAACATGTATGCCGCCGATAATAACAGGTATTTTCGCTTGATTTAACACGATGGCGGCGGCAGCGGCGGCAGGGAAATTGGAACTCATGGTGGAAATAAAGACGGCCCGCGGGAGATTATTTTTCTCTTTGATGACTTGTGAGAAAAATTTGCGCTTACCGTCCACCATGACGATCGTATGATCTTTAGCCAGTCGGGCCAATTGATTTTGAATATATATCCCTGCATACATTTCGATGGCGAGAGCATCCACCATTGTCGCACGCTGTTTTTCAGGCTGAAAATCTATGAACCGAAGAAAATTATCAGAAGTCATTTCGCGAGCATCACTGCCCGTAAGATAGGAAATAACATGGATAGGACTGATGGGCTCAGTCGTCATCAGATCCATTAACTGGTAGGTAAGAGGATTGTATACGATAAAATAGTTAATGGGCATTTCCCTTCAATCTTTTCAATCTATATAAAAGGAACGAATAAATTTTCGCCAGCCGCTGATTTTTTCACTGAAAGAGCAAAGCTTAATATTTCAGCCTTCCATTTCAGGAATGTTGTTGAAGCAGGATGTTTCAAAATTCCAATCAATAGAAAATATTTTGCTAGACATAGCACACAGTCGTTTAATCAAACAAGCTCAAATTTAAAAAAGATTATTATTCCTGTAAAATAAAGTCCGAACGATTATTTAAAAAAGCAAGAAATAATCGAAACGAAGCATCATGTCGTGATGGTTACGGATTTTTAAGAAAACGATAAATGGTTTATCCGGAACCTTGGTAAGGAGGCCTTCTGTGGTTTATCTTTCAATGTCCGCATCATTAATCCGTATTTGTCTGCTTTTCAGACTGAGACCAACACTCACTCCATGATGAAGAAGAGGCTCCTTCGGAATTGCAGGTATCGATACAGCTTTGCCTTCCTGCGGCACAAAGTCTGTCGTTTGCAGTGTAATTGTAACAGACCGTCTGTTTTTCTGAACAACAAGCGATACACTTTTCTATTCGTTTTTTTAATTCTTTATTTTCGTTTTCTTTTTTTTCAGCTGTATTATCTTTCCCCTCCGTTGCGCTTTTGCTTTCAACATCAGTTTTTTGGGGAGATTGGTCTTCAAAAGAATCTTTTAAAACACAATTCTTCATTCCATCTTGCGGAAAGGAAGTGACGACTGGATTACCATCACGATCGACACAGCTATATATTGCTCCTGAATACGCAGCGGTTACAACAGTGAAAAATATGAACAAAGAAATCAATATTCTGTTTAGTGTTTTTTCCAATATTAATCTCATATATTCAACCTGTAGTATTTAAGCTTCTCATTTTTTATATCATTATTCACGGCCAGAATCTATATTGAAAATCATTTAATGCGAAGAGAGGAAATTTTATGATATTGATATAACATTGCTCACTCCTTCACAATGTTATTTTCCAATTGACTTGCGATACGCTCCAGGGCATCATCAAGCCTTCCTTGGCTGGCAAGCTTTTGCGGAGTCGAGAGAATCAACTCCGATCTTCCCTCATATCCTGACATGACCAAAAAAAACGGGAAATACTCGGTGGCCGGTGGTATAGCCCAGAAGGACCGAGCGGAAAAGCCACCTCCTTTAAAATGAGTCAGATCAATCCAGCCCAAGTTAGTCAGAATTCCCGAGAGACCATATAAACCGTTTTGATGGCGTTTCTGAACAATTTTTTCAATCGCTTGCCTCACTACCCATAACGGAATATGTTTAAGCAACTCATCGAATTTTTTTATCTTCCCTTCGCAGCCCTGTTTGAGTTTTAACGCAATGTCATCGGCGATCTGCTGTGGTGTTGTTGCTTTTTTTACTTCAATATAGAGGTCAAGCGTTAGATTGCCGGTACTACGCAGCCCGGGTTTGCGAGGCCGCATATCCACGGGTACGGCAAAACGTACAATTCCATCAGCATGTCGCCAGGCTTCTTCTGCCGCCAAACGGGCGCAGCGTGCCAGGAGCATCGGTATGTTGGCCTTCAGGCTGCGACGCTTCCAGGTTACACCGTGGGAATTCCCTTCGGGCTGGCCCGTAGGGGCTATGTGTTCAACAGGAAAGGCAGTGCGAAACTGATCTTGAAAACCCTTGCTTAATTCCACGTCTGTCAAATCGGAGGTCGATCCTATGGCGTTCTCGCCACGTAAAATCCGGAAGATATCCTCGGCCCAGAACATGATACCTCGGCCGTCCATTACACCATGGTGCGTTCGAAATAGCACCCTCGGTGTTGATCCATGGATAAGGACGACTTCGCTGGTAGGGCTTTCTCGAAAAGGCAGCGATTCTTGAAGGAATGGAGCGCCGTGCGGATCATAACCATTCCAATGGCTTCCATCCACTTCACGCACAGGAGGGGCAATTCCAGAATCGACCCAGCGACTCCAACCCAAATGACCCTTGAGAACAACCCGGGCACCGGGATTCGCCTCTGATGCAACCGTGACAGCGTTACGCCAACGTTTAAAATCAAGGATTCCTTCACCATCGAAAAGAAGTTGAATGGTCACGGGGTAACCGATCAAACTGGCTGCAACGTAAGAGCGTTCATTAAATGTCATTTTGCGTGTATAAAGAGTTTTCACTTTATTGCACCTTTCTTTGATTATACTTATACCATGTGTTGCTCCAGAGTCCAGTATCGTTCATTATTCATAAAAGTTGTCGGGTGTTTATCATGAGTGGCCTGCAAGGTCGGGTTCACCGCAGTGGCACAGGATGTATTCACGGGTGGCTTCCCGCAGTTTTATGGCCGTGGTCCATGGATCCGGTGCCGAGGCGTCTCGCAGACTGCGAGAGTCAATAGGTTGGCCAATTGTAACGGTAATGGTGCCGCGCCTCGGAAATAAACTTACATCGCGTAGCATGGAACGTGTACCGCGAATTGCCACAGGAATAACGGGAAGATCAGCGTCCACGGCAGTTTCAAATGCTCCCAAATAAAAAGGACGGAGTCCGGGAATACGGGTAAAGCCACCTTCCGCGAAAAAGAGCAGGCTGCGGCCCTGGCGAGCCTTGGATGTGACGCGACGGGCATCTTTGACACTTTTCCCTCTGTCGAACCTCTCTACAAATTCCGTCTGGATGCGTTGAAGAAATATTCGTGACAGAAAATTATCTTTCAGTTCACCTTTAGCCACAAAGCTGAATTCAAGAGGCAGCACGGCAACCATCAAAAAGTTGTCCAGGTAACTGGCATGGTTGGCCACAAGTACACATGGAGCCGCCTTGGTCAGATTTTCCGTTCCCTGAACAATCAGCGGAGTGAAAGACGCTCTTGCCAGAAACTTTGCCACTTTTCTCATGAAGATCCAGCGCCAGGAAAGTTTCGGCAGTGTTACAACCACCAGCCAGGTCACGGGAGCGAGGCTTAAAAAAATCAACCAACAGTAAGCGGCATAAAAAACGCTTTGCAAACCATGCCATAGACGCCTGAGTTCCGGTAAAATTCCGGACGCAGTAACGCGCGCTATCTGCCACCATGTCGCCTTGTAATCTTTGCCGATCCGGCCGCTTTCATAAAGAGCACGATTGCCGGCCCGTCGGATCTTGCCACTGGACGTCTTCAGAACCGTTCCCGCTGCCGCCAATACGACTTCATCCGCCGGAGTTCCTGCCAGATCCATCGCGATGGTGTTAATTTGCTCTCTCAGGGCATTGAGCTTTTCCGGATTCTCTTCCCGCGTCTCCGCCAGGACGACCAATTTCTCCGTCTGGTTGACCTTGTCCTTCGCTGCAAACACAACCACGTTGCCTTTTCTGATGCCCGCCACTTTGCCGACCGCTTCCTCCAGTTCCTGCGGATAGATGTTTCGCCCCGCTCGGATGATGATATCTTTTTTACGTCCTGTAATAAAGATGTCTCCACCCGAGATGTAGGCCATGTCGCCGGAATCCAGCCATTCGCCGGCAAAGAGTTTTTTTGTGTCTTCGGGATTTTGATAATAGCCGGCCGTCGCCGATGGCCCGCGAAAATGAAGTTTTCCTTCATATCGTTCCGGCAATTCCCGTCCGGCGTTATCGACAATGCGCACTTCATGACCTGTCAATGGACGGCCGCACGCAACAAAACGTAAAACCTTCTCATCAGAGCCAGTTGACGGATCGGCATACCCCGTATTTACGAACACATCCCTGTCAATCTTATCAATGAAAGGACCGCGATCAAGCGGCGGAAAGGAAAGTCCGACCGAACATTCCGCCAAACCGTAGACAGGCATCATGGCCTCTCGCTTAAATCCATACTTTTTAAATTGACGGCAGAAGTTCTCTACGGTTTCGGGGCTGACCGGCTCGGCTCCATTGCAGGCAATCCTCCAGGAGGACAGTTCAAGGCCTTGAAGATCATCATCCGTCAGTCTTTTCAGACATAATTCGTAGGCGAAATTGGGAGCTGCGGAGATGGTGCCACGGTAGCGATGAATAGCCCACAGCCAGCGTTGCGGGCGCGAGATAAAACTAAGCGGAGACATCACGACCAGTACGACGGCATAATATAGACTGCTAAACCACGTTCCGATAAGACCCATGTCATGATAGAGGGGCAGCCAGCTGACGATGACATCCGTTGAGTGTAGCCGCACCATTTCACCCATTGCCCGGACATTGGCCAGAAGATTGGCGTGCGTGAGCATGACTCCTTTGGGATTGCCGGTACTGCCGGAGGTATACTGCAGAAAGGCCAGATCATTTTCGGCCGGATTGAATTTTTGATAGGCTGTTTTGCCTGACGTCAGTTCCTGAAAAGTCGCCAGAGTGCGCATACTGTCCACCTGCGCTCTGAGTGCCTGCGCAAACCGTTTGGCTTCAGGAATAATCACCATCATCTTTGCTCTGCAGTTATTGAGAATAGCAACATGACGCCGTAAATGGTCTTCAAGCTGGTTCATGCGAAACGGCGGATAGATCGGCACGGGTACGCCTCCCGCCAGTAAGATACCCAGAAAAGTAAAAAAGTATTCCCGGCTTGTCGGCAGCATGATGGAAACACAATCTCCCGGGAACAGTCCTTTTTCCTGCAGACCGGCTGCAACTGACTGAGCGCCGTCACCCAACTGACGGTAAGTGATGGTTTCTCCTTCGCTATCGTCGCTGTACAAACGGATGTGGATTCTGTCCGGATGATTTTTGACATGCCAGTCTAAAACATCAACCAGCGTTTTGGCGCTTTGTGGCAAGTCATAAGTTTCGGCCATGACCGGCGCTTTGGTTTCCGGGAAGGTGAACGATGCGAGGGAAGGGCCGGCCTTGATGATTTCCTGCCACAAATCGCGGGGAGTTTCCGCGTCGATAAATATTTTTTCCTCAAAAGTGGTGTTTAGACTTCTTTCCATACGCATCAGAAGTTCTACCCGGGCCAGGCTGTCCAATCCCAAATCTTTGGACAGCAAACTGTCCGGCTGGATTTTTCTGGTTTTAGGCCAGGAAGGATGCAGCTCCGCAACCAGCTCTCCGATATTTCTGAGCAGAACATCCATGGATTTGTCGGCATCATTATTTATTTTATTTTCTTCCATAAAGTTATCATCTTTTTTATTAAGATAATCATTGATATATTTTTTTAAACAATGAGGGACGAATATCGAAATAAGTCAAACCAAATGTTTTAAGCCAACCATTCCGGATTAATCTCCGGTATGTTTTTGGGCGAACATCTTGCCCCTTTCTTCATCGACGAAAAGAACGATGATTAAGGATATCATGAAAAAGAGCGAACAGATAAGAATCGCTTTTTGCAAACCCAGCAGGGTCTGTAATAAACCAAGACCCATCAATCCGACGATGGCCGAAAGGCGTCCGGTAAAACTCCAGAGACCGAAGAATTCGCCGGCCTTTGTATCCGGTGAAAAAAGTCCCACCATGGCGCGGCACGCGGACTGGGTGGAACCCAACCCCAGCCCGGCAATCGATCCGATAACCAGAAAAACATGTTCTTCCATAAAGGAAGCGCCGGTTAAACCGTTCACAAAAGCCGTGACCTGAGCAATTCCGTAAATCAGGCTCACGGTAACGACCCAAAGCATGAGGGTCAGGATAAAAGTTTGTTTGGCTTTCCATTTGTCCTGCAGAATACCGAAAAGCAATGCCCCTCCCGCTGCCGTAAACTGTGTGATGACAAACATTAAAATTTGCGTCGACCCCGACCATTTGACGACTTGATCACCGTAAATAAAGGCGAAGGAAATAACAATGGACAAACCGGAATAAGCAAAAAAGAAAGATGCCAGCAGAACCATCAGATCTCTGTAGTCCCGAATATCGATAAAAGTTTTTTTCAATCTTTTCATTCCGACAACAAAATAATTTTCATTTTTGTGCAATGGTCTGGAAACGGTTCGATCCTTTACCCATAAAAATGTAGGAATAGCGGCTATCAGGAAAAATAATCCGGTCACCGGGCCCACCATTTGTAGATTCCGGAAATTATCAATAGTATAGACATCGGCATGAAAACCAAAGATAACTACGGCTGTGGATATAAGTCCGCCAAAATAGCCCAGACCCCAGGCGTATCCCGAAATTTTACCCAGATCCTCGGGGGGACCCAGCCCTGGAAGAAAACTCGAAACAAAAGATTCGCTGTATGAAAAACCGATATTAGATAGAATAATCAGCAGCATACCCAGTAAAATGTCTCCGGGATGGACAAAATAAAGAGCCGCAGTGGCCATGACGGTTATGATATAGCTGCCGAAAAGAAATTTCTTTTTTGCTCCGGTATAATCCATTATTGCCCCGAAAAAAGGAATCGAAAGAATCACGATCAGATAGCTGATGGAAAGAGCCGTGCTCCAGAGAAGATTTCCCAGACGGTATTCAGGGCCGTCTCCGACAATGATTCGGGGAAAGATGATACAGAATACAACAGTGATAATAACAGTCGTATACGATGAGTTGGCAAAATCAAACATTGCCCAGCCGAACAGTTCTCTTTTAGAAGCTCTTTTGACTTCCGTCATGGATTTACCCGGGTAATAATTCTACATGTGTTCATTTATAAATTAACCAATTTATAATATAAATTATTAAAAATAGATATGTTTTATGAATCTGCAAAAGTGCAAAAAATAACAGAAAGAAATATATTTTCACTGTTAATGGAAACTTGTTCCATTGAAACGGGGAAAGGATTTTGAAATCCATAGGGTTCCGTTTTATCAACGGCAAAATCCATTTCCCTTGGCCCAATCCAATCCTTTACAAACACCCATATTACAGGCTTTTTGAACATCACGGCAGCCTGAATTTTTATTGCCCATCAACAGATAAGCCATGCCCCGATTAACATAAGTACTGGCGGAATCAGGCTTGAGGCGTGTGCTTTCATTAAAATCTTCGATGGCACGTTGAAACTGATTGAGTTTGGCATAGGCCACTCCTCTGTTATTATAGGCGCTGGCGTAATCCGGCTGAAGTTTGATGGCTTCGTTCAAATATTTGATAGCGGTTTGGGGGTCTTTATCCATTAAGGCTTCTGCTTTTTTAAACCAATCCAATGCCGTTTCATTTCTTCCCGAACAGGAACCAATAAAAATCAACATAATAAAAAAGGAGAAGATCATCGTATGACGCATTGTTTTTATCTTTCGGGTTTTATTTTTTCCTTCTTTGACGTCGTAGCGCCGTTGCAAACTATATTTTTTAGTTTTTCATTAATGGAGTTGGGGATGATATCGTGCCATTTGTCATTAATTTCCGATACGGAAAGTAATAAATTATCTTGTTCATCATAAATATTGATGGAAGTAATTCTATATTTCCTGTTTGCACAGTCAAATTCCAGCAGGGTGGACTCTTGCTGCAACATTGCGGGATTTTCAGGTGCCTTATCTTGCCTTTTCAGAATTGAAAAAGCATCCGCTTTCCCCTGTTCATTGTACAGGGTTACAGTCCATACCTGACGGATATTGTTGTCAATTATTTTTATGCTGTTTTTATCGTAGTATCCGGTCCCTCTGGGGAGTAGTCCCCGAAATCCCCATTCTGCCGCCCATATCCGATTGTTGAAAAACAGGGATATTAATAACAAAATAATAAAATAAAAAGTTTTCGCTCTCAATTTCTACGCCTCCCGATAATCACATCAGGAGCCCACTAAAATTTTTCAATCTCATATAACATTATTGATTATTTTTAAAAGA
>CAYZRT010000022.1:0-1299 GCA_964480875.1 uncultured Smithella sp. | reverse complement strand
CATAAAAATGCAGTATGGAGAAATTAATTACAATCTTCTCCTGATATTTACTAAAAAAGCCCGCACCAAAAGGAACGGGCTTTTAAAACGCACAGATGTTTTTTGTTTAGAGATGGTTTCCTTTGTTCATTTCAATCCGGCTGCTTTGCGGAGCGCATCCACGCGGTCGGTTTTTTCCCAGGGGAATCCCGCGCGTCCGAAATGACCATAGTTACAGCACTTGCGATAGCTCCAGCCTTTGGGTGTCGTCAGTCCCAAATCCTTAATCATCATAGCCGGACGGAAATCAAAAATATCCCCTTCCATGAGAATTTTCTCAATCTTATTTTCGGGCATTACAGCAGTGCCATAGGTGCAGACGTTGATGCTGAGCGGTTTGGCAACACCAATCGCATAGGCAATCTGAATTTCGCATTTATCGGCGAGTCTCGCCGCTACAATATTTTTGGCGGCGTAGCGGGCGTAGTAAGCGGCCGAACGATCCACTTTCGAAGGGTCTTTGCCGGAGAAAGCGCCGCCGCCGTGTGATCCGACGCCACCATAGGAGTCCACGATAATCTTACGTCCGGTAACACCGGAATCTCCGCTGGGACCGCCAATGACGAACCTGCCCGTGGGATTGATAAAGAACTCGGTCTTGTTGGTGAGCATGCCTGTCTTGTCGAGGACCTGATGTGCTACCTCTATCAGATCCTTGCGAATTCTTCTCAAGGGGACATCGCGGGTCTGATGAGAAATGACAACGGTGGTAATTTTAACGGCTTTACCGTCTTCATGTAACACGCTGACCTGCGATTTGGAATCTGGGCGAAGGTATTCAATCGCTTTCGACTTGCGCAGTTTCGTGAGTTCCTCAAGCAAGAGGTGCGCAAAATAAATGGGAGCAGGCATCATCTGCGGCGTGGCATAGGAGGCGTAGCCGAACATCATGCCCTGGTCGCCGGCACCCTGATTTTCAGGCTTGTCGCGGTCGACGCCCTGCTTGATGTCCTGCGATTGGCCGTGAATGGCGCTGACATAGTTAAAGGTGTCCCAGCTGAATCCCTCGCAGGGATCATCATAACCGATATCCTTCACCACCTGACGGGCGATAGCCTGAGGATTTATTTTGGTCCAGTTCCTACAGGTTATTTCTCCCAGGTTGACGACGAGATTCGGTCCCACGGCTGTTTCACAACCGACATGGGCGTGTTTATCTTCTGCCAGACATGCGTCCAGAATCGCGTCGGAAATCTGATCGCATATTTTATCCGGATGACCTTCTGAAACCGACTCCGAGGTGTAAATGTGACGTGTGTG
>CAYZRT010000021.1:22682-31651 GCA_964480875.1 uncultured Smithella sp. | reverse complement strand
GCAGCTTGCTGCGAAATCAGGGTCCAGGGCTTGCCCTGGGGTTCATACCCGTGATAAATTCATTGCCTGTCTTCATCAGGTATGCTAGTTTGTGCCCATTAAAAATCACTTTTAGAAATCATTATAATAGCAATGAAATTAAGCCCTTATAAATATCTGGAAAGTTTGAATGTTGATAAGATGCGTTTTGGTCTTCAATCCATTACTGAACTTTTATCGAGACTGGGAAATCCCCAAAAGTCATACAAAACAATCATTATTGCCGGCACCAACGGCAAGGGATCCACTGCGGCAATGATCGCTTCCATATTACACAGCGCCGGTTACACAACAGGTCTTTACACGTCGCCGCATTTGGTGGATGTGCGGGAAAGAATTATTATCAACGGAATTAAAATATCTCGCAAGGGATTTCATCGAATCATAGAACAGGTCAGAAAAAAAATCGTTCAGCCCGTAACTTATTTTGAGTTTTTGACCGCCGTGGCTTTTGTTTATTTTCAAGTTAGAAAAGTTGATATTGCTGTGTTGGAAGTCGGTTTAGGCGGAAGGTTGGATGCGACGAATGTTTGCAAACCGCTTGTTTCGGTAATAACCAATATCGCTTTTGATCATACAGCTTATCTGGGAGACACCCTGGAATCAATCACTCATGAAAAAGCGGGTATCATTAAACAAAATGGAATCTGCATCACAGCAGCCAAACAAAAAAAAGTTTTGGAAATATTAAAAGAAATTTGTTTACGCCGCCAGGCGAAACTTTATTGCTTCGGACGTGATATAAAAATCAAAAAACAAAGAGCTGAATTGGCTTATCAGGGGTTTCGCCGTTCTTTGAAAAATTTGACAATTCCTTTGCGCGGCGAACATCAGTTATCCAATGCCGCTCTGGCGCTGGCGACCATTGAACTTTGTGAAAAAAAAAGATTTCCTGTTAATGATCAGACGATGTATCAGGGGCTTTCCAATACCCGCTGGGAAGCCAGATTGGAGATTTTGCAAAGAAATCCTATCTTTCTTTTGGATGGCGCTCATAATCCCGCGGGCATTGACGCTTTGTGCCGCTCGTTAAAAAAAGATTTTGCCTATCGCCATTTGATTATTATTTTCGGAGCACTTGCCGATAAAGACTACCGGAAAATGCTGCAGAAAATAGCGCCTCTGGCCTCGACAATTATATTGACACACATCAAAACCAGGCGCGCCGTGCCAGTCAGCGATTTGCTGGAATTTTCCAATAAAAAAGGATGCGCGGTCATTGCCACTGAAAACGTGCAACAAGCGATTGAGCAGGCGCGGGCCAAAGCCGGGAAACAGGATTTAATCTGCGCAACCGGTTCTTTTTATCTGGCCGGTGAAGTAAAACAATTATTCCCTAAAAATACCTTATGTGGTAATAAAAAACCGTTTAAAAATACACAATGAAGTCTTCATCAGCTAAGGAAGAGTATGAATATAAGCGAATGTAAAATAATTAAATCTGAAAACAATGCAATGTTTTTTCCGCTGAAATTGAATCTAACAATAGTTCTCTTGTTCTCGATAATAATTTTGCTTTCCGGCTATCCATCTTTTGCCACTGAGCCCATCAATGACGAAAATCCCGTCAATATTGAAGCCGAAAGCATGGATTATGATAAATCCCGCGATGTGTATCACGCAAAAGGCAAAGCGAACATAATCTACAGTGGCGCCACGCTTTTTGCCGAGGATATGGAGCTGGATAATAAAAACAATATTGCCACAGCTCAGGGGAACGCATTGTTGAAGATGGGCGATGATACCCTGCAGGGCGATAAACTGATTTTTAACATCATGGATAAAACGGGCGCTGCATACAACGCCCAGGCTTTCTATTCGAGAAATCATTTCTATGTCAAAGGGGATAAAATTGAAAAGACAGGAGAGAATACTTATTTCATCGAGCGGCCGGCCGCCACGACATGCGATGGAGATGATCCGGACTGGCAAATAACCGGGCGGGAAATGAAAGTGACCATGGAGGGTTATGGTTCGGTGAAAAACGCCTGCTTCCGGGTAAGAGGAATTCCTTTGCTCTATTCTCCATACATACTTTTTCCCGCAAAGACAAAACGTCAGACAGGATTTTTACTTCCGTATCTGGCTTATTCGAGAGATAAAGATGGCATGGATATAGAGCTTCCTTTTTTCTGGACGATTTCTTCGCAGATGGATGCGACGTTCTATCAGCGCTACATAGAAAAAAGAGGATTTAAAGAAGGTGTGGAATTCAGGTATTATCTAGGGAGTAAATCTGTCGGTACGTTTTACGGTGATTTCATGGAAGACACGAAGCACGTCACGGATGAAACCGATGAAGCAACGAGCCGCGAATGGCAGGGGATGCACAAGCGCTGGTCATATTATCTGAATCATCAGACCGATTTCGGTTCTCAGTTCTATATAAGAACCGATCTGAAAAAAGTATCCGACAAATGGTATTTCAGAGATTTTTCTTCTAATAATTACTATCTGGATCATTATGCCAAAACAGATGAAGATGATTTTAAAAATGTTTCGTTCAAAGGCAACAAATCGCTTCGTTATCTGGATTCAACTGTTCGTCTTTATAAAGGCTGGTCAAATTACAATATAACAGGGCAAGTTCATTACACGGAAGATTTCGCCGCTTTTGATAATAATCATATTCTACAGAGGTACCCCGAGATATTTTTGACGGGAATGAAGCAACCGTTACTCAATACGCCTTTATATTATGAACTATCGGGGACTTATGATTATTTATACCGGGGCGAAGGAGATAAGGGACATTTTGCTGATTTTTCGCCTTCTATTTCTTTGCCCCTGAGGCTATTTCATTACGCGAAATTAACGCCACAGTTTACCTTCAAGGAGACTTACTGGAGCCGTGATGATCATCAGGATGACTCACGAAGAAGGTCAAAGGATAAGAATAAAACAAGCGACAGAACGCTTTATAACGCCTCGGTTTCTTTAACGAGCCAGGTTTCCCGGGTATTCGATGTCGATATGAAAGGCTGGGAAAAAATCAGACACGAAATAAAGCCGGAAATAATCTATTCCTATATTCCCGATGTGTCCACGGATAACGTCCCCGATTATTATTTCCCGGCATTTTCATTATTTACAACGTCTGCGCCGATTTTATCAGGCGAAACGGTGATGGGCCAAAACGCAGTTGCCTGGTCGCTCACCAATACTCTTACGGCCAGAGTCAAAGGTGACGAGGGCTCTCACCGTTATCTGGAATTCTTGCGATTCCGATTATTTCAAACGTACGACATACACGAAGCCCGTAGAGATATGGACAGGCGTGATCCGGAAAGAAGACCCTTTGCCGATATGGGGATAGAATTCGACCTGAGTCCGCATCAGTACTTTTCTTTACGGGTACGCGACCAATATAATTTTTACAGTGGCTGGAAACAAAACAGCTATGATTTGCATGTCAGAGATTGGCGGGGTGATGCATTGCTGATTGGTTATCGTCATGTGGAGGATTCTGTCGAAGAAATCAATCTGGGGGTGAAAGCGGTGATCACCGATAATATTTACGGCACATTCGCTCTAAGACACGATCTGCTCAACTCCCGGAAGATAGAAAATTCAATAGGAGTGGTTTATCACAAACAGTGCTGGAGCATGGGACTGGATTACACCGAGACGGAAGACGATGTCAGATTCTTATTTAAAGTATCTCTCGCCGGTTTTGGCAAATAGGTGTGTCAGTCAATGCTGCCGTTGCAGTATGATATTTCTGAATCGTTCTAAGTATAAAAAATATAAATTCATATCGAATAATTCTGTGAAAATGATTTTTCAAAAATAATGATGGATACATTTATTTTAGCCGCAACCAGTTTTACCATTGCCGTTTCGCTGATGATCACCGGTAAGAAGGATAAATTGCAGGCCTCATTCGCCGGTTTATGCGCGGCTGTTTTTGTTTCACAGGCAGCAATGACACTGGGGGACATTTTTCATTATGGTTTCTTTTTGAAGATAAGTTATCTTGGAAAATTAGCCATTGCGCCTGCCGCGCTTTGGTTTTTCCATAATTTGACCCGAAACAAATCGTTTATTTCCCGAAGGATTTTTATGGCCTTTGTTCTGGCAAGCCTATGCGGAGCTGCTTTTGTGTTTACGCCATTCGCCATGTCAATTTATTTTCGTAAGGCTATCGTAGCGTACATGCTTTCATCGTTTGTCATCTGTTATATTGCGCTGATCTGGGATGTTAAAAAATTACCGTCGGGCACTGAAAAGCAGCGGCTGGGGTATTTGCTCGCAGCGGGTCCCATTGCCTTGATTTTAAGCCATATTAATTTGTTAAATTACGGGGGATTAAACTTGCCGGAAATAAACGGCATGGTTTCTTCGCTTCTGCTGTATTTTATTTTGCTGATTATTGCTTACCCGCAGCTTCGAGAGCTGCACGATTTCTTTGCCCGATCGCTGGTTATTTTTGTCAGCGCAGTCGCGGGAACTGTTATTTTTTATTTTACCGTGAAATTTTTCGAGGGAAATCCTCCCCTTGCAGGATTATTAGTGGCCTCTTTTCTTGTGGTGATTTCTTTATCGCCAATGAAGATGATTTTAAGAAAAATATTCAGTTATTTTTACCCCGAGAGCAAAGACGTTTTTACGTCGCTCTATGAATTTGATGAAAAGCTGGAAAGGGAAAAAGCCCTGATGCTGTCGGAAATGGCGCCTGTTGTTGCTCATGAGATCCGTAATCCGCTCGGTTCCATCAAAGGCGCGGCGCAGTATCTGAAATCGGAAGTTTCCACGTCCGAGCAGCGGGAACTGTTAGACGTGATTGTCGACGGGACGGACAGACTGAATAATGTCGTCAGTAAGTTTCTGGATTACGCGCGACCCTATCAACTCAATCTTAAACTTCAAAACATCAATACGATTGTCAAAAAAGCAAATTCCATTATCGCTGCCAATAAGCTGGTCGAAGCAATTACCATCATTCAGGAACTGGATGATAATCTGCCGGAGGCGGAAGTGGACGAACAGCAGTTTATGCAGGTGATTCTGAATATAGCGCTCAACGCCATAGAATCAATGCCGAGCGGCGGAGTTTTAACTTTTTGTACGGCATTTGAAAAATCCGACGCTGACAGTGAAATAAGCGTTACGATTCGGGATATGGGAAAAGGAATAGCCAAAGATAGTTTAAAGGATATTTTTAAACCCTTTTTTACGACCAAAGAAAGGGGTGTTGGTTTGGGGCTGGCCATTTGTCAGAAAATAATCAAGGAACACGGCGGGAGTATTCGCGTAAAATCAACCCCTGATGTGGGTACGGAATTTGTTATCAGGTTGAAAGCAGCCGATTAGGGACTGCGTACAATCCGTCTTGATTAAAATGTTAAAGCGTAATAATGACGATCCATGAAAAAGATATTAATTGTTGATGATGAATTGAATATGCGGCTGGTTTTATCCGCCATGCTTAAAAAAGAAGGATATGAGGTTTCCGCTGCGTCCAACGGAAAGGAAGCTCTGCAAATATTACAATCAAACAAGTTTGCCGTGGTAATCACCGATTTGAAAATGCCCGATGTCGATGGCATGGAATTACTGATCCGTATTGCCGAGCGGTATCCGGAAATCCCCGTGATTATGATTACCGCCCATGGAACGATTGCCACCGCTGTTGAAGCGCTGAAAAAAGGCGCCTTTGATTATATTACGAAACCTTTTGATCTGGATGATTTGAAAAATATTGTTTCCAAGGCCATAAAAACGCGTGTTTTAAAAGAAAGCGAATTGTCTTTGGCGCCCTCGGAAATTGAACGAATCGGCATGATCGGGACAAGCCAAAAAACCATGGAAATATTCGAAGCCATTAAGCGGGTGGCGCAGACGACTACGACGGTTATGATTACCGGTGAGACAGGCACAGGCAAGGAACTTGTCGCCGATGCGATTCATTATAATTCTCCGCGCAGAAAAAATCCGCTGATTAAAATCAATTGCGCTGCCATTGCAGAAACGTTGATGGAAAGCGAACTGTTCGGTTATGAAAAAGGAGCCTATACGGGTGCCGCTGTGACCAAGCCGGGCAAGTTTGAACTGGCTCATAAAGGGACTCTTTTTCTTGATGAAGTGGCGGAGATTCCCCGCGAGATGCAGGTTAAGCTTCTGCGTGTCATTCAGGAACAGGAATTTGAAAGGGTCGGTGGATTGAGGACCATTAAGGTCGATGTGCGGATCATTGCTGCGACCAATCAGAACCTGTTGCGTCAGGTTCAGGCGGGAAATTTTCGTGAAGATTTATATTATCGCCTTAATGTTTTTCCCATTGACATTCCGCCTCTCCGGGAAAGAAAGGAAGACGTTCTGCCTTTAATTGATTATTTTCTGGAGAAATTTAACAAAAAGATGGGACTTGCTGTGAGCATGGACGAGGATGTCAAGGCAATGCTTTTACGCTATGAATGGCCGGGTAATATACGTGAATTGGAAAATCTTATCGAGAGAATGATGCTATTGTCAAAAAATAATTTCATTACCTCCAATGAAATTCCTGCCGAATTTAAAGGCGCCGCCAGTATGGCCGCAAAAGTTACGGCCGGTGACGATAAAAAGCCTTTTAAAGAATACATGCGTGATCAAGTGGAGAATGTTGAGAGGCAAATGATTATAAAATGTCTTGAAGAATCCGGCGGAAATGTTACTCAGGCGGCCAAAAAAATGGGTCTGAGCCGCAAGGGGTTGCAGTTGAAAATGATTAAGTATAGTCTGCGTAAAGAGTCAAAATAGAAAAATAAGTCATTCTTAAAATTATACTTTAGGAGGGGAAAAAATGAATTTCAAAATGGGACTCATTGCTATCCTTGTTTTGTTTGCCTTGATTTTTGTGGCTCAAAATATTGACGTTGTGACTGTAAAATTTTTATTCTGGGAAATGTCCATGTCGCGGGCGGTGCTTCTTTTCTTCTCATTGTTGATGGGTTTTATAATCGGCTGGCTTCTGCACAGTTATATGGCTTATCGCAAAGATAAAAAGGAATTCCAAAAAAATTAACTATTCACCTGCTTTTTGTGCATTATTCTCATCTGACCGGCATTAATTTCTCAGCCCCTTATAAATATAGAGAACTGCCTTCACGTAGACATCACTGTGATTGTACGAATAAACAGCGCTGTATCTGCTGCCGGAATTTCCTATGTTGCCTTTGAATAATCCGTTCTTGTGAAGATAGTTTTCTATGCTGAAAATGGTATCTTCCACTGAGAACGGATCAACGTCGTCATTCTTGCCGTGTTCGTCAACAAAGAAAGATAAAAGGGAGGACGGGATAAATTGTCCCCAACCGATCGCGCCGGCGTAGGAACCCTTGAGCCATGGAGATTGATCCGTTTTTCGCGAAAATTTGTAAAGAGATGTCAGTTCACGAATAGCAAAATTTTTCCGGTTTGTGAAGATGTACTGGGATACCAAAGAATTGAAAACATAAAATTTACCGCGATAACGATTATCGGCGTAATTGGTTTCAATGCCAATAATGGCGGCAATCAATTCCTTATGAATTCCGTGCTTTGCCTCGGCGCGGCTTAAAACATCATGATACCTTTTGATAAAAGACTTTCCTTTATTGATTTTGGCATCTACGCCAATCAGGGCAAAGTACCATTCAAGAGTATGTTTTTTATCGCGATCAATCTGCTTTTCCGCTGATTTTTGAAAATAGTGATCTATATTGGAGTGAAATTGGAAAGAATAATCATCAATCTGGTCATCAAACCATTTTCCGGGCACCCCCTTATTAACCAAATGCTGTTTCAATTCCTTAAGTCTGGAGTTGATGACTGAATCAGGTATTTTTTTGGCATTCGTATTATGGGAAGCGCAAGCCAGAAAAATAAAGACTAGAAAAAATGCTATGAAAGAATATTTGAATTTCATTTTATGCCACCTGTAAATATTTTATAAGATTGCATCAACGCTTTTTCCAGACTATGTATAAACTGTATTGTCAAATCGGTCAACTTTCTTTGCCAGTATCTTTTTTTACGGTGGAGCGGTGATCACGAAGTTTGTCGTAAATCGAGAGAACCGCTTCAACATAATCGTCGCTGTGGTTATATGCATACACTGCTTCGTATCTGCTGTCTTCATCGTTTATATTGGCTTTTGAGAGCTGGTGTTTATACAAGTAATTTTCCACGCTTAAAACGGTATCTTCAATGGAAAAAGGATTCAGGCAATGCTTTCTCCCGTTCTTTTTTACAAAATAAGCCATGAGTGAAGAAGGAAGAAACTGCCCCCAGCCAATGGCGCCGGCGTATGAACTTTTCAAATACTGCATCGATTGCCCGGTCTTGCGTGAAAGTTTATAAAGGGCTGTAATTTCGCGGATTGCAAAATCCTCCCGGTTTGTAAAAATATACTGGGATACTAAAGAATTAAAGGCATAGAACTTACCACGGTATTTATGATCGGCGAAATTGGTTTCGATGCCGATGATGGCGGCAATTAATTCCTTGTGAATTCCGTGTCTGGCTTCTGCTTTTCTAAGAACATTACGATGTTTTTTTAAAAACGCCACCCCTTTGTGAAATCTCGAATTCCTTCTCCATTTTTTTGCAGGTTTTGATTTTTTGTTGGAAACATTCTGTTTGTTTCCGGCATTTTGGAAATATTCTCCTATATTGGCGTGGAGTTGAAAAGTTTTGTTCTTAATCTGCTTATCAAGCCATGCTCCGGATACGCCATTATCAATAAGCTCGTTCCTCAGATCTTGAATCCTAAAGGGGATGTCTGATTCTGAAACCTCCCGGATCTGTGTCGCGTGAAACGAGCAGCCGGTCAGGATAAAGATTATCAACAGTAGAGTTAATGAATATTTGAATTTCATTTTATATCATTTATGAATAAAAGCAGTTATAAATTTTGAATCAAAAATATAATGAGAAATACTTACTAGACAATAAACGGTATTGTCAAA
>CAYZRT010000021.1:0-22582 GCA_964480875.1 uncultured Smithella sp. | reverse complement strand
TTGAATCAAAAATATAATGAGAAATACTTACTAGACAATAAACGGTATTGTCAAACATTTTAATGACACTCGCTAAGAGCGAGCTAAGCGAAGCTCGAAGCGCAAGTGGAATTATCCCACATGCGAAGTCATGTGGGATAATATTTATAAGTCGAATCCCGACTTTGTCGGGACACAGCGGCGCGAGGTATGCTCTTGTAATCAGACGGGGGTTCATGTATAAATTCAAAACGAAGATGCTGAAACCGGGACTAAAAAGATGCATTTAAAAGAAGTTGCTTTTCATTCTTTGAAATATCCCAAAAAAGACTGCTATCCTTTCAATTTGCAGCTTTTCCGGGAAACAGAAAGACTGATATTTGATTCACCGGTAACATGCTTTGTTGGTGAGAACGGCACGGGGAAATCAACCCTTCTGGAAGCGCTGGCCGCCGCCTGCAATATTCACATCTGGCGCGACACACAAAGAAGCCGTCCCGATTATAATCCTTATGAGGATAAATTCTATCAGTATATATCCGTCGAATGGACAAACAGCCGCGTACCCGGTTCGTTCTTCGGGTCAAAGGTTTTTCAATATTTTGCCGAGCTGCTCGATGAATGGGCGGCGGCAGACCGTGGACAATTGAATTATTTCGGCGGGAAGTCTCTGACCACGCAATCACACGGGCAGTCGCTGATGTCTTTTTTCCGCAGCCGCTACAAGATAAAAGGCCTCTATCTTCTAGATGAACCGGAAACGGCACTTTCACCCCGAACACAGATTGAGCTTCTCAACCTCCTGCAAACGATGAGCGCCGACGGCCATGCGCAGTTCATTATTGCCACACATTCGCCAGTATTGCTGGCCTGTCCGCAGGCGACAATCTATACGTTTGATAAGTCTCCCATTCAGCAGATTCAATACGAACAAACCGATCACTATCTTATCTATAAGGATTTTATGATGGATAGGAGCAAATATCTGAAATAAAAATGGAGGTATTATGCTGACCAAACAAGACATCATTAAGGAGGCCAAAAAGTTGAAATTTGCCGATATCGGCTTCACCACCGCTGAACCATTTCAATCGCAAAAGGATTACTTGCTGACACGACAGGAAGAATATGGCTGGGCCGAAGCGCTTGGTTTAAGCCTGCTGGCAGGATCTGATCCGAAAAATATCCTTGCCGGTGCGAAATCAATCATCGTGGTTCTGGAATCCTATTTTGAAGAATCTTTTCCGTTAACGATGGAGCGCCACTTCGGCCGTTGCTATCTTGATGATGACCGGGTGACAAAAGACGGTCTGGCGCTTAAAATCAAGGCTTTAAGAAATTTCTTGAGAGAAGGCGGAATTGATTCCAAAGTTCCTTTCCATCTGCCGCACCGGCTGTCTGCAGCCCGTGCCGGATTGGGGACGTTCGGCAAGAATTGTTTTCTTTACGCGAACCGTGTCGCGGGCGGCAGTTCGTTTGTTTTTCCTGTCGCCCTTGTTGTTGACAGAGAATTTCCTGCTGATGAGCCATCCGTTTCCACGGGATGTCCCGACTGGTGCCGGAATGCTTGTGTGGCAGCCTGTCCCACCCGCGCCCTGAAGGGTGATGGAAAAATTGATCCCCGCCGCTGCATTTCATTTTTGTCTTATTATGGAGAAGGGCTTACGCCGCTCGAACTGCGCGAACCCATGGGTTTGTATATTTACGGGTGTGACCGTTGTCAGAATGTCTGCCCACGCAATGTAAACTGGATGGCAAAAGAAAAACCTCTTAATCCCCGAGTTTCAGCCAAAGCCGCCGACTTCGATCTTTCCCGGCTTTTGCATATGGACAAGGAATATTTCCTGCAGAAAATATGGCCGCACATGTTTTATATGTCTGCCGATAATCTCTGGCGCTGGAAGATGAATGCCGCCCGAGCAATGGGCAACAGCTTAAATCCAGTTTATGTTGTTGATCTTATCCGGGCATTCAGGGAAAACAATGATGAGCGCGTGCGATGCATGATTGCCTGGGCGCTGGGGCGGATTGGTGGAGATGAGGCATTGAATGCGCTGATACGTTTTTCTAAAGAGAGCAGTGGTACAGTGAAGAAAGAAATCGAAAGAGCCGTTAATTCTCTTTCAAACAAGTCATAGAGGCTGTTTCCTGAATTCAACCTTTTCGTTATTTTGAATTGTCAATAGTAAAGATGCGACCCCCATTGCCCGCAACCTATAACTATAGAATATCCATTATATGCTTGGGATTAAAGATGGCTGTTTGGGAGCGGGACCGGAATCGATGGCGGCATTTTCACAAGGAGCGGAGTCCGAAGACGACGGCATCCACCGGCTGATGTGCGGCTGTTTGCTGGCGCTGTTAACGGTTCATGGCGTCAAGACAGCTTATTACGGCGCTTTCGATACCGTACGGTTCGGCAAGGGCTCTCAGAGTGGTCGGCCGGGGTTTGCCGAGGCACTCATCGATTGCCCGGGCTAACGCTCCTGTGTCAGCCTCAACAAGGAGGCATCCTTCAGCAGTGCCGATCAGGGTAGCTGCGGCGGGAAAGCAGTCAGTGGCGACTACCGGGCAATTGAGCGCCATAGCCTCAAGCACGATACCCGGGACCCCTTCATATACTGACGACAGTGCCACGATGTCGGCACGTTGCAGCCAGGGGGAGATGTCTGAGACAAAGCCGGGCATCTCGACCTTCCCGGCGACTCCTACCTGCTGCGCCAGGGTCGTCAGGGTTTCCCGGCTCCCTCCTTCCCCGAGAATGATCAGGCGTGCCGGTGTCCTGATCTGGGCAAAAGCCCGAATCAGAAGGTCGAATCGTTTTTGCGGCGACAGACGGCCAACCGCCAGCACGATTTTTTCAGCATCCGGCGACGGCGATAACGCCAGCAGTTCCGGGGTAACATAAGGATTGAACACGGTCCGGAACCGTCCAGCCAGACGGGGAAAGTGATGCTGAAGCAGGCTGGTGTCCTGGTCGCTCAACGTCAGCACTGCCGAGGCTGAACGATACATGAGGTTGTAGCGCGCATTGCGGAGCGCGCGGACGAATGAGCTGTCGCTCTCCCGTATGACAGGATTGGTTATTTTTAGAACGAGTCGTGATTGCTTGAGACACGCCAGTGAGTAGCCCAGAAAGGTAATCCAGTTCATGCCATTTGCCGTGGAGAGGACGCTGTCCGGTTGTGCGCCTTTCAGGTAGGTGACGAAACGGGGAAGAGCGCGCATCTGGTCCAGCATTCTGCTGCTGCTTCGCCTCCCCAGGAAGGTGATTTTCACATCGTCCCTGATGAGTGGAAGGATTGCCGATTCTCCCGCACCACCCTGGCAAAAGACCACAACTTCGGTATCGTGACCATGTTTCACGAAACCGTTCGCCAGATGGGCGCAGACCCGGTCGGTCCCACCCTGGCTGATACTATGTGCCGTCAAAATTATTTTCATAAGCATATTGAATTGATAAGAACTTGCTTTTAGTTGGTGGCAGTATAAGAAACGTTCTCTTGTGTGTCAAAGAATATTCTTCCACAGGGGTACCATTTGATACCAAACTCCCATATAAATTCTTTGCATTAGTTATCCTCAAACATGAATGCCTAATACTGAACCTTAGGTGGCGGCATGAATTTCCTGAAAGAAACAAATAATCATTCTCAACGAACATGCAATCTTTCAATCCATAATAAACACACTTTACTCAACACATTTCGTAAGCCAATATTGCCTTGACATTCAAAAGCACCCTCGCTTATAGTTCGTAAACTTTTATCAATATCAACCAAATATACGAATATTCTATTGGAATTATTATAATGAAACTTGATAAAATTGATGATGAAACCAGAATTAAATATCTGGAAGAAAATTACGGCAAAAACATTCTGCCATTATCAATAGGTGAGAATAAATACTTTGTAGGTTCAAGACCATTGGACCTTTTGTTATTTTATAAGAAAGACACATCTATATTAAAACTTAAAGAAAGTTTTTTAAAAGCGGCGGAGCATTACAATCTTTTTTCAAGCCGTTTGATTATGATTGCTCAAAATAAATTTGCATTACAATACTGTACGGATGCAATTAAAATTAATATTTTACCGCCTGTGAATGAGACTTTTGATAATATTAATATTGATGATGTAAAGAAAATGATAGTATGTGTTAATACATTACCGGGCGAACCTCTTGTTGCCCTTACAGGAATACCGATAAAAGATGGAGTATTTGGTGGAATCAGTTGCTCACATGCAATTACGGATGGGATAGCATTGATGCTTTTCCTTTACGCATGGAGTTGTATCATAGAAGGCAGGGATTGCCTGCTTCCATCACCCAAAAGATTATTCAAGGGGAATCCTCTTCGCTCTGATAAAATCGATAAAGTATTTATCCCCCCAGTATCCGAGTTGAGCGATGAAATTCAGAATCGAGTTAAATCAGATCATATAAAAACATACACGAAAAGAGAATACTTTTCAGATGAATTTCTCAATGAAATTAAAAATAAAGCAAAATTGGAAAATGCAGAATACAATATTTCCGATCATCAAATAATGACTTCTTTTTTATTAAAAAAATATCATGATTACCTTCTGCCTGATACTGACAAGCTTAGATCAACCACTCCCTTTGATATCCGGGAGATACATCCTGATATTGATTCAATGTATATTGGCAATGCCGTTTGTATGAGCTATACCGAATTTACCAAAGATGCAATCGATAAAATGTCTATATATGAGATTGCACATCGCCTAAAGGAATCAATCAATAATGTGAGAAATGAAAGCTACATAAAAAAAATAATATATTTATCGAAGTATGGAATAGAGTGGGATGACGATTTTATAAATGGACCGACTTCTGACACAAGCAATGATATCGTTTCAGTCAATTTAACCCATTTTAATGACCTTGAATCTATGTTTTTGGGTCCAGATATTGGGAGTATTTTATATATTAGTTCACCAGCACCAAATCAAACAAGTTTTGTTATTTTGAAAGAAAAAAGTGGCAGGATATTTGCCGAGATAACAGGCAGGTATCCATTAACGTAAATTGTATGTCTCATAGGTTGTTGATCGCTATTTCACGGAAATCAGAACAAGGGATTTATAATCGTCGAATATAATGATTTCAGCTATAGAAACTCATCGTCCGCTCACAATTGTCTTTGCCATGCTCTCGTATGAGGGAGATGCCGGGCATTACAATGGTTCATTCAAATTGGCAAGGAGCCTCAGGGCTAGTGGACATCGGATTTTCTACATCGGCTTAGCCGATTCGGCACAGCTTGTCAAAGATCAAGGGTCCGAATTTATTTCGTTTGCGGAAGATTTACTGCCTTTAGGGTATGAGAAAAAAATGCAGCCTCTCAATCCAATCCCGGAAACGGGGTGATACGTAAATGGCGTAAGAGGTGTAATGACGAACGTCTCTTCAAAGAGTATCTTCGCCGGATCGAAGACGGTCGTCTCGATGAGTGTCTACTGTCCTGCAATCCTGATCTGCTGATTTGCGATATTTTTCTCTCGTTTGTGGCGATGAGAGCCCTGCATGTTGGAATTCCGGTTATAACGATTAATCCCCTTTTGTCTGTGTTCCGCAATCCATATATTCCGCCTATCTGGTCATCTTTCACTCCCCGCCGAACATGGTGGTCTGCTGTCATCGTTCTGGGCTCTTGGCATTGGCTACGCTTCAAGTTCTTGTTTTGGGATAGACTGGTTCGCCCCCTCACGGGTGAGTTCAGATCTCCAACCGGCATATGGGGGCACTGGGGATTATTCCTGAGAATAGCTAAACGGTCGGGTTATCCATGTGAGGAGAATAAAACATACAGGTTTGCTGCATGGGGACCCTATCTCATCCTTCCGGAGATCGTCTGCGGCCCAAAGGCTTTCCAACTTCCGGGAAGTCCCGAAGACGGAAGAATATACATGAGTTCAGTCGATTTTTCACGTGACGAGAAGCCTTTCGACACAGGCTGTCTGGATGAAAAAAAACCTCTTGTCTATTGCTCTCTTGGCTCGATCCCACTTTCATATTCCCATGCACAGCGTTTCTTCAAGGCGGTCATAGATGCCAGTCGCTTGAGGAGAGACTGGCAGTTTGTACTGAACGTTGGCAAACAATATGACTCGAGTCACCTGGGATCGCCGGAATCGAATTTAATGATCTGTCCGTGGGTGCCGCAACTATCTCTGTTGAAAAAGGCATCCGTCATGGTGACGCACGGGGGACTGAATTCAATCATGGAATGCATTAATTTCGGTGTGCCAATGGTGATTATGCCCGGCCTATGGGATCAACAGGGCAATGCGGTCAGAGCTGTTCACCACGGTATCGCCTTAAAAACAAATATGGCCCGCATCACACCTGAGATACTTATTAAGCTTGTCGAACGTGCCCTGGGAAATGAAAATATGCGACAGTCGCTGGCAACAATGAAGCAGAAAATCGCCGCTGAAGAAGATATGGAGAAAATTATCCGGTTCATCGAAAATACATGTGCGGCATCTTTGAAGCTATGAACTTGGAGATATTCTTTTCCATCTGTAAGCCTCAAATCTGACGAATGTCAAATATCGTGGACTTGTGGGTGATATGGTTGTCCAGTGAAATTTAAGTTAAGAAGCTTTCGGCTATTATTCGTCAACGGAAATGTCAATGATTTCCAGGTTGCGCGTTCCGCCGGGAGTTTTCACGCTTATTTCACTTCCGACAGCTTTTCCGATCAGGGCTTTTCCGATGGGGGATGTCACGGAAATTTTATTTTGACTAATATCGGATTCATACGGACCGAGTAGTTGATATTTTATTTTTTCACCGCTGTCGATATCTTGCAGACTTACATAGCAGCCGAAAACAACTTTGTCGGTGTTCAATCCTTTTAAATTGATAATATTAGACATGGCTAACTGATGTTCCAGCTCCTGCATCTTGCCGTAGAGGAACGATTGCCTTTCTTTGGCGGCAGTGTATTCGGCATTTTCGGAAATATCGCCATGCGCGCGGGCAACTTCGATGTCACGAACGTTTTCAGGTATGGAGACGTTTTTTAAGGTTTCCAGATCCTTTTTCAATTTTTCAAAACCCGCTTTGGTAATGGGAACTTTTTGCATGATCACTCCGGATTGTTTGTTATTCCTGACTTGATTTATTCACACAAAGGGCAGGATAAGTTTATGATTTTATTTAGTAGAGAAAAAGTGCCCTGTCAAGAAACATTTCATAGCTCTGTTCTGTCAATTATGCTATTTATGCCATAAGAAAAATAAGGTTGTTAATAAAATGATGCTCGACAAATACAGCAGAGAAATAAACTACCTCCGTGTTTCCATAACCGACCGATGTAATTTGCACTGTGTTTATTGCCGTCCCAAAAAAGGCATTTCCCTGCAGGGACATGAAGATATTCTCCGCTATGAGGAAATCATCCGCGTCGTATCCCTGGCTGTGAGAATGGGATTAATCAAGGTGCGTGTGACGGGCGGAGAACCGCTTGTGCGCAGGGGATGCGTCGACTTTCTTGCCGCATTAAAAAAAATCGATGGTCTGCAAGACATCAGCCTCACAACAAACGGCATTCTTTTGGATGAATTCGCTCAAAGTATTTTTGACGCGGGTATTCAACGCGTCAATGTCAGTCTGGATTCTCTGGATAAGGATAAATATTTCAGAATTACCAACGGCGGAAACCTTGACGCCGTGCTGCGCGGTGTCATCCGTGCCGAAGCTGTCGGGTTTTCACCGATCAAAATCAACACCGTCTTGATTAAAGGGTTCAATGATGACGAAGCTTTGGATTTTGCAAAACTGGCCGCTGAAAAACCATTTCAGGTGCGGTTCATTGAGCTGATGCCGATGGGTAAAACGACGCTGGATTACGGTGAGGATTATATGCCGACATCGCAACTGATTGAAAAAATCAGCCGACGTTACGGATTGGAGCAATTAAAAAGTAAAAAAAACAAATCGGACGGCCCGGCCCGGATCTTCAGGATCAAAGGCGGGGCGGGGGAGATAGGTTTTATCAATCCGGTCAGTGAACATTTCTGTGCAACCTGCAATCGCCTGCGTCTGACATCCGACGGAAAACTCAGGGCCTGTCTGCTCAACGAAACCGAAATTGATTTAAAAAAGGCTTTGCGAGAAAATTGTAGTGACGCCGAGCTCGAAAAATTAATCTGGGATGCCGTGTTGCTGAAACCTCGACAACATGACGTAGTTTGCACGGACAATAGTTTGAAAAAATGTTCCAGAAATATGTCGGAAATTGGCGGTTAAAAAACTGTAATCAGGTCGATACATTTTTTTAAAAATAATGTATAATTCCTTTTACGTACCGTGAAAGGATGATATTGGATTTTTTGGTCAGTTAGCGACCTCACAATACATTTGTCATGGATTTATTGTGAAAATTTACCCGGGGCAGATAAAATGTTTCCCAATCAAAAAACGACTCCATTCTCCAGTGAAAGGTCAAAAACTCCTCGAAGAGCTTACATATTCAATCGACAAAAAGAACTTGTTTTGGACTTGATTACTCCTCTGGCAGGTGAAAGACTTCTCGATATAGGTTGCGGCGATGGCAATCACCTCCGAATCTTCAAAGATAAATGGTGTTCTTTGACAGGCGTTGATTATTCCCGGGAAAAACTGGAAATTGCCAGGCAAGAATATGGCGACCGCGCCGAATTTATTTTAGCCCAACCGGGAGATCTTCCCTTTTCCGACAACGAATTCGATATTGTGACCATCATTAATTTTCTGGAAATAGCCGATGATCCGCGTAAGATCATAGAAGAGGCAATCCGGGTGTGCCGCAGCCGCGTTTTCATCGGTTTTTTAAATAACTATTCTTTTTTCGGGACGAGACAAAATCTAAAGGAAAACTTCGGTTTTCGAATCTCTAAAAAAATGCGTTTTTTCAGCTATCCCGAAATTAAAAAGATGGTGGAAAATATAGTCGGACATACGGTAATCAAGTGGGGTAGTGTCATTTATTTCCCGGTCATTATTTACGATTTTTTTGAAGAGCTGGAAGAAATCTTCCCAATCAGAAAAAATCCGTTTGGCGCTTTCGTCGGTTTAACCTTCCCGGTTGCATACACCTACCGTACCGCGCAAAGCCCGATTGTAAATTCATTCGCATTGAAGGCTAACTCCCGCGATACGGCACCGGAGGTCGTGCGGGATATGCTAAGGCAGGCGCAAAAATGATTAAAGAAGCGATGCTTTATGAAAAACTTGACGAAGGAGCGGTGCGTTGCAATCTGTGCGCTCACCGATGCGCAATTAAGCCAGACCGGTGCGGTGTCTGCGGTGTGAGGGAAAACAGGAAAGGCGTTTTGTACTCCCTGGTTTATGGAACGCTGATTGCAGAAAATATCGATCCCATCGAAAAAAAACCTTTCTTTCATGTTTATCCCTCCTCGAAATCCTATTCTATCGCGACGGTGGGATGTAATTTTAGCTGCGATTTTTGCCAGAACCACGACATTTCCCAGATGCCTCGGAAGACTCGCATGATCACCGGGGAAGATTATTTGCCGGCGGACATTGTTGCCCGGGCAAAGCAAAGTGGGGCCAAAACCATTGCCTATACCTACACCGAGCCGACAGTGTATTTTGAACTGGCATATGATACCGCGAAAATGGCCTATGAAAATGGTTTGACCAATGTTTTCGTCACGAACGGCTTCATGACGGCCGAAACCATCGAAACAATAGCCCCGTATTTGGCGGCTGCCAATGTGGATTTAAAATCTTTCCGTGACGCATTTTATAAAAAACACTGTGGAGCGAGACTCCATCCTGTCCTGGAAAGCCTGCAGAAAATGAAAGAGAAGGGGATCTGGGTGGAAATAACCACATTACTTATTCCCACACTTAATGACGGCGACGAAGAACTGAAAGACATTGCCGGGTTTATTGCCGGACTGGGCAAGGAGATTCCCTGGCACATCAGCCGTTTTCATCCACAATTCAAAATGCAGAATCTGCCGGTAACGCCGCTTGCTTCATTGCATCGGGCGGTGCAAATCGGCAAGGAGGCCGGATTAAAATATGTATACAGCGGCAACGTTCCGGGCGATCAAGGAGAAAATACCTATTGCTTTAAATGCGCTAATCTCTTGATTGAACGTTATGGTTTCAGAATTATCAGTGCTAATTTGAAAGAAAACAAATGCGGCCAGTGTGGAACTGTTCTGGAAGGATTAATATGTTGATGAGAAAAAGCAGGAAAGATAATGAATAATAAAACAGTATCGTTTGACTTAAAAAATTTCAAGCTAGGGCTGGCCGTGTTGAGTATTTTGATTATACCTCTGGTTGTCAGTGCGGGAGATTTTTATCAGTGCCGCGATAAGTATGGGAATGAATCTTTAGTTGATTTTCCGATAGAAGATCAGAGTTGCACACACGTGGGCACACATAAAGAAACGTTCAGCAATCGTAGAGAAAAAAAGTCTGTCGTTTCCGAGAATGACCGAATTACGAAAGTTATTGTAAAGGGAAATCAAATCTTGGTGCCTGTAAAAATAGTACTTGGCAGAGAAGAAGCCGATGTCAATTTACTCATGGATACAGGTGCGTCAGGTACAGCGATTCATACCGAAATTGCTGACCAGTTGTACATCAATCTATACAAGGCACAGAAGGCACAGGCGGGAATTGTCGGAGGCGGTGTTATCGAAGCGAGCATTGTCAAAGTGGATAGTTTACAGATCGGACCTCATATCATTGAAAATTGTAATGTCGCGTTCATTCCCCATGAAGGACGTGCAGTGAATTTTGACGGGTTGCTGGGAATGGATGTGCTGGGCCGATTTGGTTATAAACTTGATTTGGCGAACCAGATCATAATCTGGGAATAAATGTCTTAATGTAAACAAGCCCGATAAGATGTTCTTATCGGGCTTGTTTGTTATTGTGAATTAAAATTTTAATTATGGTTCTGTCGGAGCCGTTGTGTCCTTCATCCAGTCTTCCATCGAGCCGTCATAAACCTTCACGTTCTTATAGCCCAATACTTGGTTTAATATGAACCACCAGGCGCTGGCTACGCGTCCGGAATCGCAATACACGATGATCTCTTTATTTAAATCATTGCCGACCACACCGGTTGCCATATTTTTCAAGGTGGCGATATCCTTATAAGTCCAGCAGCATTGCTCCATATGTTCACCAGGGGGGTATTTATCGAAAACCTGCATGGTGGGTAGGTTGAGAGCGCCTTTGATCCTTCCCGGTTTGGCGACAAACGGAAGCTTCTGCTCTCCGCTGAAAAAAGCCGGTTCGCGCGTATCGACAATGGTTGCCTTGCCGATCTGTGATTTCAAATAATCCTTTCCCGCCACAACGCCTTTGTCGAATGCTCCTTTATAGTCCTTGCTCTTAGACTTCACGACTTCCGTGGAAACTTCTCTTTTCTCACGAATCTGCCATTTTTCAATACCGCCGCTTAAAACTGATACATTCTGAACACCTGCATATTTCAGCGTCCACGCTACGCGGGTGACATTGACACGGTCAGGTCCTGTGCCAGTCGTGCCGTACACGACGACCTTGGAATTCGGCTGAATGCCGTTGGCGGAAAGCAGATCGATTAAATCATCATCCGCGGGCATTTCATTCTGCATACCGCGCATACCCGGTGCCCAGTTGCCGTAGAAGATTCCAAGAGCGCCTGGAATATGTCCGGTTTTATAATCCTCGACTTTGCGGATATCAACAATAATAACACCCGGATCTTTTAAAATTTTTGCCAGATCATCCGTTGAGAGAATAGGACTGAATCCCTGAGCCCATACAGCAGCGGGAAGTAAAATCAACAGGGACAACAACAACGCTTTCAAAAACTTCATTTTTCCCATAAAAACCCTCCTTTATTATTTGCTAATTGGTTTAATGTTAAAAATTAATGTGTCATTTGCTTTTGAACCGTCTTTAAGCAGATCTTCCTGTTGTAAAAATCCTTCTTTATTCACGTGGCAGGAATCGCAGGAACGTGTCCGGTTTGTTCTTTTTTTAATATTGTGCACGGCTGAATCCCAGTAATTAGGCAGTGCGTCGAAATTCTCCATTTTTATTCCGTTGGGTTCAAATGTACTTCTTATAGTAGGTATGATTCTGAGCGTTGTCAAGGTCTTGCGGTCACGCGGATTCAACCCCAAGATAAAGCCGGGCTCGGCTTTGGAACCGGTATCTGTGTGGCAGGAGTAACACTGGCGATACTGACCTGAAGAATGACATCCCTGACAACTGACTTTGTCCTTGTGTACAGTATGAGCCACCTGATTGCCTTTATCTTCATGGCAGGACTGGCATTTCGGACGGTCTTTAACTGTATTTTTCGATTTATACATGTTACCGTCGCCGTGCATTTCTGTCTTTTTATGGCAATCCACGCACAACATGCCCTTCTGGTAGTGGACATCGGGTGTCCCACCGTATTCGCCGGTGAATTCCGGATAGACGCGACCTCCATGGCAGGCAGCGCAGGTTTTTCCTTCTTTCTTCTTAATGAATTTATGCCCGTCCAGCAGGCCGGTGGTAATCCCGCTAACCGGCGGGGATTTGACATGACAACTGCCGCAGGACGCATGGCAGGAACGGCAGGACTTTTCGAAAACTTTTTTATCGAAAGTTTTCAACTCTTCGGCGGAAAATCTGTGTTTGACACCTTCACGCTGACCGAGGCTCGTATAGTGAAGCGACTTGGCATAATTTTGACCTGCCTGGATGTGGCAAATGTCGCAGGTTTTAAGATTGTCCGATGGTCTGGCTATGCGACCTTTGTGAGCCGCTTCTTTTGTTTTCCCTTGTTTGTTGCCTTGATGACAGGCAATGCAATCCATCGAAAGATGAAAATCCTTACCGATGAAATCTTTATTGATCAGATAACCCTTGTAATATTCTTCCGCCCGGACCGGGGGAGGAGCGCCAGCTCACCCCTCGGCCTCGCCGCCGATTTCCGGCGGCTTGACCAAAGACTTCATTTGCTTGTCGTCCGTGTGACATTGTACGCAAGTTCCTCTGTCGGCCTTGGCTGTCAATAAAGCGTACTGCTTAATATCTTTCCAATCCTGATGGCATTTTGTGCAGTTATTCCAGGAGAATTCTTTCTTCCCGTTGTGGCAATTAAAACAATATTGTTGTGACTTGTGCGTTTCCAGAGCAATTTGGTTAGAGCCTTTTCTGATTTGAAAAAGTTTTGAATGACAATCACGGCAACTCAGCGACGCGTGCTTTTCGTGTTTGAACGCGACCTGCCGCTGGTCTTTTCCCATCGCAACAATGGTGTTGTAAACGGGCGCCTTGTATGGTTTTGGTTTGCCTTTTACATGTCCTACTTCCTTTTCGCTGATTCGGGGATGACATCTGGCACACTGGTTTTGGGCGGCAAACGCATCCTTGCCATTGTGGCAGGCGCCGCAATACCTGCCCCGGTAAAGAGAGTCCATGACAAAATCTTTCTTTTCCTGGGCAAGCAGAGCCTGCATTTCAAACAGGCCGCTGTGGCATTTTTCACAACTTATTTTTTTAACATCCACGTGATGCTGATGCCGGAAGAGAACCGATTTCACCGGCTGGGTGTAAAGGATTCCGCCGCCATCGGAGAAGCTGCCCCTCGTAGAAGCGCCGACATTAGCGATACAGAAAACGGCGAGCAGTATGATCAGTAAAAGATTCTTTTTCATGCCGTAAAAATCAACCCTTCATATAAAATATGTTTGGTTTTGCCCCGACGTCTTGCCGCAGCACCCAGACCGGTTTCTGCAATTGATGAACCAGCTGAAACGCTCTGCCTCCCGGATCGGACAAATCGCCGAATATGCGAACGTCGGAAGGACAGGCCTCAACGCACGCCGGGGTATTGATACCTTGAGAAAGCCTCGATTCAAAGCAAAAATCGCATTTATCAATCGCTTTTTTCTCTTCATTATAATAACGCGCGTCATACGGACAGGCCATGATACATGATTTGCACCCGATACATTTTTTGTTATTCATCTGCACGATACCGTTTGTTTTATCCTTGTACGTTGCCGTTGTCGGGCAGGTTCTGACGCATGGCGGATTATTGCATTGATTGCAGAGGATGGGAATGAACTCCCACTTCTGATCAAGGGCTGACGGTAGTTCCCGTTTTAGAATTTTTGTGCGCCAGCCGTAATCGGGCACCGTGTTGGTGGTCACACAGGCTACCATGCACTTCTTGCAGTCAATACAGCGATCCTGTCGTAAAACCATGGCATAATGAGGCTTGTACGGATATTTGTCCCGGAAGATATCAAGAGAATAGGCCTTATTGATGTTGGAAACCAAAGACAATATCGAACCGCCGGCCAGCACGCCGGTAATTTTAAGGCCGATTTTAAGAAATTCCCGGCGCTCCTGATCGAGAGGATATTGTGGAAAATCTTTTTGGCTGAGGTTGTTCGTCATACGGTTTCTTCAGCTCCAACGACTTCCAGTTCTTTTTCTTTGATTTGTTCAGTATGCTGATTGTCGGCAAACCCGGCAAAAACTTTTTCTCCCAGTAAAAATGCCAGAATACAAAAGCTTATTCCCCCCAGCACCACCAGGATTTCATGAACGCTGGGGGAGTAGGTATGCAGTTTGGAATATTCAACAACACCAAGTTCAAAATATTGCGGAACAATCTGTCCGACGACCACCATATCCATACGGGTGAAAAACAGACTGAAAATCATCAGGGCGGCAGCGATAAACATGACGGTCAGATTCTTTCCTCGTGCCGCCAGAATCAAAACAAAAGGAATAACCATTCCGACCAGCACTTCAATGGTCCAGAAATTGAAAGCATAAGGTCCGTCGGTCAAAACGTTTAAAGCTGTTACGGCACTCGGGCTGCCGACGGATGTTGTCAGAAACTTCCAGATAGTGAAAATCATCATAATGGCCAGCAAAAGAAGCGTCAGTTTGGAAACAGACTGCAGGGCTCTTGCTGTAAAATCATCGAGAGCCTTTTTGTTGACCGCCTGATGGGCCAGGAAGAAGAAAAAGATAATGAAAGCGCATCCCGTGATCAAAGCCGATAAAATAAAATACACCGGAAAATAAGGACCATACCAGAAGGGACGGCCGTTCATCATGGCAAAAACGCCGCCGAGGTTGCTGTTAGCCGCAATTTCCGTAATCACGCCCAGAAAACCGGCGATGACCGCTTTATGATGATTTGCTTCATTGAAAAGGAAAATGAATTCAATGGTGAGAAACACAACGGCGAATCCGTAAAGCGTGCCCATCCACCAGATATTGGAGGAGAAGTTGGGAGAAATGACATTGTACAAAGCCATGCGGAAAGGATTTTCAATTTCCAGTCCGATCACCAGAAACCCCGACAGGATCGTGATAATGGACAAATAAACACAGCGTTTGGCCAGCGGCATAAAATCCTTTACACCGAAGACGTGTCCCAGGGAAGAGACCAGGCACAATCCCGTGGAGGCAACAACGAAGAAAATATAAGTGGAAATAAGAATGGCCACGGGCACTTCACGGGACGTCGCGTAGGCGTGACGCGAGCCGGCAATAAATAAAGCATGAATGCCGCTACCAATTCCTGCAAGCAATAAAATACTGAACAGGGTAACAAAAAAAAGATAAACCCATCCGCCGGAAAAAACGCGTTGAAAAGCAGGTTTGATATTGGACACGAACAATTCTTTGCCGAAGTTTGCCATGCAGAGTCCTCATTGTTGAAAACCGCAATTAACACAAAGATCAGACGCCTAAAAGATAAGGGAAATCGCCTTTGCTGTCAAGGCGTTTGTAAGGTCTGAAGGTTCAAGGTACTCTTTGACAGAAAGACAATTAGATGTTAAGTTTTTTAAAATTTTTAATTCTTAAGGGGCAGAATCTATTGAAGAAAGCAAATTCCCTCTGGTCTTTTTTTTCTTCCGTCAAGCTCACCCTTGTTCTTCTTTTTTTGATGGTGGTTCTCTTTATTGTTGCCACCCTGATACCTCAGCAGAATGTCTCTCCCGGATTTGCCTGGCTGGCTGATATCTATCATTCAAAAGTTTTTTATGTATTGATAAGTCTTTTTTCTCTTAACCTGATCATTTGCTCCATGAATCGTTTACCTCTTACCATCAAACAATATAAAGCCTCGTCTTTCCCGGTGCCGTCGGGGCTATTGGAAAATCTTCCACCCGACAGAACAATTATTACTGATAAAAAAATGGAAGACGTCAGCCGGGCGGTCGAATCATCGCTGGCGTCGAAATCAATCTCAGCAAAAAAAACAGATGCAGAGAAAGACCGATTATATTTTTTTGAACGGGGGCGCTTTTCTCTGTTCGGCGTTTACATCGTTCATCTGGGTGTGCTGATCATCATTGCGGGAGCGCTGATCGGTTTGATTTTCGGTTTTGAGGCCGGGGTCAATCTTGCCGAAGGAGATGAATCCAGCCTTGTTGAACTGGCCAAAGGCAAAGGAACGCAGGAACTTGATTTTTCGGTGCGTTGTGACAAATTCAGTCTGGAATTATATGAAACCGGGGCGCCGAAAACTTACAAATCCGACTTAAGTTTCATTAAGAACGGGCAGGTCGTGCATCAGGGTTCCGTGCTGGTTAATCATCCGGTTACTTTTGAAGGCCTGCGTTTTTATCAGTCAAGTTATGGTGTCTCGGAAAACACCAAAGCATTGCTGCGATACCGCAACGCTGGAGGAGAAAGCAAGGAAACCCTGGTTGCGCAGGGAAGTACGTTTGACCTTCCCGCGCAAAAAGCAAAGGCGACCGTTTTGCGGGTGGAAGAAAATATGATGCAGTTCGGTCCGGCAGTAAAACTCAGTATCGAAACAGAAAAAGGCAATGTTCAATTCTGGATTTTTCAGCATATCAAGGAGATTGCGGAAGTGAATCCCGGCTTGTTTTCGGCGGTGCCCCTTTTCAATCCCGCGCTTTTTAAACCGCTGGTTTTCTCCCTGCAACGTATCGAAAGACAATACTATACGGGGCTGCTTGTGGTCCGCGATCCGGGAGTGCCTTTCGTCCTGGCCGGAGGATTGATGCTTGTTGCCGGTATGATGATCATCTTTTTCTTTTCACACCGGCGCGTTTGGATACTGGCGCAACAGGAACAGGAAACAATAAAAATCAGCGTGGCCGGGCGCAGCAACCGTTACAATGAAGCCCTGCAGGGGCAGATTGATGATTTGTGCAAACGGATAGCCAGGGAGATCGCGGCATGAATCACACCATCATTTTAAGCTATGTCACTTTTATCTATTTTGCCGCTTTTGTTTTGTACCTTTTCAGAATGATCCTGAAAAAAGAATTCTGGGGATATGCCGCTACCTTTGTGGCCTGGGTGGGATTTCTGGCGCACACGCTGGCTTTGATTTTGAGATGGAGAACTTCCTACGATCTGGGATTCGGCCACGCCCCCGTTACCAATCTTTATGAATCTTTGATTTTCTTCGCCTGGTCCATCATGATTCTTTATCTGGCCGTCGAATGGCGCATTAAGAACAGAATGCTCGGCGCTTTTATCGTGCCGGTTGCTTTCCTCATCATGGCTTACGCGTCCATCGCGCCCCGCGTAAACAACAGCATTGAACCGCTTATTCCCGCGCTGCAGAGCAACTGGCTGACAACCCACGTTTTAACCTGCTTTATGGGTTATGCCGCCTTCACCGTCTCTTTCGGCTGTGGACTTCTCTATCTCTGGAGAAGCCGGAAAGAAAAACGCCAGGAAAATGTTTCCGGTTTATCCGGCAGCCTGCCGTCGCTTGATGTGTTGGATATTCTCATTTATCAGAGCACCATACTCGGTTTTATTTTTCTGGCGATGGGCATTATGACCGGTTCCGTTTGGGCGCATTACGCCTGGGGATCATACTGGGGCTGGGATCCCAAAGAAATCTGGTCGCTTATTACCTGGTTGATCTATGCCATCATGCTGCACGCCCGCTTCGTCCGCGGCTGGCGCGGTAAGATGATGGCCATCATGGCCATCGTCGGATTCGCCTCCGTGTTGTTCACTTATCTGGGCGTCAATTTTCTCGTAAGCCTGCATAACTATATCTAGTAGCTACCGGCCTTGGAGTGAATGTCATTCCGAATCCCGCTGAAAGCGGGTGAGGAATCTTAACGTTTGGTGGGCATCCATCACCCCCTGTCATTCCCCGGCGCGACCGAGGAATCCAGAAGAGTAATGAAAATATTTTGAAGAATAAAACAGACAGAATTCCAACCCGGGCTGAATGCGAAGAACTAATGTCTCTATGCGACAAACTCAAAGCCCGCTTGCTGGCCGCCTAAACCACCCAAATTCATATTAGTCGACGCCATCGTCGAATAGGCTGTTGGCTGAAAACCCTATTATTACTAGCCTTTACAGAGCCAAAGATCATTGCGAGATATTTTCACATTAATTATTGCATTATTACATAAATAGATGTAAATAGGTCTACATAAAGAGATTATTTCTCATTGCTATAGGGGTGTATTATGATTATATCTTTTTCGATAGAAAATTGGATGTCGTTTCGCAACAAGGTTACTTTCCAGATGACAGCCAGCAAAGAGCGTCAGCATAGCGAACGTGTCCCGAAATTGGCTAAGTATCAGACAAGAGTCCTTCCCATCGCCGTGCTTTATGGTGGAAATGCGTCGGGGAAAACAAATTTTTTTAACGCAATTAATTTTGCCAAAGTATTAGTTGTCAAAGGTACCAGACCCGGAAGTCTGATTCCTGTCGAACCGTTTCGTCTCGATTCCAAAAGCGTTGAGTTACCGTCGCGTTTCATTTTTGAATTGCTTATAGATGAGACCATTTATGAATTTAGTTTTGCCGTCACTCGCAAAGCGATTCTGGAAGAAAAGCTAGTGAAGATTGCACCCTCAAATGAAATAATACTTTATGATCGCAAAGGTGAAAAGATAATCTTTGATAAATCGTTTTCTAAAGATCAATTTTTGGAATTTGCCTTTAAGGGAACCAGGGAAAACCAGCTTTTTCTTACAAATTCTGTCTCGCAAAAAGTTGAAAACTTTAAACCCATTTACGATTGGTTTAAAGATACTCTCGAACTTGTTGCACCAGACTCTCGATTTGAACCATTTGAGCAGTTTCTTGATGAAGATCATCCACGATATATAACAATGAATGAGATGTTACACCAATTGGATACAGGAATCGCTCATCTGGGTGGCGAACCGATCCCTTTTGAAAATATACCGATGCCGGAATCTTTGAGGACTAAAATTCAAGAAGATATAAAAGATGGCATAACCATGCGAATGATGACGGAACCCATCAACGAGCGTGTTGTTGTTACTCGTAAAGAGGGAAATTTGGTTGCAAAAAAACTGGTTGCTTTTCACTCGAAAGCAGATGGTTCTGAAGCAAAATTTGATATCCGACAGGAATCTGATGGTTCACAACGAGTCATTGATCTTCTTCCGGCGTTTTTAGAACTTGCAGCTAAAAATTCCAAAAAGGTTTATGTCATAGATGAACTTGACCGGAGCCTGCATACTTTGCTGACTCATCAACTGCTGGACGCATATCTTTCCAACTGTTCACATGAATCCAGGACGCAACTGCTGCTAACAACACATGATGTCTTGCTTATGGATCAGAAGTTACTCCGTCGAGATGAAATGTGGATTGCGGAGAGAGATTCTTCCGGCGCGTCCAAAATGATGTCCTTCAGCGAGTATAAAGATGTCCGTTATGATAAGGATATTAGGAAAAGTTATCTACAGGGGCGTTTGGGCGGTATCCCTCGCATATTGCTTAGAGGTACTATGACAAATTCCTGCGGGGTGGCGGAAAATGATGAGGAAAATAAATAATGCCTCCTAAAAGAAGGAAATTTCAGAGGCAACTTGGCGAGCGACGTTATCGAAGGCTATTTATTATATCTGTTGAAGGCCTTACAACTGAACCGCAGTATTTTTCTATCTTTAATGATCTCGAATTGGTTATTCATGTTGATTGTTTGAAAGGTAAAAATGAAAGTTCGCCCATACATGTGCTGAGACGTATGAAAAAGTACTTGAAAGAAACAAAATTGAAATCTTCAGATGAAGCATGGTTGGTCGTTGATAAAGATCAATGGACGGACGAACAGTTGACAAAGCTTCATGCATGGTCAAAGGAACATGATAATTATGGATTCGCATTAAGCAATCCAAAATTCGAATATTGGCTGCTGTTGCACTTTGAAGATGGCACCAACATTTCTTCTCCACGCGAATGTTCTGAACGATTGAATCGCTATTTGCCTAACTATCAAAAAGGGATCGATGCTCGTAAAATAACGCAAAATATAATTGATGCTGCTATTCGACGAGCCAAAGATCGTGACAATCCACCATGTTCTGATTGGCCAAGAACAACCGGTACTACGGTTTATCGTCTGGTGGAAAAGTTATTGAAAGAATAAAACTAGTAATGCATCACGCAAATAGCCAATATGATATTTTAAGATTTTAAAAATACGAAGAATAATGCGTCTCAGTCGGACAAAAGCCTTAAATGTTTTCTGCCGGAGATTTTTCTTTTTCAACGGGGCATTTTTTGTTTTTGAAAAATTCGAAATAGAGCAATGGCACGGCAATCAGGGTAAGGATGGTTGATGCCACAGCGCCGAACATCATGGCGATAGCCAGTCCCTGGAAAATGGGATCAAACAGCATGACAAACGAGCCGACCACCACGGCAGCCGCGGTAAGAACAATCGGCCGGAAGCGTACGGCTCCCGCCTGAATCAGGGCCTGGTGCAAATCGCCTTTCTCCTGCCATTCCATCTGAATAAAATCCACCAGCAAAATGGAATTGCGCACAACGATACCCGCGAGGGCGATAAATCCGATCATGGAAGTTGCCGTGAAAAACGCGCCGAACAGCCAGTGCCCCGGCAATATGCCCACCAGCGTCAGCGGAATGGGCGCCATGATGACCAGCGGCGTTACAAAATTTTTAAACCAGGCCACCACCAGAATATAAATAATGATGAGGACAGCGGCAAAGGCGACACCCAGATCGCGGAAGACTTCATACGTGATGTGCCATTCGCCGTCCCATTTCATGGAGTAGCGGTCTTCCAGCCAAGGCTGGCTGGTATAAAACTGCTTGAGTTCATAGCCTTCGGCAAGCTTTAGTTTGGCAATATCCGATTTCATTTTCAGTATAGCGTAAACCGGACTTTCCTCTGTTCCGGCCACATCACCCGTTACGTAGGTTACCTTTTTCATGTTCTTGTGATAGATGGTTTTCTCTTCTATCTCCTGCCGCGTCTTTACGAGCTCGGCCAGACGAACCTGCTGTCCGGATGCCGAAGGAATGGTCAGCGACTGCAGATCGGTCAGATTGGAACGCTGCTCGACGGGCATGCGTAAGAATATTTCCACCGGTTCTTTTTCCGTGTCCATGTGCACAAGACCGGCTCCTTTTCCACCCAGAGCAATTCCCAAACTTTGCGCGACGGCTTCCGTCGAAATTCCGCTGGCGGCAGCCTTTTCATGCTCGACTTCAAAAGAGATTTTGCGCTGATCGTCTTCCACAAACCAGTCCACATCCACAACGCCGTCCGTCTTTTCAAAGATGTCCCGTACCGATTTGGCAATTTCGATCTGACGTTTCGTATCCGGGCCGTAAATTTCCGCGACCAGCGTGCTTAGTACCGGCGGTCCCGGTGGAATCTCCGCCACCTTGATGCTTGCCCCGTAGCGATCTCCGATGCTTTTCAAATGAGGACGCAGGCGCTTGGCGATGTCGTGACTCTGGTCATCGCGTTTATCCTTGCTGACAAAATTAACCTGAATATCGGCGACATTGCTGCCCGACCGCGTAAAGTAATGCCGGACCAGGCCGTTGAAGTTATATGGCGAAGCCGTGCCCACGTAAGACTGGAAATCAGTCACTTCCGGCACCGTTTTCAAATATTCCGACATCTCTCTGGTCACCGCCGCCGTTTCTTCCAGCGTGCGGCCTTCGGGCATATCAATGACCACCTGCAGTTCGCTCTTGTTATCGAACGGCAGCATTTTCATCGTCACCTGTTTCAACGGAACAAGAATGACAGACAGCAAAAGCAATCCGAGAATAACGGATAGAGCCACCATCCGCTTTTTCTTGACATCAATCAAAGGGCTGAGAAATTTTTCATAATATCCGGCGATTCCCTGACCCTCTTTTTCTTCTTTGTGCCGCACATTTTTCAGGACGATGTAGGCCAGCCAGGGGCTGACGATAAATGCCACCAGCAACGAAAAGATCATGGCCGCCGAGGCTCCCACGGGAATCGGCCTCATGTAAGGGCCCATCAGACCGGAGACAAAGGCCATCGGCAGCAAAGCGGCGATAACCGTAAAGGTCGCCAGAATGGTGGGATTACCGACTTCATCCACCGCGTAGACCGCGGTGAGTGGTTCAATCCTGTGCAGACGAAAATGACGGTTGATGTTTTCCACGACAACAATGGCATCGTCAACGAGAATACCGATAGAAAAAATCAGCGCGAACAGTGTTACACGGTTCAGGGTGTAGCCATAAAGATAGTTAATGAGAAGCGTCAGCGCCAGCGTGACGGGAACAGCAACGGCTA
>CAYZRT010000020.1:9302-31744 GCA_964480875.1 uncultured Smithella sp. | reverse complement strand
TGCGGAATTAGGGTCCAGTCCCGATAGCAATCGGGATTGCCCTGGGGTTTATACCCGTGATATCCGTATTTTTCCCGAGTAAGCAGGATATAATATTGTAATGTCGTACGAACTTTTTATCAGCAGACGTTATTTGAGGGCGAAACGCAAACAGGTGTTCGTTTCCGTGATTACTTTCATATCCGTGTTTGGTATATTTCTGGGCGTTGCGGCTTTGATTATCGTGCTGGCGGTCATGAACGGATTTGAAGAAGATCTGCGCACAAAAATTCTGGGCATTAAGGCTCATATTGAATTAACGACCGATATGGCCGGTCCCATGAAAAATTATCAGGAAGTTCGCGAGAGAATTGCCGGCATCGAGGGGGTTGTCGCGTCCACGCCTTTTATTTACTCTCAGGCGATGATCCGCAACGGCAACGGCGTGGCCGGCGTGGTCATTCGCGCCCTGGATACGCAAAGCGCATTTAAAGTGATCAATCTGGGAAAAGTCAAAGAAGGCAGTCTGGAATATCTGGACAAAATTCCGCAGGACGTTTCTGCAAATTATAAGAATGAGGGCGCATCTTTGGCGGGAATCGTTATCGGCAAGGAAATGGCCAGAAATATGGGAATTTTCCTTTATGATACGATAACCATCATTTCTCCGGTGAGCATTGCCACTCCCATGGGCACGGTTCCCCGTATGGGTAAATTTGTCGTTGTCGGTATTTTTGAGTCCGGATTCTACGAATATGATTCCACACTGGCTTATTTGTCTTTAGAAAACTGTCAAAAATTTTTACAAATGGGAGATACGGTTACAGGAATCGATATAAAAGTTCATGATATTTACAAAGCCGCTATCATCGCCAAAAATATTCAAAGCAAACTGGGATTCCCTTTCTGGACGCAAAACTGGATGCAAATGAATAAAAATCTTTTTTCTGCTTTAAAGCTGGAAAAAAGAGTGATGTTTATTATTTTGAGCTTAATCGTCCTTGTGGCGGCTTTTAATATCATCAGCGCATTAATCATGATTGTTATGGAAAAGAACAAGGACATTGCGATTTTGAAATCCATGGGCGCCACTTCCCAAAGCGTTATGAAAATATTCATTTATCAGGGCATGATTATCGGGGTCATCGGAACGTTACTAGGCTCTATCGCCGGGATTTCGATAGCGTTGAACCTGCAACAGGTATCGCAGTTTGTCGAAAAGGTTTTTCATTTTAAATTTTTACCGGGGGATGTTTACTATTTAAGCGAGCTTCCGTCTAAAGTGAACTACGGCGACGTCATCATCATTGTTATGGGGACGTTGTTGATTTGCCTTTTATCAACCATTTACCCATCGTTGAAAGCTTCCCGAACGGACCCCGCTGAAGCCTTACGATATGAATGAAAAATAATAGATCGTTTATAAAATTATGATTGTACTGGAAAATTTATCAAAAACGTTTTTCAAAGAAGAAACCAACATCGAAGTCTTAAGAGGTTTGAACCTGAAAATAGAAAAGGGAGAGTCTCTTGCGGTTCTGGGCGCTTCGGGAGCGGGGAAAAGCACGCTCATTCATATTATGGGCATGCTGGACCACCCGACGGGAGGCTGTCTCTTTATCGATGGGATGAACGTTTTTGATTGGGAGGAAAGAAAGAGGGCTTCTTTCCGTAACTCGCATATCGGATTTGTCTTTCAGTTCAATAATCTGCTGCCGGAATTTAACGCTTTGGAAAATACCATGATGCCGGCATTAATCGGGGGACTGAAGAAAAAACACGCCGGAGAAAAAGCTTGCAAAATACTTAAAGAAGTTGGATTAGAGAACAGAATCAGGCACAAACCGGGAGAGCTTTCAGGAGGCGAACAACAGAGGGTCGCAATTGCCCGGGCTCTGATCATGGAGCCGGAAATATTGCTGGTTGACGAACCGACAGGAAATCTTGACACGGAAACAGGAAAAAAGATAGAAGATATACTGGTCAATTTAAATGTGGAGAAAAAAATAACCCTTGTGACAGTGACGCACAACAAATTACTGGCGGAAAGAATGTCCGAAAGCATTTTTCTGCGTGATGGAGAGATTTATGAATATTAAGAAAATAGCATGTAAAATATCTTTGATTTTTTTATTTTTCATCATTGTGTTTGTTCCACGGGCGGATTCGGAAGAAACCAAAAAGATTATGGTGATGCCTTTTGAGGTATACAGTAACCAGGATAAATCTGCTATCCGTGAATCTTTCTACAAAAATTTGTCGGACGAGTTGCGGAAAGAAAAATCCGTTCAGATAATTCCTGCCGATGAATTTATCAAGAAAGACGGCAAAATTAATGAAAATACCGCTATCGATCATGGAAAATCAAAAGATGCGGATTTTGTTATCATGGGAACTCTTACTCAGTTTGGCAAATCTTTAAATGTTGATACTAAAATAATTGACGTGAAAAAGAAAAGTATTTTACCCCCGGCTACAGCTCATGGAAGAGGGGTCGTTAATCTCGGTTCTATTATCGAGCAGTTAAAAGTAGGCATTCTTGGCAGTGTGGGTTTGGTGCAAAAGATAGCCAGGGTTGAAATTCAAGGCAACCAGAAGATAAATTCTTCAGCAATCGTTACGAAAATAAAAAGTAAGCAAGGCGGAATTTTTTCCGAATCGGATGTCGCTGCGGATATTAAAACCATCTTCAAAATGGGCTTCTTCCTGGATGTCACCGTCGAGACGGCATCTTCGCCTGAAGGTAAAATTGTTACATTTATTGTACGGGAAAAGGGGCTTATTTCCGAGATCAGCATTACCGGCAATAAAGCGTTAAGCAAAGATGAAATTCAGGAAGTATTAACGATTAAAAAAAGGCAAAATCTTAATCAGGAACAAATCAAAACCGACATTGAAAAGATAAAAGCGCTGTATGACAATAAGGGTTATTATAATGCGGAAATAATAGACAAGGTTGAATCCGACGGAGACAAAGATTTTCGTGTTATTTTGGATATCAAAGAAAATAAAAAGCTTTATGTACGATCGATTACCTTTGACGGTAATGAAGCGTTCAAGTCAAAGGAATTGAAAAAAATGATGAGCACGTCCGAGAAAGGAATCTTTTCTTTCATTACCGATTCCGGTTTGTTAAAGCGAGACCAACTGAGACAGGACGTTGGAAAAATAAACGCTTATTATCTCAATAATGGTTTTATTAATTCTCAGGTCGGCGAACCGGAAATAACAACCGACAAAAAGGGCATTCATGTAAAAATAAACATCAAAGAAGGGAAAAAATTCAAGGTAGACCAACTGGAAATTTCCGGAGATTCGTTGGAAAAACCAAGAGAAGAGCTGTTAAAATCGTTGAAAGTTAAAAAAGGCGATAATTACAACAGGGAAGCGATTATTAAAGATTTGGATCTTCTGACGCAAGCCTGTAATGATGAAGGTTACGCCAACGCCAGTATTAATCCCAAGATAAACACCCGAGAAGAAGAGCAACTGGTTGACGTGGATTTTCAAATCAATAAAGGTGATCCCGTTTATATCAATCATATTAATATTATCGGCAATAACATAACGCGGGACAAGGTTATCCGGCGTCAATTGGACGTGGCAGAAAGCGACCTCTATTCCAGCAGCAAATTGAGAAGCAGTTATGCCAAGCTTAACAGGTTACGGTATTTTGAGGAGGTTGATTTTCAAACAGAGAAAGGACCTGATAAAAATACAATGGATGTCAATATCCGGGTCAAAGAACGAAGCACCGGTATGTTTATGATTGGCGCCGGCTATAGCGCTTCCGATAAATTCGTCGGCATGGCGCAGATTACTCAGATGAACTTCTTGGGCTTTGGCCAGATTTTAAGTTTGAAAGCATCGTTGGGTTCCACAATCAATAATTATGACCTGTCATTCACAGAACCATGGCTTTTTAATTTGCCGCTCTGGTGCAAAGCGGATATATGGAACTATGAAAAACAATACGATTATTACACGTTGGATTCGCAAGGAGCGGGTCTTACTTTAGGCTATCCCTTATTCGAAAGAGTCGTTGGTTATCTGGGCTATAAATTTTATGTCGACGATATCAGGGATATTTCATCGGCAGCTTCTGATTATATTCAAGACCAGGAGGGAAAAACATCTACCAGCGCCGTAACCTTATCTTTGATTCGCGATACAACGGACGATTATATATTCCCTTCTAAAGGAACCAAAGCAAATCTGTCCGTTACGAATGCGGGCGGTACGCTCGGGGGCGATGCATACTACACCCAGTACGGGGCAAGTTTATTCAATTACTTCCCTCTTCCCCTGGACGTTGTTTTTGCAGCCAAAGGAAGAATCGGATATATTCAGGGACATGATGAAATAAAAATCCATGGCGAAATGGAAGAAGTCATTCCCTTATCTAATCGATATGTTCTGGGCGGCATAAATTCTCTGCGCGGGTTTCGTTATGTCGGCCCTACCGACGGGGGAACTTCCGATGTGGTGGGCGGGACCAATATGGTGGTCTTTAATGCTGAACTGATTTTCCCCTTTATTAAGGATTCGGGCATGAAACTGGTCGTTTTCTATGACGCGGGCAACTCCTGGAACGACAAATATGATCTGGGTGATTTAAGGCAGTCTTATGGAGCCGGCATCCGCTGGTATTCGCCGATCGGACCTTTAAGACTGGAATATGGCCGCATCCTTGACAGAGGGGATTTAAAAGATGATTCTGACGGACGTTGGGAATTTACCATTGGAATGCCAATGTAAACAGAAAAAATAATGCAATATAAAAGAGGAGAATTGTAAATGAAAAAAAATATTGTTCTGATGACGATGGTTACATTGTTTGTTTTTATCTGGAGTGTAAGTGCTCTGGCTGCGGATAAAATTGGTTTTATTAATTTACAGGAAATCATGCAGGATTCCAACGCGGGCAAAAAGGCAGCTGACGATTTTAAGAAATTTTACGAAAAAGGAACTCAGGAAATAAAAGCGGCGGAAAGAGAGCTGAAAAAAATGAAAGATGATCTGGAAAAACAAGGTTCCATCATGACGCAGAGTTCACGAAATGAAAAGGAAACGGCGTATCAAAAGAAAATGAGAGATTATCAGTTGCTGGTCAACGATACCAACGAAGAGCTGAAAAAACGTGATCAAGAAATGACTCAAAAATTGATGCCCGGAATAATTAAGATTGTCCGTTCCATTGCTGAAAAAGAGAAATATACCCTCGTGATTGATGTGGCAACGATGCCCGTTCCTTATTATGCGAAAGAGAATGATTTCAGCAAGAGGGTTATCGAGGAATTCAATAAATCTAAATAACAGGGAAGCATTTGCTCAATGAAAATGACGCTCGCGGAGATAGCCGCATTTCTTGGCGGCGCCGTCATCGGGTCGGATGATATTATTGTCGAAAATATACGATCCATTGAAGAGGCGAATCAAGGGGATCTTACCTTCATTGCCAATAAGAAATATTTAAAAAAATTAAAAAACACAAAAGCGTCGGCCATTCTTGTTTCCCGGCAGACAGCGCCCGAAGGAAAAAACTTAATCGTTGTTTCCGATCCTTACGTTGCATTGGCGAAATTACTGACGCTGTTTTATCCTTTAGATCATGGCCATCGCGGAATCAGCCCTGATGCTTATATTGAAGACGGAGCCAGGATATCTCCTGAAGCCACAATTTTTCCCCGAGCCTTTATTTCCAAAGGCGTAAAAATCGGCCGTGGAACGGTTGTTTATCCCGGTGTTTTCATCGGCAGGGACGTTACCATCGGACAAAATTCAACGCTATATGCCAATGTCACGGTTTATCACTCCTGCACTATCGGTGATCGGGTGATTTTGCATTCCGGAGTGATTGTCGGCGCCGATGGATTTGGCTTTGCCTCTTCCGGCAAGGAAAATATTAAAATTCCACAAGTCGGTTTTGTGCAAATTGATGACGACGCGGAGATTGGCGCCAACACAACGATTGATAGAGCTACGCTGGGAAAAACATGGATTCAGCGAAATGTAAAAATAGATAATCTCGTTCAGATAGCTCATAATGTTGTTATCGGTGAAAATTCGGTCATTGTTGCCCAGGTGGGCATTTCCGGAAGCACGAAACTGGGGAAAAGCGTCATGGTGGGCGGACAGGCGGGGATGGTCGGCCACATTAATATTGGAGATCATGTGATGATTGCAGCCGGATCAGGCATTCACAAAGATATCAAACCGGGTGAGGTTGTCGCCGGGGCTATGCAAATGCCTTATAAGGAGTGGCTGCAGGTAGAGGCTTGCCGGTCAAAGCTTCCCGAGATGAGGTCCACGCTACGGGATCTTGTGAACAAAGTCGATGACCTGGAGAAAAAATTTCAGAAAAAGGTTCAATAAATGAAAATTCATCCCACAGCGATTATTGCTTCTGATGTGCAATTGGAAGAAGGCGTTGAAATCGGTCCGTACGCGATCATCGGCGCTGATGTTAAGATTGGGAAAAATACGGTCATCGGTCCGCATACGGTTATAGATAATTTTACTCACATTGGTGAAAACTGCCATATATTTCAGTTTTGCTCCATCGGTGCGCCGCCTCAGGATTTGAAATTCGGAGGAGAAAAAACCAGAGTGATTATCGGTAATTTCAATACGATCAGAGAATTTGTTACGATTCACCGCTCAACCACGGCAGATATTGGCGTAACCATGATCGGTGATCACAACCTGATTATGGCGTATGCCCACATTGCTCACAATTGTCAACTGGGTAGTCATATTGTCATGGCCAATGCCGCGACACTGGCGGGGCATGTGCTTGTTGAAGATTATGCTATCATCAGTGGTCTGACAGGCGTGCATCAATTCTGCCGTGTTGGCGCACACTGCATGATTGGCGGTTGCTCCGCCGCGGTTAAAGATGTTCCTCCGTATACCATCGCCCAGGGAAACCACGCCAGACTTTTTGGTTTGAATTTGATCGGCTTGAAAAGAAGAGGCTTTTCTGACAAGACGATTAAAGCCATCAGTGAAGCCTACCGCATTATTTTCCGTTCCAAATTACGCCTGAAAGATGCGATAAAAAAAGCAGAACCAAAAGCGGAACATGTGCCGGAAGCAAAACATTTCATAAAATTTATTAAAGAAGCAGAAAGAGGCATTTGCCGCTAATTGATCAGGACATGAAAAAAAAGAAAATAAAAGTCGGCGTCATCGGAATCGGCCATTTAGGCAATTATCATTTACAGAAATATCAGAAAATAGAATCCTGTGAAATCATTGCCGTGGCGGATATGTTTCCTGATCGTGCCCAAAAAGCGGCAGCCCTGTATCACTGTTCTTATTTTGAAGATTATCGCGCAATGATTGGCAAGGTGGATGCGGTGAGCATTGCCGTCCCCACCAGTGATCATTATAACATTGCCAGGGATTTTCTGGCGGCGGGCGTGGATGTTCTGATAGAAAAACCCATTTGTGCAACCCTGGAAGAAGCTGATGATTTGATCCGTCTTGCTGAAAAAAAGAAGCTTGTGCTGCAAGTCGGTTTTGTCGAAAGATTCAACCCCGCTATCATGGCTGTGGAAAAAATTATTCAAAAACCTCTCTTTATAGAATCCCACAGATTGCATCCGTTCTTCGAACGCGGCACGGATGTTGATATCATTCTGGATTTGATGATTCACGACCTCGACATTCTCGTAAAATTCGTGAATGCTCCGGTCACCGCGGTTGAAGCGGTTGGCGTACCCATTCTGTCCGATAAAATTGACATTGCCAATGCTCGCATTTCCTTTGCTACCGGATGTACCGCCAACATTACCGCCAGCCGGATCAGCGCCAAAACCATGCAGAAAATACGTTTTTTCAGTCCCGAAGGATATCATTCAGTCGATTGCCAGAAACGGGAAATTTTATCTCTGAGCAAAGTAAAAAACGAAGCGGGACAACAGCAGATTGTTCAAAATAATGTTGAAGTCGGCAGTCATGATCCTCTGGAAGAGGAGATACGTTCCTTTGTGAAATCCGTTATCGATCGCTCCCGCCCGCCTGTTTCCGGCGAAGATGCTCGTAAATCTCTGGCGCTGGCTGATGAAATATTAAGAAAAATAAAAATAACCGAGGAAATGTTACAATGATTCAGATGGTTGATTTGAAAAGACAATATCACAATCTCAAAAAAGAAATTGATGCCGCGATAGCGGATGTTCTGGAGGAAACTCGTTTTATACTTGGACCCAATGTCAGCGCTTTGGAAGAAGAAGTTGCCGCCTATCATGATTTGCCTTTCGCCGTCGGCGTTGCCAACGGCACGGATGCATTATTGCTGGCTCTGCGCGCCTGCGACATCAAAGAGGGAGATGAGGTCATTACAACGCCTTTTACATTTATTGCCACCGCAGAAGTTATCGCGCTCCTGAAGGCAAAACCCGTATTTGTGGATATTTGTCCCGACACCTACAATTTGGACTGCAATCAGATCGCAGGTAAAATAACTGCAAAAACCAGGGCGATTATTCCGGTGCATTTATTCGGTCATCCGGCTGACATGGATCCCCTCATGGAAATAGCCCGGAAGCATAATCTGAAAGTCATTGAGGATTGTGCGCAGGCATTCGGGGCTGTTTACAAAGGCAGGAAAGCTGGTTCCATGGGAGATGCCGGCTGTTTTAGTTTTTTCCCCAGCAAAAATCTGGCGGGTTATGGCGATGGCGGTATGGTAATCAGCAAGAATGAAGAAATCGCCGGGAAAATAAAGATGCTTCGCAATCACGGCAGCTCCCGGCGTTACTATCATCAGGAAGTGGGCTACAACAGCCGTCTGGATGAAATTCAGGCCGCCATCATCCGCGTCAAACTTAAAAAAATAGATCAGTTCAATGCCGCACGCCGTCAAAATGCAGCGTTTTATTGTGAGGCGATCAACAACAAGCATGTCACCTTGCCTGTGGTTGCCACCGGGTGCGAACACGTTTATCATCAATTCACCATTCGCTCTAAACATCGCGATCTTCTGGCAACTGCTCTGCAAAAAAAAGACGTTGCCTCCGCTATTTATTATCCCGTGCCTCTTCACCGGCAGGACGTTTTTCTGAAATTATATAATGACTCAGAGGAATTGCCGCAAAGCGAAATGTGTTCTCAGGAAGTTCTTTCTCTGCCGATGTTTCCGGAATTAAGCCGGGAAGAAATCAGGCTGATTGCCGACGTGATGAACAGCGCCTCTTGAAAGAATCCGATCCGGGCAATGACAAATTCAAATAAAAATAAAACCATCATGATCATTGCCGGCGAAGCGTCCGGCGATATGCACGGAGCCGGTCTTGTCAGAGAGATGTTGAAAATTAATCCGGCGTTAAGTTTTTATGGCATCGGCGGAAAAAAATTGCGTGAGGAAGGCGTTGAACTGCTTGCCGATGCGTCCGAAATGGCCGTTGTCGGTTTGACCGAGGCGGTCTCAAAATTGCGAAATATTTTGAAAACAATGGGAATCATGAAGAAATCGCTGGAAAAACGCCGTCCCGATCTCGTCATTTTAATAGATTATCCCGATTTTAATTTACCCCTGGCCAAGGCCGCCAGCAAAAGAGGCATTAAGGTTTTATACTACATCAGTCCGCAGGTCTGGGCATGGCGTAAAGGTCGAATCGGGCAAATAAAAAAGACAGTAAACAAAATGGCGGTTATCCTGCCTTTTGAAGTGGAGACGTATCGCCGCGCGGGTTTTGCGGTAAATTATGTAGGACATCCATTGCTGGATATGGTCAAAACAAATTCTTCAAAGCGGACCTTAAGACAAAAATTCGGTCTGGCTGAAGATAAATTGACCATAGGCATCTTGCCCGGGAGTAGAATTGCGGAAATCAGAAAATTGCTGCCGGAATTGTTGCGGGCGGCTGAAATACTACAAAAGGAATTTCCGGATATACAATGTGTATTGCCCTTGGCCGATACCCTTGACGAACAAACAGTTAATGAAATTATTGGCGGATTTAATATTGAAATAAAAATAATATCCGGTCAAACATACGATGCGGTTTCCTGTGCGGACCTGGCATTGGTTGCCTCGGGAACAGCGACGCTCGAGGTGGCGCTGCTTAAAGTGCCCATGATTATCGTTTATAAAGTTTCATTCCTTTCTTATGTTGTGGGTCGATTAATTGTTGACGTAAAGCATATCGGGCTGGCAAATATTATTGCCGAGAAGACGATTGTGCCGGAGCTGGTTCAACGCGATGCCAACGGCGAGCGTATTGCTCTAGAGGCCCTTGCCATTCTGAAAAATGGGGAAAGAAAAAAGGAAATGATCAAGGAACTGGAAATCATCAGAGCCAAGCTGGGCGAACCCGGAGCCGCAATTAGAACTGCCAAACTGGCGTTGGATATGTTATAAAGGGAACCATTGAACGATGAATATATTTAAGCGTCTTTTGAATCTCGGCCGTCCTTACTATATGCGCTTTTTCTTTTCCATGGTGTGTATGGTTGCTGCCGGAGCATTAACATCATCGCAGGCCGTGCTGGTCAAGCCGGTTTTGGACGATATTTTTCTGGCCAAGAATCCTGCTTCGCTGAAATGGCTTCCCATTGTTGTTGTGTTGATTTTTTTGTTAAAGGGAATCTGCACTTATGTCCAAACAGTTTTAATGAATTTTATAGGATTGCGCATCGTTACCGATTTGCGCAACCGACTTTACGAACAAATTCAGAAGCAATCGCTGTCTTTTTTTACACATCATCCGACAGGACTGCTCATGTCGCGCATTACCAACGATGTTGCATCCATTCAAAACGCAGTGTCGGATGTCGTGACCAGTATGGTCAAGGATTCTTTTACGATTGTTGCTCTGGTCTGTGTTGTTTTTTACACGGATTGGAAACTGGCCTTCATTGCCATGATTATTTTTCCGCTTACCATTTATCCTATTTCCCAGTTCGGAAAGAAGATTCGCAAAGTGACCACATCAACGCAAGTAACAATGGCTAGGCTAAGTTCTCTTTTGCAGGAAACAATTTCCGGAACCCGCATTGTAAAAGCGTTTAACATGGAACCGTATGAAAACAAAAGATTTGCCGGTGAAAATGAACGTTTTTTCAAATTAAGCATGAAGACGGCAACCGTCAAAGCTCTTTCTCATCCGCTGATGGAATTTTTGGGCGGCGTGGGTATTGCGGCCGTAATCTTTTATGGTGGCTACAATGTTTTGGAAGGCAAATCAACTCCCGGTACATTTTTTTCTTTTTTAACCGCAGTACTGATGCTTTATGAGCCGATTAAGAGGCTGACCAATGTCAATAATACCATTAATCAGGGCATTGCCGGCGCGGAAAGAGTTTTCAGCATTATTGATCTTACTCCGGATATTGAAGATAAGCCTGACGCAAAAGAGCTTTTACCCATCAGACAAGGCATTGATATTGAAAATGTCACGTTCCGTTATGAAAAAACATCGGTGTTAAAAAACATACGGCTTTCGATAAAATCGGGCGAGGTTGTTGCCTTTGTAGGCATGAGCGGAGGAGGAAAAACGTCGCTGGTCAATCTGATCCCACGATTCTATGATGTCAGCGAAGGCCGAATTCTGATGGACGGCCAGGACATTCGAAATGTTTCTCTGCAATCACTACGCAGACAGATTGCGATCGTGACGCAGCAAACCATCCTTTTTAATGATACCGTACGAAATAATATCGCCTACGGCAGTTTTGAAAAAAGCGAGTCAGATATTATCAGCGCCGCAAAAGCGGCGAATGCCCATGATTTCATCATGAGAATGCCTAAAGGCTATGACACCAATATAGGGGAACTGGGCACTAAAATTTCCGGAGGAGAAAAACAGCGTCTTTCCATCGCGCGAGCCCTATTGAAAAATGCTCCTGTTTTGATTCTCGATGAAGCGACCTCCTCTCTGGATACGGAAGCGGAATTGGAAGTCCAGGAAGCGTTAAACAACCTCATGAAAGGCCGCACGACTCTTGTCATAGCGCATCGGCTTTCTACGATACGTAACGCCGATAGAATTATTGTATTAGTTAACGGAGAGGTTGTTGAACAGGGTGATCATGAAACGCTGATGAAGAAGCAGGGCGAATATTTCCGTTTGTATAATTTGCAGTTCAAAGATGAAGGAAGTGACGAGAAAAATGGTCAACTGGCGAAGGATCTGGGATGATGACGGAAATATCCCCTTGAAAATCATCGCGCACATTCTGTCTTTTTTCTATCTTGGCGTTGTCACGCTTCGTAACCGGCTTTTTGATTATAAAATATTCAGAGAGATCAAACTTTCCTGCCCGGTGATCAGTGTCGGCAATATCACCGTTGGCGGCACCGGTAAAACTCCCTGTGTGATCATGCTAGCACAGATGCTGAAGAAAAACGGTTTTCGGCCGGCGGTAATCAGCCGGGGTTACGGAGGCCGTAGTAAAAATCCCGTGAATATTGTATCGGACGGCGATAACATCTTGCTTGACAGCGAAACCGCAGGCGATGAACCATTTTTGATGGCGAATGTTCTCAAAGGCGTTCCCGTGGTTACCGGAGCTGAAAGAAAAATCACGGGACAGGTGGCAACACAAAAATTGTGTGCAAATGTTATTATTTGCGACGATGCGATGCAGCATCGGCAGATATTCAGAGATATCAATCTGGTCCTGTGGGACAGCAATGGCCTGAATGGAAATTATCATGTGCTTCCGCGAGGAAAATTGCGTGAACCGTTAAAAGAAATCAAACGCGCCAGCGCCGTTCTTCTCACACGCGCTGATGAAGATGTGACGCTCGAAACAAAAATAGAGGAAATGATTAAGGCTTGTAAAATTCCGGTATTCAGCAGCATACATAAGCCTGTCGATATCATTAACGGAGATGAAAGTTTTCAACAACCGATTTCCGAATTGAAAGGAAAGAAGGTTTACGCGTTTTGCGGGATAGCCAATCCGGATTCTTTCAAAAAAACCCTGCTGGCTGTCGGAGCAAAATTAATTTCTTTGGACATTTTTCCGGATCATCACTTTTACAGCGCAAAAGACATTGAAAAAATAAAGACCGGTTTTCTTAAAAGCGGGGCTGCTTATCTGATTACCACCGAAAAGGATGCCGTGCGCCTCCGGCATTATTCCGATTTTTTAAAAATGATTTTCATTTTACGCGTGAGAATGGACGTAAAGCCATCCGCGCAATCATTGGAGAACTTTATCCTGGAAAAATTAAAAATGATAAAAAGACATTAGGGTAAATGAATTGGAGCTTGGACCCGTAGATAAATTGCCTCAAGAAGGTATAAATAAAATTTTGATTCGCGGCACCAACTGGATCGGCGATGCCATCCTGACATTGCCGGCTGTTGCTTCTGTTCGCGCTTCCTATCCGAAAGCCCATATAGCCATTCTGGTAAAACCGCTGGTGGCTGACGTTTACAGTCTTTTTTCCGACGTGGACGAAGTGATCATTTATGAGCATAAATTTGATACACCCACGGGTGTCTTGCGCCTTGCCCGGAACCTTAAGAAGGAAAAATTCGATCTGGCCATTCTTCTGCAAAACGCTATCGAAGCGGCCATCATTGCTTTGGCGGCAGGAATTCCTCACCGCGCCGGTTACGATTCCGACGGTCGCGGACTTTTGCTGACCCATCGCGTGCGGAGAACCAAAGCAATAAAAATGGTTCATCAGGTCGATTACTATCTGGAAATGGTCCAGGCGCTGGGTTGTGTTGCTGTTCATCGTGAAATGAATCTGAGAGCAAAAATAAATTTCTCCGACGCGCGCGATGTCTTAAGAAAATTTTTACCGGAATCAACACAGAAAGACGTGATCGGGATCGCCCCGGGGGCAACTTACGGAGCTGCCAAAAGATGGTTTCCGGATAGATTTGCAGAGGTTGCCGACAAAATCGCCGGACGATTTGGCACGCAAGGCATCATTCTGGGCGGCAAGGCAGATAGAGAAACGGCACGGGAAGTACAAGAAAAAGCGAAAGTGGAGTTAATAAATCTGGCTGGTAAGACAAATTTACGGGAAGCGATTTATCTCATCTCAGCGTGCCGTCTTTTGATCAGCAATGATTCCGGCTTGATGCATATAGCAGGCGCGCTGGGTATTCCCACGATCGCGATTTTCGGTTCAACCAACCCCGTGACCACATCCCCCGTCGGCAAGAGGTCTGTCGTCGTCCGTAAGGAAATATCCTGTAGCCCCTGCCTGAAAAAAACATGTCCGACGGATTTCCGTTGCATGAAAGAAATTTCTGTTGATGATGTTTTCAACGTAGCAAAAAATTTATTTCACGTCAGCCTGGATGAGCATCCATGAAAAAAAATTCAGCGGTTTTTCTAGACAGGGATGGAGTGATCAATGAAGAGGTAGGCTATCTGGACAGTCTGGATAAACTGAAAGTCATTCCCGGTGCTTATAAAGCCATCCAGTTGATCAACGCCAGCGCAATGAAAGCCGTCGTTATTTCCAATCAGGCCGGTGTCGCCAAAGGATTATTCACGGAAGAATTCGTGAAGGAAACGAATGACTGTCTGCAAAAAATGCTACGTCAACAGGGCGCATATATCGATGAATTCTATTTTTGTCCGCATCATCCGACGGAAGGGGTGGAACGTTACCGACGGATTTGCGACTGTCGCAAACCGGCCCCGGGCATGTTGCTGCAAGCCGCGCAGGAGTTGAATATTGATTTAAAGAAATCTTATTTTGTGGGCGACAGATTTCGAGATATGGAAGCGGCAAAAAAAGCGGGGGTCAGGGGAATTCTGGTGAAGACAGGCTATGGAAAAGAGTTGCTTCAAGATGACGGTCCGGATAAGGCGACGCCGGAAAGCAAACCGGATTTCATTGCGATGGATATTCTGGAAGCTGTAAAATGGATATTAAGGGAAAAAACGTGAACATCCTCATCGTAAAACTGAGCGCCATAGGCGACGTCATTCATACCCTGCCGTCCCTGGCAGAACTCCGACGGCTTTATCCTGATGCTCACATAACGTGGGTTGTGGAAGAGGCGGCTGCGGATTTGGTGATAAACCATCCTTTCCTGAATGAGGTGTTAATTTCGTGCCGTAAGACCTGGATTAAAGATTTTCAAAACGGTAAGATCAAACAAAGTCTAAAAGAAATATTTTCTTTTATAAAAACTTTGCGGCAACGCCATTATGATCTGGTGATTGATTTTCACGGATTATTCAAGAGTTCAATGATTGTATTTCTCAGTAGAGGGACAAGGAAATTAGGGTATGATTCCTGGCAGGAACTAAGCGGTTTATTTCTTAATGAAAAAATTGCTGAAGACATGAACAAGCATGCAATTGATCGTTATCTGGATTTTCCCCGTTATCTCGGGGCATCGATAGACAAGGCTGAATTTACAATGCCCTCGAGTAAGCAGGCAGAAGAGACGGGATTGCGTTTAATGCGAGAATATAATCTGGAAAACAAAAAATTTATTGCCATCAATCCGATAGCTCTTTGGGAAACAAAACTTTGGGACAATGCTAAATTTGCCCGTCTGGCAGATTTAATTAATAGCGAACTGCAAATGAAACCTGTTTTTACCAGCAGCGAAAAAGCGGCTATTGAAAAAATCACTTCGTTAATGACGACCCAGGGAATCAATTTAGGCGGAGTAACAACCCTGCTTAGTTTAGCTTATATTTACCAAAAAGCTAAAGTGGTGATCAGCACAGATTCCGGTCCCATGCATTTGGCTGTGGCAGTTAAAACTCCGGTTGTTGCTCTTTTCGGGCCAACGGATCCGGCAAGAACAGGCCCCTATGGAGCCGGTCATAAAATAATCAGGACAGACATCACCTGCAGCCCCTGTTTTTTAAAAAAATGTTCGACAAAAAAATGTATGGAGGATATATCACCCGAACAGGTTTTTACCGTTGTGAAAGAATTGGTAAGGAGAGACAAATGACTTTAAATAAAAAACTCTTGGAAATTTTAATCTGTCCCCAGTGTAAAGGAAAGGTTCGCCTTGATGAGCAGAAAAAGGGGATAATTTGCGATCATTGTAAGTTGCTATTTGAAATAAAGGGCGATATTCCTGTGATGCTTGTGGAAGAGGCAAAAAAGATGTCGTGAAGCTGATCATTAATTTTTCTTAAATGAAGGAATAAATCCCGTAAAATGAACATTTTAACAATAAAATAAAAATTCTTGACAGCCCAATTATAATGAGATAAGGTCATACACACTTTTAAAAAGGCTATTGAAGCCCTACCTTTTGGAGCGTTTCAAATATTCAAAAACACAACCCGAGACTTAATCTGTAGTTATTAAAAATCTTAACTATCTTTATTTTGTTTCTTTTAAAATAATGCAGTAAAACAAAGGCAAATACTTAATAATTATAACAATTTTCACATCAACTAACCATAACTAAATACAAAGGAATATTTATGAATATCGAAGACATTAAACGATTGCCTATCAGTGAACTCAATGACCTGGGCAAAAAGCTGGACGTTCCCGGAGCCAGTGGCATGCGGCGTCAGGAATTGATTTTTGCCATTTTGCAAACGCAGGCAGAACAAAACGGCGTGATTTCCGGTTCGGGAATACTGGAAATTTTGCCTGACGGATTTGGTTTTTTACGAGCCATTGATTACAACTACCTGCCCAGTCCGGACGATATTTATATTTCCCCATCTCAAATCAGGCGATTCAATTTAAAAACCGGAGATACGATTTCCGGTGAAGTCCGGCCCCCGAAAGAAGGTGAAAAATATTTTGCTCTCTTAAAAGTGGACACGGTAAATTTTGAAAGTCCGGAACAGGCCCGTGATAAAATACTTTTTGATAATTTGACCCCTCTTTATCCTCTGGAAAAATTGAATCTGGAACATGATCCGAAAAATTATTCCACCAGGACTCTGGACTTATTTGCGCCCATTGGCAAAGGACAACGTGGATTGATTGTTTCTCCGCCGCGAACCGGTAAAACAGTTCTTTTGCAGGATATTGCCCACAGTATCTCCGCCAATCATCCCGAAGTGGTTTTGATGGTTCTTTTGATTGACGAACGTCCCGAAGAAGTCACCGACATGCAGCGCAGTGTTTCCGGTGAAGTTATCTCCTCCACTTTTGATGAACCCGCAACATGTCACGTTCAGGTGGCGGAAATGGTCATCGAGAAAGCCAAACGTCTGGTCGAACATAAAAAAGATGTAGTAATTTTACTGGACAGCATCACCCGTCTGGCACGCGCCTATAACACAGTTGTTCCGCCCAGCGGCAAGGTGCTTTCCGGTGGTGTTGACTCCAATGCCTTGCATAAACCCAAACGATTCTTCGGCGCGGCCAGGAATATTGAAAACGGCGGCAGCCTGACCATTATTTCCACTGCTCTGATTGATACCGGCAGCCGGATGGATGAAGTCATTTTTGAAGAATTCAAGGGCACGGGCAACATGGAACTTCATCTGGACCGCCGTATTTCCGATCGCAGAATTTTCCCTGCTTTTGATTTGATCCGTTCCGGAACCAGAAAAGAAGAATTGTTGATTCCCAAGAATAATCTTAATCGGGTCTGGATCCTGCGCCGGTTGCTGCAGGAAATGAATCCGGTGGATGCTATGGAATTCATCATCGGCAAAATCAAAAAAACTGAAACAAATCAAGAGTTTCTTGATTCGATGAATTCGTAATCCGATAAAAACCCCTTTTTGTTTTTACTTGAATTTTTGCCGCATATATTGTAAGGCATTCAAGCGCTTTTGAGAGAAAGCAAAAAACTTTAATAATTAATTATAGATAAACCCCAGGAGGATAAGAAAAAAGAAAATGAAAGAAGGCATTCATCCGGAATATAAAGAAACAACCATAACCTGTGTCTGTGGCAACGTGATTCACACCCGTTCAACCAAAAAAGATATCAAAACGGAAATCTGTTCTAACTGTCATCCCTTTATAACCGGCAAGCAGAAGCTTATGGATACCGCTGGCCGCGTGGAGAGATTCAAAAAGAAATACGAAGCCAAACCTGAAAGCGCTCCGGCTAAGAAAACAGCAGCAAAGAAAAAAGTCTAAAATAGAAACATTTTCTTTTGGCAAAAATATATTGGAATATTATGATGAAGATCATTTATCTACCTTATATAAGGCATGGGTCATGTGATCGTTGTTCAAAGCAGCGAACACACATGACGTCCTACCACTTCCTTTACCAGCCCGAAAGCTCATTGAATACCGCCATTCATCGCCACTTATAGGTGACCTGCAAAACCAAGCAAGGGAACTTATAAAGGTATCTGTTAAAATTTAAACATTACAACTTTATACTGAAAGAAATAATATGGATATTATACTGGATAAACTTAACGATATTGAACTGCGTTACCGGGAACTGGAGGGGCAGCTGAGCGATCCTAAAATTGTTTCCAAGCAGGGTATGTATCAGAAATATGCCAAGGAACACTCTGATTTAAGAGACCTGGTGGAAACCATTCGTGAATACAATCAGGTCAGAAATCAGATCGAAGAATATCAGGACGTCTTGACGGGCAATGACAACGAATTGCAATCAATCGTCAAAGAGGAAATGCCGCAGTTAAAGCAAAAGCAAACCGATCTGGAAGACAGGTTGAAAATACTGCTTCTGCCCAAAGATCCCAACGACAACAAAAATGTCTTTCTGGAAGTCAGAGCGGGCACCGGGGGAGATGAAGCCGGCCTTTTTGCCGGTGATCTGTTTCGGATGTATGCCAAGTACGCGGAAGCGCAGGGATGGCGGGTAGAAGTTGTCAGCAGTTCATCTTCCGGCGTTGGCGGTTTCAAGGAAATCATCGCGCAGATAGAAGGCAATGGCGCTTATAGCCGGCTGAAATATGAAAGCGGTGTCCATCGCGTTCAGCGCGTTCCGGTCACGGAAGCCCAGGGACGGATTCACACCTCAGCGGTTACCGTGGCCATCATGCCCGAAGCGGAAGAGGTGGAAATAAATATTGATCCCAATGATTTGCGGATTGACGTGTATCGCTCCACAGGCCACGGCGGCCAGAGTGTCAACACAACGGATTCTGCCGTACGCATCACTCATATACCGACCGGACTGGTCGTTACCTGTCAGGACGAAAAATCGCAGCTCAAAAACAAGAACAAAGCCATGAAGGTTTTACGGGCGAGGCTGTTGGATGCCGAGGTACAGAGGCAGAATGCCGAACAGGCGCAGACGCGTAAAAACCAGGTCGGCAGCGGTGACCGCTCCGAACGCATCCGCACTTATAATTTTCCTCAGGGGAGAGTCACCGATCACCGCATCAATTTGACCCGTTACGACCTTGATAATTTCATCAACGGCAATATCGGCGCCATGATTGACGCCCTGGCGGCGCATTATCAGGCGGAAGCTTTAAAATAAGAACGTCCGACGGTTACACAGTATGTACAGTTCCGAGGATAGCATCAAAAGAAATTATAAATAATTTCATCGGCACGTTTTTCAAAGAAGTTTTTTATTGGATGATTTACTTAACTTCAGGAAATGCGTGCGAGATGGCTTTTCGAAAAACTTCCGGATTGGTTTTAAACTTGTTGATGATCAGGTCGGCAAACTTCCAGACGTTTAACCTTATTTCCCGTTTATAGGCATTTATTTTATGGATTTGGGGAATTCCGCTGAATTCTTCATCAATATGAAAAAAATATTTTAACTCCTTTTTCTTATCGATATATTTTCTGGGTGTGCCCTGATGCTGGACTCCGTTTCGATAAACAATCCAGAAATAATTAAAGTCTTCCAGATTCAGTCCTAAATCTTTTGCCGCTGCAATCTTAAATGTTTCATCGTCCCGTTTCCCGTAAAGGGTGTCTGTCAGAGCCCGATAATATCTTTCGCAAAGGAAAAGCGCGGCGGACAAAGCCAGGAAGCCTCCGTCGCCTTCCGGAAGTTCCTTTAATTTCTCTATCGGCTTGACAAACCAGCCGTCAAAGCGTTCCATCAAAGAGGCGCCCGGTTTCATGATTGTTCCCCAGTGTGTCAAAATCTTATAGAATATTAATGTGTTAACTTTATAAACACTTGACATTTTTTTTGCAACACTTTATTTTCAAATAACTTGTACATCTCGAGTTTACGAAGTTCCTCACGTATGACCCCATGGTGCCCCTATAGTGCCCTTTAGGGTATACAGGGTATTTAGGTTATGCGCTGGCCTTCGCCGCCAAAGAAACCGGATTGGAAACAACATCATGACTGTTCACGATATTCTTAACGAATCCACAAAAGCTCTGGAAGCAGCAGAAATTCCGTCCGCCCGGCTGGACGCCGAAGTTTTGCTGGCTTATGCTCTGGGATGTAATCGCCTGGAATTTTTTAAAAATCCGGAAAGGATCATTAATGAAAAACAACTTGCTGAATTCAGAATACTTATCCGGAGAAGATCGCAATGGGAGCCGGTAGCCTACATCACCGGCCGTAAGGAATTCTGGACATTTTCTCTGGCGGTGAGCAAGGATGTTTTGATTCCCCGTCCGGATACAGAAATTATCGTCGAAGAAACTCTGGATATTTGCCGCGAACTTGATTCTGCAGAAATAAAAATTCTGGACATCGGCACGGGCAGCGGTGCTATCGCACTGGCGCTGGCCCGGGAAGTATCCCGGGGCAGGATTACAGCGACTGATACTTCCGCCAGTGCCCTGGTGCTGGCTAGGGAAAATGCCTGTTCGCTGAATCTGGAAGGTAAAATTGATTTTCTGGAAGGCGATTTGTTTGCACCGGTGGAAGGATTTTTTGATATCATTGTCAGCAATCCGCCTTACATTCCCGAAGATGAATATGAAGAACTCCCTGCCGGTGTGAAAGATTATGAGCCCCGGATAGCTCTTTGGGCCGGCAAGAACGGACTGGAATTTTATGAAAAGCTTATTGACCAGGCGCCCGGTTATCTGAAAAAAAATGGTTGGCTTTTGTTGGAAATTGGCGCTAAACAGGAAAAAGAAGTTCGCGGACTTTTGGAAAAATCGGCGTCATATGACTGTATTGCCATGCGCAGGGATTATGCCGGATTGCCGCGGGTAGTAAAATCAAGGAGAAGGTAAGTGGATAAGATAGTAATCAAGGGTGGGAATCCGCTTCACGGAAGTGTGCAGATCAGCGGCGCAAAAAACGCGGCTCTGCCGATTTTGGCATCCGCCTTGTTAACGGCGGGGACCAACACGTTTCATAACATTCCCGACCTGGTCGATATTCAAACCATCAAAAAACTTTTGATGAGCATGGGCGCCGAAATTGAAGGGGATGAAACCGTTAAAATAAATTTCGATAAAATCACCAATCATACGGCGTCCTATGATTTGGTCAAAACAATGCGGGCATCCATTCTGGTTTTGGGACCGCTGGTTGCCCGCGCCGGAGTGGCACGGGTATCGCTTCCCGGAGGTTGCGCCATTGGAGCTCGTCCGGTTAACCTTCATCTCAAAGCGCTGGAAGATATGGGCGCTCATGTTGAACTTAAGAACGGCTACATCGAAGCCAAAGCCAAAAAATTAAAAGGAGCGGAAATTTATTTCGACCTGACCACGGTCACCGGAACCGAAAACATTATGATGGCAGCAACTCTGGCCCAGGGTACCACGATTTTAAATAATGCAGCTCGCGAACCTGAGGTTGTCAATCTGGCGGACGTTCTGAAAGGCATGGGCGCAAAAATCAGCGGCGCGGGGACCGATGTTATAACAATTGAAGGCGTTACGTCTCTGAAACCCACAAAAGCTTCGATTATTCCTGACCGCATTGAAGCAGGAACTTTTATGATTGTGGTCGGGATGGCCGGCGGCGAGATCAATGTCATGGGCTGCAATCCGAATCATCTGGAAGCCTTGATCAATAAATTGCGTGATACAGGCATGAAGATAACTCCGTTGAAGAATGGCCTGAAAGCATCGGCTGGCAAAAAAATCAACAGCGTTGATGTTAAAACCGTTCCTTATCCGGGTTTCCCTACCGATTTGCAGGCACAGATGATGGCTTATATGAGCATCGGCAACGGGTTGAGCGTGATTTCCGAAACCGTTTTTGAAAACCGTTTTATGCATGTCAGCGAGCTGCTGCGTATGGGCGCCGATATTGTCATTCAGGGCGGCAACGCTATTGTCCGCGGCGTTTCCAAACTACGGGGTGCGCAAACCATGGCCACGGATTTGCGGGCATCAGCATCGCTGGTTCTGGCGGGGTTGGCGGCGGAAGGCACAACGGAGATTTCCCGCGTCTATCATATCGATCGCGGTTATGAAACCATCGAAAAGAAATTTTCCGCCCTGGGAGCGGATATTAAAAGGGTAAAATAATGAAAATTATAAAATCCAGCGCTGCCGGCTTTGAAAAATTCTTCCATCAGTTGCGTCAGAGAGGGGGCACATTTTCACCGGAGCTTTTATCATCCGTGGCCAGGATTGTGAAAGATGTCGAAATCCATGGCGATAAAGCTTTATTTAAATACACACAGAAGTTCGATGGTTATAAAATAACAGCGGC
>CAYZRT010000020.1:0-9202 GCA_964480875.1 uncultured Smithella sp. | reverse complement strand
TCCATACAGATAAAAGATTCTGCTCGAAAAAAGATCATAGAAAAATCCCTGGCCAGACACTGCGCGATGATTATTACAAGCAGCATTGAAGAAGCCGTGGATATAGCCAATGCCTTTGCGCCTGAGCATTTGGAATTAATGGTAAAAAATCCGAAGAAAATATTAGCCAAAGTAAGAAATGCCGGTTCTGTATTTCTGGGATCATTTACGCCGGAGGCATTGGGAGATTACACAGCCGGTACAAATCATATTTTGCCCACTGGAGGCACGGCTCGTTTCTCGTCTCCGTTGGGAGTCTATGATTTTTACAAGCGAGTGAGCGTTCTTTCCTTTTCGCAAAAAGCTTTTAATAACCTGAGCGCATCGACCGCCCGATTTGCTCATATTGAAGGACTTGACGCTCACGCCCATTCAGTTCTCATTCGAAAAAATAATGCGTTTCTCAAAAAATGAAAATCAATAAGTATCCCTCCGTAAAAAAAGTCAGCGATGAAGAGCGTATCGGTATGGTCAAAGAAATATTTTCGACCATCACCGGAAGATACGATTTTTTAAATCACTTTTTAAGCATGCGCCGTGATGTCGCCTGGCGGCGATTTACCGTCCAAAAAATGGTTTTCACCAAGACTAAAAATTTTCTTGATATTGCCTGCGGCACCGGTGATTTATCCATTGGTGCATCCCTGGAACATGACAAGGTATCGGTGACGGGGGTTGATTTCGTTTATCCGATGTTGCAAATAGCGAAACAAAAGGCGGAGAAAAAAAATCTTTCGGACAGAATAAATTTTCTTCAGGGAAACGCTTTAGACCTGCCTTTTTGTGAAAATTCCTTTGATGTCACTGCCATGGCTTTTGGCATCAGAAATATTCCTCAAAAAGATCGCGCCCTCAGAGAAATGCTTCGCGTCACTGTGTCAGGCGGGCAAATAATGATTCTGGAGATGACCTTTATTCAAAATCGCTTCTTCAAAATGCTTTATTTTATTTATTTAAACTTTTTACTGCCGCTGCTTGCCAAGATATTTTCCAAAAATGCCGCCGCGTATTATTATCTTGCCGATTCCATCATGAATTTCCCGACCCCTGAAGAATTTGCCATTATCATGAGAGAAAATGGCGTAGCCAACGTTAAAATCTGTCCGCTCACTTTCGGTATTACCTGTTTATATATAGGGGACAAACTATAATCGTCCAAATGGTCTATAATAGGCTATTGTCATTTTAAAAGATGCCATTCCGTATGCTTTCAAAAGTTATGCGTTTATGTTTTTTCTGGTATCAGCCGTAACCAAGCAAATGTCGAGTGATAATCCTTGTGTCTGGCTGGGTGTTGAACCGACCGTGGGCGGTACTTTTATTTCAGGTATTCCGGGCATCAGCCGGTCGGTGTCTAATATTCTCAGAGATTAAATTATAACTACAGAGACTTATACTGTCCATTCTTGAATCGGCCAAAATCCACATGTTCCCATCGAAGACCGGTTAAAGCCGGACAATCCAGCGTTACACAGACGTCATTGTCATTTGTATATTTGTATTCGCCTTTTTGTGAATAGGCGCAATATGCTGCCAGCCACATGCGGTAATTACCCAGCGTTGCGTCCACGCAATTGCTGGCCACCCAGCCGCTTGCTCTCCTTCCCGCTTTTTCCATTGCGGCAATGGTCATCACCAGCCCGACGCGATATCCTTTTTGTTTCCAGAAATTATCATTTAACCATTCACGGTCATTTTCGGACATGAAGTACATTTTGTTGTCCAGCACATCCTTCGTGTTCTTAAAAGGATGTGAATGAAAATCGCCGAGATAGATAAGATGAGGCCAAAATGATGTTACGATATCCGCTTTCAAAGATATCGCCTCTCTATTGACATCGACAGAACTTCTTCTTTGCTCAGCGGTTGTGTCCGTATTCGCCATCTCAACATGATAAAGGATTGTCTTGTTTTTCATGATGATTTCATGTCCAAAAAGACTTCCGTAAACTTCAATTCGGGATTTTGGTCTCCCTTTCTCCTTGATATCTTTTTTCTTGACCGAATAAGCCTCCAAAGAACTTAAAACAAGTGACATTAAAGCGTTTTCGGAAATACGCACAACATATCTTTTATAATTCATTTTTCTCTCCTTCAGGTTTGTTTATTACGATAAATAGAGATCAAATTCAGTACCGGACTGCTGTGAACGTAATCAGTCATGTCACTGGAGATAAATTTAATTTATCAATTATATTGTAATTCAGAAATATTTTTTTCTGCTGAAATCGAAATTGTACGGTCTCAAATCCCGCGACTTGCAATCCCCCTGCTCCGGCCGGAGGTTCGCGCCGTAGGCCGCGGGAGGTCGCGTTATTAATGGGAGCCTTCGGCTCCTGCCGGAGGGGGCTCCACTTAAATTTTTTCTATTTTTGATACCAGACGATCAAACTTTTCCACATCGACAACGGGTGATGTGGAAAAAGAAATGCCGGTCAGCATGTTTAATCCGACAGAGGCGGAGATTGCTTTTTCCGCGTCCGGAAAATCCAGGGTGAAGACGAGATCATGCTCTCCCATCACGGCATACATGGAAATCACCTTACCGCCGTTTTTCTCTATGATTTTGGCCACTTTTTTCGTGCGCTGCGCAGAAACATTTTCTAAAGCTTCACGATTATATTTTCCGAACATCATAAATATCGGCATAAAATAATTTCCTCCTTTCATCCGGTTTTATCATTTTAGTTCTTGTGAAAAATTAGATAGCGAAAAGATAAGCCATGTTTTAGCCGTGTTTAATTTTTTTAATAGTCGTTCTTACTTTTTCATTTACCTGTTTTATTTTCCGGTTGACCCACTGGCTTTTGGGTAGCTTTAAAATGATGTTCTTTTTCTCTCTTCTTGTTTCCATAAAGATACCTCCTTTATAAAAACTTTGGTAAAAAATCTTTGCACATCGTCAGAGATCATCGCTGCATTAACATAACTGCCTAATCTCCACGTTTATTATAACACAATTATTATTAAATAAGGACAAAGATAAAAATCTTTAATCAAGAATTCATAAACGCTTTAAGGCCTTGTATTTATATGAGAATATCCAAATTATTACCGTAAAGTCATTATTTTTAGTCTGAAAAATGCACACCTATTTAAGTAGCGTTACTAAAAATGAATCCTGACTAAAATTCAAATTACTTTTAAAGGCATTTTATTAGAGGACAAGATTTGCTGGACAGAGGACAAGATTTGCTTGACATATGACACGGGTATTCCTATATACAAGTGCCTGCAAAAACCGATACGGTATGTTGTTGCCAGAAATAAAGCGGGACCACTGATCAAATATGCGCATTCATTACAATTTCCCCAATATTCCGCAGATGAAAGATTTTTCTTTCGATGTTGAAAATGTCAATGACAAACTCATAACAAAATTTCACGGTTCAAAAGCCTTCCTTTACGGACCTCTGCTTAAATTATATTTCTCATACTACGGCAGCAAACGCCTGAGGCCTGTTATGAAAAGAGAAGACGGCAACATCTATTCTCTTTACCTGCCGCCAATTCCCAGTCAGGCGCATGTTCATCATATGGAAACGCTGATCCGGAACCGGTTATTCAAGGAAGCCCGCCCGCTGGCTGTCACCGTGGCCGTAACCAGCCGGTGCCAGCTGGAATGCGTCCATTGCAGCGCGGCCTCTCCTCACAAGGCCGGTACGGATATGTCCCGGGCGGAAATAGAAAAAGTCATCAACGAAAGTGTGAAACTGGGAGTTTCCAACATCACCTTTACCGGCGGCGAACCGCTTTTGCGGAACGACATTGAAGAACTCGTTGCACTGGTCGCACGGCTGAATACTGTTGCGCTGATCTTCACCAATGCTATGGCCCTTAGCGAAAAAAAGGCTTTAGCCTTGAAAGAAGCCGGACTTACCGCCGTTTTCATCAGTCTTGATTCGCCCGATCCCGCAGAGCATGATCGTTTGCGTGGATTTCAAGGATCTTTTCAGGCCGTCAGGGAAGGTGTCCAAAATGCCATCCGTGCGGGACTCGCCGTCTGTCTTTCCACGTACGCCACGAATGAATCGGTAAAGAAAAAGTCGCTGAGCAAAATTACTGCCCTTGCCGCCGACTGGGGCGTTCATGAGATCAGCGTATTTGATGCTATTCCCACAGGACGTTTGCTTCAGAATGAAGAGATTATGCTGACGGAAGAAAGTCATCGCGCCATATGCAAAGAAGCAAAGAAACTCAACCGGCGTTATAGCGGCCGTCTCAGAATCGTGACGCAATCCTGGACCAACACCCGGTCCGGCATAGCTATACTGATCGGCTGCATTGCCGGTCATCTTCAGTTTCATGTTACAGCCGACGGTGAATTTACGCCCTGTGATTTTACACCTTTGACCTTTGGAAATGTAAAGTCTAATTCCGTTGAAAACCTCTGGAGAAAAGTCATTGAGCATTCAGCTTACAATCATCATTGCCAGAAATGCCGCATGCAAACGTCTGCCTTCCGTAAAAAGTATATTGAATCCATCCCCTCGGACGCCAATCTTCCCTACCCCATTGCGTTAATTGAAACAACGGATTCCCCGGGACTTTGCCCGCGTGAAACGGAACTTATCACCCGTAATTTATAAAAAATAGATTATAATCGTGTTAAATTCCTTCGAATGAGTGATTGACGAGAAAATAGAATTCCTTTAAAGTTTTGTTACAGAATCTTATAGAATCAAAGTTTTTAAAAGTATCAGCAGCATCGTAGTACAGATCAAAACGTCTGAACCCTTGTGCACAGGGGGCAGACAAGGGAAAAAAGTGCGAGTTCCTGTTGGTCAAAATAAACACCTTGTCATTCTCGCGCAGGCGGGAATCCAGTATTTATCCCCCTCTTTTCTAAAGAGGAGCTGGGGGAGATTTTATCTATCAAATAATAGGGCGCTGTCCCTAATTATTTAATTATTAGATTTTTTCACAGTGTGAAATGTTGAGGAGAACTTCATGAAAAAAAATAAAAGAATTATTCTAAGAAGAAATAAAGCAGTCCAATCTTTGCTTCTTCTTTTATTATTTGCCGCAAGTGGTTATATATGCCCGTCATGTACGGCAGAACAATCAACTCAAACCAGTAACCAGACATTTGTTTTTGAAAAGAGTAAGTCATCTAAGCCCGGTTATGTAATTACTCTAGAAAAAGGCGATTATAAATCCGCTATCAAAGAAATGCGCTCTCTTGCCGAGAGAGGCGACCCCTACGTACAGTATGATCTCGGCTTGTTGTATTACAGGGGGTCAGCAGGACTGCCACAGAATTACAAAGAAGCTGAAAAATTGTGGCGAAAATCAGCCGAAAAAGGGCTTATAGCCGCACAATCCGGCCTCGCACAAATTTATGAAAAAGATAAGGGAATGAATCATCAGGAATCTATCGAGTGGTATCGTAAAGCGGCCAAACGAAATGTGGTTTTTGCGTATTTTTTTCTTGGTTGCTTTTATGCAGAAGGATATGGCGTTGCCAAGGATTATAAAGAAGCTGTTAAATGGTTTCGCAAGGCTGCAGACCAAGATTTTATTTTTGCACAAATTAATCTCGGGAACATGTATGAAAAGGGCCGAGGTCTTCCACGAAATTACCAAGAAGCCTTCAGCTTATATCATAAAGCTGCCGTTGGGGGGGCTGATATCGCTCAAATTTCGCTTGGAACTATGTATTTTAAAGGGGATGGTGTTGCACAGGATTATGTGCAGGCTTATAAGTGGTTTTATATAGCTTCAACATCATCGGACAACAGGCGTGCAAGTATTGCCAAAAAAGCCATTGAATTAACTTCAAAACATTTAAATCAGAAACAAATAACCGAAGCAATACGTTTGGCCAAGGAAGAAAAAATCGCTAAGATTGAACCGTTTGAGAGGTAATGATTTAGCATTTAAAAACATTTTTTCTAAGGAGATAGAGTATGAGTTATTCACTTAATGAATTATATGCTGATTTACAGACTTTTAAAACAACTTTCAATAATTATCTTAGTTCCTATTTCAATGATTTGAAAATTACTTTATCGGATCCGACCAAAACGGAGCAGGAAAAAGAAGAGGCTCTTGTTAGTTACAATCAGAAACAAGAACAGGCAATAACTTATTCTTGTAGTGAATTAAAGGAGTCAAGGGGTCAAGTCTTTGCTTGGCTCTTGCCAGAACATATTGAAGTTAGAATGAGTTAAGGATAAAAATAAATAAAAATGACGCGACCATTAATTCGAAGCCAGGGACAGCAGTCCCCAGCTTTCCATTCCGGCGCAAGCAGAAATTACTTTTTATCTTCTTCTTTATCCTTATTTGATGAATTATCGGTAATTTCGTTTTGTTCGTTCATTGATTTTTTGAAGTTCTTGATACCCCTGCCCAGTGCTGAACCGATTTCCGGCAATTTCCCGACACCAAAGATAATCACGACGATAATTAAAACGATGATAAGTTCCTGCCATCCCATTCCAAACATGATATTACCCCTTAGTTTTTATTCGTTAATTGTGGCAATTGCATATGGATTACCTCTCCGGATTTCCCCACATTCTCAATATATTTTCCTTTATATTGTATCTTAATTCCTCCGGCATTGCCAATGTCCAAATTATATGTCTCGGCGTTGTTTTCAAATTTATCTCCGGGTTTCAATAAAATCTGAATCGACGGATTATCGCCCGGTTTAACGCGAATCCATGTTTCCTCAATGGCTGTAATAAATAATGTGCTTTTTTGCAAGTCGCCGGATGAGATTTGTTTTGCCAATGGTGCTGTGTTAACAGTTCCGCCTTCAACTACGCTGCCATTGGTCACGACATTAGCGGCCATCTGCTGGTTTTCCGCAGATGTTGCGTTAGGCAAGGCATTGACGTTTTGTTCCTGAACTGCGGCAGCAGGAGCATGAATTTTACCAGCCGATTCAATTTCCATGGGCACCGGCGTATTCTGTTTAACGATAAACCAAATAATCAAAACGATTACCAATACAGAAATAAGTCCCCAGTAATTCTTTTTATTGGCCACTGATGCAAAAAACGGGTTTCCTTCGGGAACTGCCTCCGGCGGCGTCTGCTCTTCCTTAAGAGCGTTAATGAAGGCATCATAATCTTGAAGCACGGGGTCTTCATCAACTCCCAGAAATTTTGCGTAGGTTTTAATAAAGTTTCGCGTATAAACCGGATCGGGCAGCAAATGAAATTGGCTGTTTTCTATATCCTGAAGATAACTTGCCCTGATGCGTATTTTCTTGAATACATCATCCAGGGAAAGCCCCATTGATTCCCGTTTAATCTTCAATTTTTGCGAATTCTCGCTTAGTGTTTTTTCGGTAAACATATAAATTCATAAATCATGTTAATTTTGCTTGCATATTTAGCATTATTTTAATTGTAATACAACTATTTAAGATAAAAACATTTATCAGTAGAACTATTTTAAATTTTATTGTTATTATTATTTTGATAAGATTTACAGGAGTGTTTTATATGTTGAAACTGAAATCGTTTGCTGTTGATCTGGCTTGCCAGGCGGGCGCCTTATTGAAAAAGAAATTAAGCCGGACACACAAAATTCATTACAAAGGCAAGATCAATCTTGTCACGGAAGCGGATAAAATGTCCGAAGCTTTGATCATGAAATCCATAAAAAAGAACTTCCCTGACCATGGAATTCTGTCGGAAGAATCGCCGGCTGTCAGCGGCTCCGGGAAAATGCGCTGGATTATTGATCCATTGGATGGAACAACAAATTACGCTCACGGCTATCCTGTCTTTTGCGTATCTATTGCGCTGGAGGTCGATGGCGAGGTGGTTTTGGGCGTCATTTATGACCCCATGCGGGAGGAATTATTTTCTGCTACACGCGGGAAAGGCGCTGATCTGAACGGCCGGAAATTGACGGTTTCTTCCGTAAAAAACATTTCCCGCAGTCTGCTGGCCACGGGTTTTCCGTATGATATTAGAGAAAGCAAGGAAAACAATCTCGATTATTTTAATGTGATGGCCGTCAATGTTCAGGCGATTCGTCGCGCCGGGGCAGCGGCACTTGATTTGGCTTATTTGGCGGCGGGAAGGTTTGATGGTTTCTGGGAACTCAAGCTCAAACCCTGGGATACGGCGGCAGGCTGTCTGATGGTGGAAGAATCAGGCGGCAGAGTTTCCGATCTCTTTGGAAAGAAATGGAATATATCTTCGCCGAATGTTCTTGCTTCCAATGGTCTACTTCATAAACAGATGATCAAAATTTTAAGTTCAAAATATTAAGATTTAAGTTTTAAGTAAATAAGCTTCAAACCTCTATTTGTTCGTTATATCACGGTACTACGTGCCTGGTATAATTCGTCCTGCAAGTTTCAGTTCGCCTATAGTGACCTTTAGGTTATTCGCTTCTGAAACTTGGGACTCATTAAATTTGAGTCTTACAATAAAATAAGATGACTACAGCTTATTGATATATAGCATTACAACTCTTTTCTTTCTTCTTGGCTGCTGTATTAATGAATTCTTATTTGTCTTGGAGCTGCCTCATCGACCGTCGATACTGGGGATCGCTGCATTCGCGGCCGTCCTTGTCAATGAATTCCATTTTTTCATAATATTTGCACTTGGAGGCGTCGGTAAGGATTCTCAGCATGTACCCGTTTTTCTCTTCCAGATTAAAAACAGGGGGGTCACTGAGGATATCGGAACCATGTTTGAGTATAGAGCACGATCCTCTTCCGTCACTCATGTAAGCGGTCTCCAAAAAGTGCTTGCATATGCCGCAGTTTTTTTCGGGAATCTTGTCGGCATCGGACTCCTTTTCCAATTCTTTCTTTTGCATGCCGCATACTCCTGTAGCCTTTATAAATTCATCTCTAGTCATTCTTGCCATGATAGTACCTCCTTTTTTTATTGTTTTTCAGTGAGGAGGGGAATTGCTCAAATGGCATTCCCTCCATTCGTTTAGTTCGTTCTAAACCCTCAGTTCCTGAATCGTACGCTGGATGATGTTGGAGGAGTACACATGTTCTCTGAGCCTGCGTTGTTCCTGCGATAGGGGAAAATCCATTGATACCTCCTGTGCGTATTTGCGCTTACGGAATATCCGTTTATGAGAGACATTTATTTTTTTATATTCTTGGCTCTAAACTCCGCTAAAAGACGCTTCACCTCTTCCAACTCAGCCTTGGAATAATATCCCTTCGTGG
>CAYZRT010000019.1:14923-32218 GCA_964480875.1 uncultured Smithella sp. | reverse complement strand
GATTTTTAAATTCGGCGACAACTTCACGCATAATGTGAATGGATTCCGACTCGAGTTGCTTTAAATAAGATATGGAAAATGAATTCATTATTTTATATCTTTGTTTAGAATCTTATTTTTTCCTATCTAGCGAAGCCACACTTTATATATGATCCACAAGCCTTGTATCAAAACCAGAACGCCGAGACATTTTTTCAGAAAATCCTGGGAGCCAATTCTACTTAACGCCATCGGACCGAAAAATCCCCCGACCATTGAACCCAAACATACTGGAATCATTAAACTCAGAGGAGGCATTCCGTTGATCAAAAGCCACAAACAAAAACTTAAGAGACAAATGGGAGCTTCAGCAAAATCCGTTGAGCCTATCGCGCCTCTCTCCGATCTGTCTTTGAAGACCAGCTGGCCTCCGGCGACCAGCGGCCCAAAACCGCCACCGGATAACGCTTTATTAAAAGCGCTTATAAAACCAAGAACATATATTTTTTGTGCTGTCATGATTAATGATTTACCCGTCAAAATCATCAACGCGATCACAATAACCAAAACGGCAATATACGTATTGAGAATTTTAGGGGAAATTTTTACGGAAACGAGAACACCGATGACGCAGGCAAACACGCCAAACCAGATAATAGTCGTGGCGACACGATAATCCGTTGTGCCGGATTGAAAATTGGCATTCTTAAGTTGGTGATGTCTGTAAGAAGCAATAAAACCACCGAGAGCCTGGGATATTAATATACAAGGAACAACACTTTTCACATCATATCCCATCAGGATCAAAAGGGGTGAAAGGACCGTTCCATACATCATCCCCAGAGCGCTGTCTATAAATTCCATGACCATCGCAACAACAATTAACAAAAACGTTTCAAGCAATATAAAACCTCCATTTCAATATAATTTCCCTGCGTTATGAAATCCTTGCCCCATCAAAATAATTTATCCGCACATGGTCGCCGCGGTTATTTTTCCCGATATAGACAAAACCGGTATAGGGCCACACCGCCTGGTTCCAGTAATTTTTTAACATCTCGTTTTCCACTTCCAACAGCATCCCGATGCAGCGCGTATTGTCGCCTTTAACAAACTCCTCATTAAGATGGACACGGGTAATATTTAATAAAGTTGTAGCAAGACGGCTCGAGCGATGAGCCGGAGCCACAAAGCTCCGATAATAATAAAACGAATTTTCCAGTTGTTGGTTAAATTGCGGATAGACGGTTCCCACGCCGACTATTTTTCCGGTTTTGTCCCGACCGACACAAAAAACCTGTTTGACCCTTTCTTTGGCCTGCTCCTGCTGAAGAGCGCCGTGATCCACCCAAAAATTGATAATCTCCTTTTGCAGATCTTCAGTCTTTTCTTCCCAAACTTTGTCGATGACATATTCACTGCTTTTATCCATAATTTCCTCCTGCAATCTTGTTTCAACCGGGAATTTTTTCTCCATCTTCCTGCGGTAAACCCGGAACAACGGTCATTGATCCATGATTATCTTCGCCCGAGAAGATCCTCCTGCACGTTCATTCTGCCGGGGAAGATATCCACGCAGGACAAATCAGAACGCCGTTATGCCTCCCGGTATTTCTCGCAAGAGCTTAAACCGCTTAAACCCCAGTGATGAAAGTTTTTCCAGGTCGAAATCGATCATCCCCAGCTCCTTGCGCGGCTTCGTGGTTTTAGAACACCTGAATATACTATTTTCAATGACTCTGTCAGCGGTACCATCCAATTTATTCATTAAAGAAATGGTTCGATAACATATTCTGGCCGGACAGTTGTACGCGCACCCCGCGTTGGCAAAAAGCATGACGCGGTCTTTCTGAACAATCTTGTCTAGAAAATCATAACGCGTGTTCAAGTGCATGGGCAGGACAACCGTATCGTACAGATCAAGCGCCGCTGTTATTTTCTCATAGCTGTTAATTTCCTTGATCATACTTGCTTCGAGTTTGTAATGGGGATAATCCCGCCTTATCCAGCGGGCCAACGTATCTTCTTTGACAATCATGGAATTGCCGACGCGATGATACTTTTCAAACAGCCAGCCATGCTCTTTATATTCATCTTCATTGATAAACAAGTTGGTCATGGGAATGCGCACGCCTATGGAATGCTTATACAGGACTTGAACATCCGCGTCACTTAATTGCCGCCCCCGGAAAGGCCTTCCTCCGTATAAAGTGCAACGTTCCACAAATCCAAAAAGGCTGTCGATCTGATTTAGAGGGATTGTGCTGAAATTTTCGGCAAGAAAATCCATGACCGGTTTTTCACCATGCTTACCCCTTGCGGAAACGGTGTATATTATATCCTTCCGAACAGTGCGATTATTCATCTTTTAAAACCTTCGAATCTCCCTGTCTGATTTCTGGTCATCTTTAAATAAAATGGATTTTAATTCAATAGCATATACTGTCTTGCCGCTTTCATTATATCGCATGTTCGAGGGTCGTCAAGCCCGGAGCCGCCTCCTCCACGAGATCGTCGCAAAAATTACAATCCCAGCATTCAAATTTACAATTTTTGATTATTTTTCTCCACTGCTTGATTTTGTCCTCTCCGATATTCAGGTTCGTAATGACCCTTTTCAAATTATCCTGATCGCCGTAAAGAACTTCCTCCTTACCCTGAGCATAGTTATCGACAAAGCTCATGCTTTCATTAATCAGATTGGGGTCATTTCTGCCATGCATTTTTATCACGTCAACAAGTCCAAGCAATTCCTCAATATCTTTTCTAAAATAGGGAATGTTGCACATCTTAAAGATAAAATTCGGATTGGGCGCCTTTGGATTCCCTCTTGGACAGCCCTTACCTACCTTCTGTTTGAAATACGGCAGATTTGTTCCGGGAGCGCCCGAACCGAGGCAGTTGTTGAAGAAATGATGCTCATCCATCACCGGACATCTGCCCAGACAATGCTCATTAGCCAAAATGGCGGTATAAACATACCGGCCGTGCTGCCTGGCAAATTTCTCCTGCGCTTTTTTTATTTCCTCCAGCGTTTTTCTGTCTCTCATCAGAATTCTATCGATATTAATCAAATGAAATCCGGCTTCAGCCGCGTACCAGAATTCCTGCGCGGTTCTGACTCTCCTCAAAACGGTGTTCTTGATGAACATGTCCGGAAATGTCTCCTGAATCAACCCTCTTTTCAACCAAAGCGTGTGCGGAATGGTCATGCTGCGCAGCCCGGCCCGGTAAAGGGGTTTCAGGTTCCCGATGAATATATCCAGATGGGCATCCGTCGGAGCGACACCAACATTATTGAAGGTGGCGCTCAGCGGAATACCCGTCATTTGCTGAATAATCATCGCATCCGAAAAAATGGTATCCCGTCTGTTAACCTGCTTGAAAACAACTCCCATCGCGTCTTGCATAAACGGAGGTGTTTTGCAGGTAAAATAGATGTCAAACATCACTTCCTTATTCCGTTGCAGGAAAGGAACGATCACTTTTTTCAGTTCATGCGCCGTCAGAAAAGGATTAAGAGGGAAAGAGAAAATTTTCTTTTTGTCTGTGTGCAATCAACGCCTCTTTTTACGAGAATTTATCATTTTGTTAGAAACAGCATAGAAAAATTATCATCGCCTGTCAAATTCTTAAAAAGCAATAATCACCACAAAAAACACAAGCAGCCGGTAAGGTAGACATGGATAATGAATTTATCCTCCATCCTGAAGGGGTGCGCCTCTTTCGAAGTAGGAATCCAGATCAAGCTCAAGGACTGTCCATTCGTTAATTCCGGCAATACTGAAGTCGTGTTTTTTGGGATTCCTGCCCGTTTCACGGTACCCGAATTTTCTCTTATACCAGGCTATGGTCTCCGTTCTGTCTGTCTCTGTGCGGACCGTCCTGATGCCCCGCCGGTGCATTTCCTCAAGGCGCGCTTTTTGAAGTTTGTAACCGACGCTCTTACCGCGGTAATCGGAATCAACCGCAAGGCTTGCCGTTTCCGCGACAGCGTCGGAAAGAATTATATAACCGGCAACACCGATGATCTTTCCTTCGCAGACGGCCACAAACGCATTGTCAATGTCAATAGACGCGCGTTCCGGATCGGGGTTTTCAGGTGAAGGGGGAACAGGCGCCATATTCCATCGGGACAATATCATCATGGCCGACTCCATATCGCCGGCAAGCATCTTCCTGATGACAATGTCGCTGCCTTGCTGTTCCATGCTCCGGTTGATTGCTACCATGAAAATTTTAGTCCATTAACCATTCACATGAATGGATATCCGCTTGTTCTTTGCATGAGTTTCCGGTTCCTTTTTCTTTGAACATCATAAAACGTATCCTATCGCCGGCTAAAGATTTACAATACTTCCACTATGAAAATCAATAAATACCTTTCTCAGAAAGTCGGTATTTTTGAAAAGAATAATTGACATAAAATATCGTTTTTTCTATACTTTGCACAAACACGCTCTTTTCAAAGACACGGCGAAATGTTTTAAAAAAGAGGTTTTTTCTCATTTCACCTCAATCGGGACAATCTTACAAGGAATGCTCATGGAAGAACTCAGCACCGAAACCGGCTTTACCGGAAACAGCGGCTCAATTTCCTCGAATCCTGTGGAAATCGGCTCATGCATCTATCGCCAACCGATGAGGATGATGACTCTGCGGCTGGCGTGTCCTGCCGATGTTAATCTGCAAAGGATTGATGACTGGTTACAGTCGGTATTAAAAGTCAAATGGTCACCCGTTGGATTTTCCATGCCCAATCAGGCGCATGAGGCAGCAGTGGCTGGCATGGCATGGCGTTGCCTGTTGCTGACAAGAACCTTTCTGCAGGCGGGAAATGTTCCCGCATTCGACGCGGGCAGCGTGCTGAGAATCCATCCCCATAAAGAAGACCGTTCCCGCTGGAACGTTGTAGTCACCGTAGCCTCTATTGAACATATTCCGACAGCGTGTTATGCCCTCACCATCGATGCAGCGGTCAAAATAATCCACTGGGTTCTGGAACGACCCATAACACCACAGCATATCGTGGAGATATACAACCTTCTGGAAAATCAGGTTTTGGACCCTCTGAAAAAAATGGAGATTCCCGGCAAATCGAGGATTCCCTTATTGCGCGTAGCGCATCAGATGAATATTCCCTTCAATCATCTGGGAGCGGGTATATACCAACTGGGATGGGGCAGCAAGGCACGGTTGATGGATCGCAGCACCACGCAGTTGGATTCAGCAATAGGTTCGAAGCTCGCGCAGAATAAGTTCTGGTCGGCAAATCTGCTGCGGACGGCAGGATTACCCGCGCCTGTTCAGGGAGCGGCAACAACACAGAAAGAAGCGTTGCAAGTGGCCCGGCAAATGGGCTGGCCTGTTGTAGTTAAACCGGCCGACCTTGACCGGGGAGAAGGTGTCACCATCGGAATAAAAAACGACGAATCCCTGATGGCGGCATTCAGGAAGGCCATCGCGTTGTCAAAAGATAAACTGGCCGTCATCGAACGTGAAGTGCCGGGCATCTGTCACCGGATTTTTATTGTCGCCGGACAATTGCTTTATGCGGTCAAAAGGATTCCTAAATCCGTTATGGGAAACGGAAAGCAAACGGTGGCGGAGCTGATACAGCAAGCAAATGCCTCCGAACAAAAGCTTCCTCCGTGGCTGCGATCGAAGCCATTTCCCAATGATGCCGAGGCTCTCGCAGCGCTGACCGCCGCCGGGTTTAATCTTGATTCTGTTCCTGCCGAAGGTGAGCTGGCGCCGCTGAGACATATTGAATCCACACAATGGGGAGGAATCGGAGACAGATATCCGGTCAATGAGGTCTCTCAAAACCTGCATCCGGCCAATCTGGACATCGCCTTGCGGGCAGCGGATCTTTTTAGTCTGGATGTCGCCGGTATTGACATCATCAGCCCTGACATTTCCAAACCCTGGCATGAGAATGGCGCTATTATCAATGAAGTCAATTTTTCCCCCCTGCTGGGGGGCAGCATTATCTCCAGAAAATATATTCCTGAGTTTCTCAACAGATATATTCAGGGAGATGGCCGCATACCCGTTGACGTGTTTGTCGGGGGAATAGCTGCCATGGACAAAGCCCGGGAACGACAGCAAGAGCTTGTCAGCAGCAAAACAAAATGTTTCCTGACCAGCCACGATCTGACCCTGACGTCATCTTTAGACGAAATGCCGTTTCCATTTATCAGCCTGTACCGCCGGTGCCGGGCCATGTTGATGAACCGACAGGTTGAAGCGGTTGTTCTGGTCGTTCAGAATGATGAATGGCTGCATACCGGACCGCCGGTGGATAACATTGAACGGATGATGACCATCGATAAAGAGTTGAACGACTGGAAAGAAAAAAATAAAAATCTGCCTGAAAACAGGCTGAATCTCCTGCTCGCCATGCTGGCCGAAATCAAAGTAAACTGATTATCGGCAGCAACCAACGCTTACTTCAGGTTCGGATAGAACAAATCATAATACCAGCCGCAGGCTTTCAAAATCTGGTTCTGAATCCGGGGAGGAATCTCATGGCGCTTGGGAGGCGTAATACTGACCCGCTGCTTGTGCAGGTACTTAAAACGGTAATGGCTGTCGCTTTCATGCGGACGCACCTTCAAATGAGCAGGGTCAACCTCGTGAGGCGGCACCCCCAGCCAGGCGAAAATTTGTGACAGGGTCTGTCTGGTCGCGGTGATCAAATCCTCAAACTTGACAAAATAAATATGATCCTTGACTGCCTGCGGCAGGTCCTGCACGGCCATGATGGAAGAGAGCGGAGCGCCAATGGATTTTTCTTTGGCGAAAAGCTGATCGGCGCGCCCGAAGCGGTCAAAATCCGCAAGGTGGTCAATAAAGTCCACTAAAATTGTTTTCTGATGCTGCGATTCGATAGAACCATATATCTGACCAAGCTCCCGGATCGTAATCACCAAACGGGCTTCCGGTACCATGTGCAGCAGCATCTCAACGCAGTGCAGCCAGGCACGGTTTTTATCCACCACGACCGGCCTGTCACAGTTGGCGTACCAACCGGAAAGAAAACCGCGCATGGCCGAATACAAGTGCTGATAGGTGGCGTCAAACTGGACATCCAGTTGCGAGAGAAAGAACTGATCATCACTGATAAAGCGGCGTGTCGCTAAAAGCGCATTACAAAGCGGAGAGCTGTGTCCTTCGCAATAGATATCCGGATGCTCGCCGAGCAACTGGCAAAGCAACGTCGACCCTGACCGGGGCAGACCGGCTACACCAACAAAACGTTTAAACATAAATTTACTCCTGCATCTCATAACAGGGGCGGCCAAATGGCCGCCCCTGTTATGAGTCATTCCATGTATATCGTGTTGAACAAATTTCACTCCTGCTGTTTGAGCTCTATCTTCCAGGTCTGCCCGCCGAAATCCAACAAAATCGTTACCGGCAAATAACCTTCCGGAACATTGACGGCGGTGAATGTCTTGGAAGCATTGTCGTAGTGCAACCATGCCGGAAGAGGACTGCCGTCTGCCAGGGTCATTTTCACCTTGTAATCGTAGTCTTCAATTTGATCAACGATGTTCGCGGGCAACGTAAAGGTGAAAAACGAACCCGGTTGAGCAAGACTCTCGGAAATGCCGACAACGATCAACCCTTCACCACCCTTTGTCTTGTCGTCAGGCGATTGCCAGCTTCGGACGATTTCCACAATGACGCCTTCAACCACCGGAGCCGGTGGCAAATACGAGGCAAACTGGAACGAGGGAGGCAGCATCCCTTCCTGCAACGGACCATCAAGAATCGGAAGGGGCGCTTCCGGCAGAAGCCCTGCAAGATGATATATCCCGACGCCGCCGACTCCACCAATGATTCCTCCAATCACAGCTCTTTGTAATAATATGTCCCAGTTGGGGGTTATATCACCGGTTTGCACTCCACCGACAAATGTATAATTACTGCCGAGTCCGGTGCCATCCGTAATGAACAGTGTCGTATCGCCTCCCATCACATTTTGCAAACCGGAGAAATTACCGGCGCTAGCCACCGTACCGTATCCGGTCAGCACTATGGTTTCTGTCCCTATGCCGGTAGCGATAGTGCCGCCTTCACCAAACAATACCGCGTCAAATATATTTGTGCCGTCATAGACGCGCGTGCCGGTGAAACTGATCGGCGCTGGAGTAATGATGGCCGTCTGTGTTCCGCCAACAAACGTATAATCGCTGGCCAGACCAGTGCCATCATTAATAGTAAGCGCACCCGGTGTCACGATCTGCAACCCATCGGCAACATTCTTGCTCGGCACCGAACCGGATCCCGTAAGCATGATGGTTTCCGTGCCGATACCGGTTGATATTGTACCGGCATCGCCGAACAATGCCGCATCGAAAACAGTGGTACCGTCATAAACGCGCGTGCCGGTGAAGCTCAGCGGAGCCGGATTGATGGTCAGCGTGCCGCTGCCAAAATCGATATCATACCCCATCTGATTGGAGAATAACCCGCCGAGAGCCAAATCGTAAGTCCCCGCATGGACAGCACCATCGCTTCCGCCGTAGGTTAGAACACAGAACAGATTGGGACTGGTTTCCGCGTCGGCGGGATCATACACCGCATCAATCAGATAATACGGAGTGCCGTCGTAGGTCTTGGTGTCGCTGCCGCCATCAACAGTACTGACGCTCAACGGCGTCAGGAAATGGCGTAACAGCGGATACGTCCGGCCGTCGTAAATGCGCCAGGTCAATCCTGTACCGCCTGCATCGTCGATGGACCAACCCGCATCGGTAAAGTTTGACAACGTCATCATCTCTGCTGTCGTCAGGCCTGTCGCACCTGAATCTGTACCGCCACCGATACCAACAAACGTTCCGGACGTTTCCGTATCCCAGAAACTGTTTAGAACCGTACCATCGTTGTGGCCTACTAGGCCGCCGGCATAGGCGTCGCCCATGTCGCTGACATAACCATAACCATAAGACCAGGCATTGCCTCCGTAACCAGACACCGCGCCTGCAGCGTAGGTTCTCTCGATATTACCGCTGTTGAGGCCGACCAGACCACCCGCAAAAGCGTCTCCTCCATAAGCATCTCCCCGGTTGCTGCCATAACCGCCTATTCCCGTCACATCACCGGTCGCATAGGAATCGGCTATGCCGCCCTGATCGTTTAATCCGACCAAGCCGCCGACATAAGCATTACCCGCATAGGCATTATAACCATATCCCCAAGCTCGACCGTCGCCGCCTTCACCATATACGTCGCCTGTGGCAAATGATTCGGTAATATTCGCGCCGTTTCCTCCTCCCATCCCCATCGGGCCGAACCCGTTGTAACCCACCAAACCGCCGACGTAGGCATGACCGCCATAAATGTCATCATAATAGCCATAGCCGGTTCCCCGGCCAGCCGTGCCGTTCACCGCGCCGGTGGCAAAGGATTGATGGATATTGCCTCCAACGCTATCAATTTCCAGGGTGTTAGAGCCAACCAACCCTCCGGCATACACATCGCCGCCGGTTCCGCCCCACCACCAGTCATAGCCTTGACCAGCCACACCTGTGACCGCGCCGCTGGCATAGGATTGATCGATATTGGCGCCGGTACCATACTTGCCCAGGAAATTGCGTCCGACCAGGCCGCCGACGTAGGCGTCTCCGCCATAACCATATCCCCAACCGCCGGAACCCACTATCATTCCGGTAGCGGACGAACCGTAAATGTTGCCGCCCATACCGTGCTCACCGATGTCATTGAATCCAACGAGACCGCCGACAGCGGCGTTTCCGCCATAACCACCATAACTATGTGTATCCCCCGCCAGACCGAATGCCGAACTGGTGGATGAAGAGTCCGTAATGTTACCGCCCGTACCGTACTTGCCGATGTCATTGAATCCAACGAGGCCGCCGACATAGGCATTGCCTCCGTACCCATACCCCCACCAACTGTTGTTGCTTCCAGCGATGCCTAGGACATCACCGTCAGCGGATGAACCATAAATGTTCCCGCCACTACCGTAGGAGGATATTCTATTGACGCCGATCAATCCGCCAACGTAAGCATCGCCGCCAGAACCATACCCCCTGCCTTGACCGGCGATACCGGCTACCTGTCCCACAGCAGAAGACGTATTGATATCGCCGCCATAATTGTAACCGACCAGACCGCCCGCATAAACACTGCCGCCTGTACCGGAATTACCAGACCACCAATAATAGCCAGAATCATTACCTATCCCTCCGATGGCTGTCACTGCGCCCGTGGCATCAGAGTTGGTAATATTTCCAACAGAATCTTCTCCGACCAAACCGCCGGCATAGACGCTGCCGCCTGTGCCATAAGTGCCGCCAGACCACCACCAACTATTATCACCGGAGGCACTGCCACCTATGCCTGTCACAGAGCCATGAGCTTCGGATTCTGTGATAGTGCTGTAGCTGGCGCGTCCAATGAGACCGCCGGCATAAACACTGCCGCCCGTGCCATTGACATCATTACCATACCCATACCCGTATCCATCACCTACGCCCATGCCCCCCATGCCTGTCACTGTGCCTGTAGCGTAAGAATCAGCAACACTGCTTTCGCTGGCGCGTCCAATGAGACCGCCGACATAAGCGTTGCCGCCGTTGCCATGACCATACCCGTATCCATCACCTACGCCCATGCCCCCTATGCCTGTCACTGTGCCTGTGGCGTAAGAATTATCAGAAATGCTGCCGTAGTAGTCTCGTCCAATGAGGCCGCCGGCATAAACATTGCCACCTCGACCATAACCATCCTCATAGCTATTGCCGTCGCCGTTTCCACCGGTTGCCGTTACGTTGCCGGTGGCATGAGAGTTGGTAATACTTCCGCCGGAGTCTTCCCCAATGAGGCCGCCGGCATAAACACTGCCGCCTCGGCCATAACCGCCGTACCATCCATAGCCATAGCCGCGCCCGCCTGTGCCTGTCACATTACCGCTCGCATGTGAACCGGCAATGCTGCCATAATTATTTTGCCCGACCAGACCGCCGACATAAACATTGCCGCCGGACCCGTAACCGTAGCCATAACCATCACCACCCATACCTGTCACATTACCGCTCGCCCAGGAATTGGTAATGCTGCCATACTTGTTGAGGCCAACCAAGCCGCCGGCCACAACATCACCTCCGGACCCGTGGCTATCAAAGCCCATTCCCGTCACATTACCGCTGGCCCAGGACCCGGTAATGCTGCCATACTTGTTGAGGCCGACCAGACCGCCGATGCCAGCCATGCCATATGTTGTGCCGGTAGCATGGGAGTTTTCAATGCTACCCCCATACTTGTTTATCCCTACAAGGCCGCCCGCGCCAATGATGCCAAATGTCGCGCCGGTAGCATGGGAGTTTTCAATGCTACCATACTTGTTTATCCCTACAAGACCGCCCGCGCCAACGATGCCAAATGTCGAGGCGTTGGCACGGGAATTGGAAATGCTTCCGCCATAGTTGTACCCGACCAGACCGCCAACACCATATTTACCGCCGATCACGCCGGTGGACCAGGTGTTATCAAGACTGCCGCCGTAGTTGTATCCGACAAGACCGCCGACATTCCCGTCACCTGTAATATTCGCGTTCAGAACACCGATATTGCTGATGGCCGCTCCATTTGTGGCTCCGAAAAGGCCCTGATTGTCCGCATCACGATTGATAGGAAGATTATTGACCGAATGACCCAGGCCGTCCATAACACCCGTAAACGGTCCGATGGGCATAAATCCGGTATTACCATTCCATGGTGCAGCCGAACTGGCGTCGATATCCAGACCCAGCACATAATTCCCGCCCAAACCTCCGTTGATGCCCTGCAGGTCAGTGCCGGAAACGCTGCCCTCCGCGCCCAAGCGTTGGATAACGACATAGTCTGTGCCATTGAGACTTAGCATCAGCGGAGCACCGCTGCCGGTGAGGTTGATTTTGCCGCTGTCACCGTAATCGATCGTGATGGGATCGGCCAGCGAACCCAGCGTAACGGTATTGTTCTGCCCGATGGCCAGAGAACTGACCGTGGCGCCGGTGAAGTTCAGCGTGGCGCCGTCTGTCTCTGTGACATTCTTCACCATGACGATACTCGGAATGTCAATGGCGCTGCCGTCCAGTTGAGCCGTCTGGAAAATCGTCGGCACATAACCGAGACTCCAGTTGCCCGCCGTCGTCCACAGCGAATCAACATCGCCCTCCCAGACATTAACTGCGGGGGTAAATCCTTGCAGCGTGGGGTAACTGCCATCCGCAATATTCCAGATACCTGTATCCCATGATAAATAAAGACCATTCGTCAACGCATTTGTTCTCATATTTGTGGTGTCACTTGCAGTTCCAAGCGCGCTTGCTGCCTGTCCGGTCGTCCCTACATCCCAGAAGGAGTTTATGGCGCTGCCTCCCGAATTGTCCCCGACCAGGCCACCGCAATCTCCACTGGCAACGCCATTATTTACCAGACCAGTTGCGTAAGAATTTTCAATGCTGCCGCCGTTATTGTATCCGACCAGACCGCCGGTTCGGTAATTGCCTGTTACGTCGCCGGTGGAAAATGTATTGGTAATGATGCCGTAGTTGGATCCCACCAGGCCGCCGGTTTGATTATCACCGATGACCTTGCCGGTGGCATAGGAATTGGTGATGCTGCTTTCGTTAAACCCGACCAGGCCGCCGGTAAAAAGACTGCCGCTAACTGCGCCGGTGGCATAGGCATTGGTGATGCTACTGCCGTTGCGATTGGCTCCGACCAAGCCGCCGATGGTGTCGGGGCCGTAGGCCAAACCCGTGGCATAGGAATTATTGATACTGCCGAAGTTGATTCCGACCAAGCCGCCCACACCATAGATGCCGTAGGCCAAACCCGTGGCATAGGAATTGTTGATGCTGCCTTCGTTAAACCCGACCAGGCCACCGACTTCATAATGGCCGTCGACTAAACCGGTGGCAAAAGCATTGTTGATGCTGCCTTCGTTAAATCCGACCAGGCCGCCGACATTAAATATGCCGCTGACATCACCGCTCACTGCGCCGGTGGCATATGAGTTGCGTATTGTGCTCAAATAGTGATTATATCCGACTAAACCACCAACATAGCTATCACCGATTACAGAGCCTGTAGCGTAAGAATTGGTGATTTGGGTACCATCGTAACTTCTTCCGACTAAACCACCAACATAACTATCACCACTAACCGCACCGGTGGCGTAAGAATTGGTAATATTACCGCTGTAATTGAATCCAACCAGGCCGCCGACACCATATTTATCGCCGCTGACCGAGAAAGTGGAATAAGAAGTATTGATGCTGCCGCCGTCGTTGACACCGACCAGGCCGCCGACATAACTGCTGCCGCTGACATCGCTGCCTTTGTGGGGACCGATGTTAATGCCCATCGTCGTGTAGGAATTGGTGATACTGCCAGCGTTGACTCCGACCAGACCGCCAACGCCGTCTTCGCCGCTGACAAAAACGCCGGCGTAGGTGTTGTCAATACTGCCGCCGTTATTGAATCCAACCAGTGCCCCGACATGATCGCGGCCTGTGACACTGCCATAGCCGTATTTACCGCCTGACAATCCCACGTTGCGCACAGAACTTCCTTCTCCCATGTAGCCGATCATGCCGACATCGTCCTGATCCGGATGGTCAATGAACAAATTCGTGATGATATGGTTCTGACCGTCAAACGTGCCGGTGAAGGGCGTTGTGCTGTCGCCGACCGGATTGAAGCCTGTCGCGCCCCACATGTCCGAAGGGTTGGACAAGGCGTCGGTCAGATCCAGATCCGCGGCCAGCGTGTAATCCGCCGTGGGATCCAGCGCCATCAACTGCAGTTGATGGGCGTTGGAAATTTCAGTGCTGTATTCCAGACGCAAAAACGGGCGGGTATAACCTTCCGTCATCCACCAGATATTGTCAAAGTTCCAGCCGGCGTAACTTGAATGCTGCATCAATTCATTGGTGGTTTTCCCGACGACACCGGGATCATTGAAACCGCCGCCGATGCCCGTGCCGACACCCGACGTATCGGTATCCCAGAAACCGTTGGTAATCGTACTGCCATAATTATTGTATCCTATAAAACCGCCGACGTTGCCATAGCCGAACACCGTGCCGCTGGAGGCGGCGTTAGCTATGGTGCCATTGTAGTTGTATCCTACAAAACCACCGACGTTGTTATCGCCGTAGACCGCGCCGACAGCGTGAGAGTAAGAAATACTGCCATAATTATTGCCGACCAAGCCACCCACCCGCGAATCACCCCTGACCGCGCCGCCGGCGAAAGCGTTGGTAATGGTACCACCATAATTGAATCCGGCCAGGCCGCCGACATTATAATCGCCCTGTACGTCGCCCGTGGCATAGGCGTTGTTGATGCTGCCATCTTCACCGTTGGATCCGACCAGACCGCCGATGCTATCGCCACTGCCGGTTACCGAGCCCGTGGCGTAGGATCCATCGATACTGCCCCGGTTATAACCGGCCAGACCGCCGACATTGTCCTCACCGATCACTGCGCCGGTGGCATGGGAAACATCAATACTGCCTTGGTTATAGCCGGCCAGACCGCCGACATTAACATCACCGCTCACCATGCCGGTGGCGTAGGAATCGATGATGCTGCTGTCTTCACCGTTGGTGCCGACCAGGCCGCCGACATCCCTGCGGCCGATAACCATGCCTGTGGCGTAGGAATTTTCAATGGTACCTTCCCACCGGTTGTCGCCGACCAAGCCTCCGATATCTCCGCTGTAATTACTGCTGCCGACCACTGTGCCGGTGGCATAAGAACCATAAATGCTTCCGCCGTAGTTGCTGCCGATCAGTCCGCCGACATTGCCACTGCCCGTTACGGTTCCGGTGGCATGAGAATTTGTGATGCTGCCTTCGTTAGACCCGACCAAACCGCCAACACTATAATTGCCGCTGACGATGCCGGTGGCATAGGAATTGTCAATGGCGCCGCCGTTGCCGTACCAACCTGTACTATTACGTCCAACCAGGCCGCCGATATCCTCTCCATTGCCATAGCCATAACCACTGGATATTTTTCCAACCACCGCTCCGGAGGCATGGGAACCATAAATATTGCCGCCATCATTGCTCCCAACCAAACCGCCGACATAGCGATATCCCGACACAGCGCCGGTGGCATAGGAACCATAGATGCTGCCGCTGCCGTCCTCGCCTCCTCGGTTTTGACCAATCAGGCCGCCAACACGATAATCGCCCTGGACATCGCCGGTGGCGTAGGAATCGGTAATACTGCCGCCGTAATTGCTGCCGACCAGACCGCCGACATTATGGCTATTATAACCATAACCATAGCCATAGCCATACCCATAACCATAATGAAGGCTATTCGTTATTCTGCCGACGACCGCACCGGTCGCGTGGGAACTGGAGATATTGCTGTTGGAGCTCCTTCCAATCAGACCGCCCACGGAATCTTCACCGCTGACCACTCCGGTCGCGTAAGAATTGGTAACGGTCATTCCATAACCCGAACCAATCAACCCTCCGACACCATATTTACCTTTGACAGCGCCGATTGCCGAGGAGTTGTCGATGATACCGTTATCATTTTCTCCAATCAGGCCACCGACACCATATTTGCCACTGACTGCGCCGCTTGTAGAAGAATTGGTGATGCTGCCGTAAACGTTATAGCCGACCAGACCGCCGACACCATATTTATCTCCGCTGACCTTGACGCTGGAAAAGACATTGTCTATGGCGCTGTAATTGCTGAAACCGATCAGGCCGCCGACATGATCCTCACCGAGGACGCTACCGCCGCTTAACCGGACGTTTCTTATCGTGCTGCCGATGCCATACCCGAAAAGACCGACGTTGTCTTCCGTCGGACGGTTGATGACGATGTTGCCGATGGTATTGCCCAGACCTTCAAACGTGCCGGTAAAAGGCGCTCCCGAGTCGCCCACCGGGTCGAAGCCCAAGCCCTCATTCCAGTTTTTAGTCGGCGTGGCGTTAATGTTGGTGCCCAGCGCGTAATAGCCGTCCAGATCCAGGTTCATGTTCTGTAGAGCGTTGATGCCGCCGTTGGCTTCATTGATGACGGTGTAAACATTGCCCGCAATGGTCAGGCTGGGGGTCAGGCCGCTCAGGGTCACAACCGCGCCGTTGTTGAAATAGTAGTCTCCGCCCTCTCCGCCGGTATCGGGGGTGATGACCAGCCCCGCCGTACTGCCCTTGGCGGTGATGTCGTCATTAAAATTAATATTGCGATAGGCTTCCAGAGTCAACGTGTTGTTCGCGGACCAGGAAACGTCCTCATTGACAAAGATATCGCCATTGCCGGCTCCCGCCGCCGCGGTCTGGATAAGAATGTTTCCGTTATTGAGATTGGAAGAAAGTGTAGCGCCGGTGATGTCCGTTCCAATAATGTAGTCTGTCGGGTCAATGAGCCAGGTGCCGCTTTCGCCCCGACGCGCTTTCGTGGTAACATCCGCGCCTTTTTTGACTGTGACATTTTTAGCCGACGTTTCGATGAAGCCGCCGTCGCCGCCCTTGGGAGCCGAGGCATCCAGTTTCCCATCGACGATCGTTGTGCCGCTTTCCATGTCGGAGAGCAGCATGATACGGCCGCCTTTGTTCTCCAGTGTCCGCGCCTGAATAACTCCGGTATTGTTGACGACCGCGCTGGTGAGTGCGTCTGCCGCTTCGGCGGTCATGACAACCACACCGCCGTCGGCCTTGATCAGTCCATTATTCTCCGCAAGGGCGTCCACTGCGCCTTGATCAACGGTGTAGCTGATGAGACCGTCGCCGTTGAAATCGAGGGATACCTTGTCGCCTGCGGCCATTAAGACGTTGCCGCTGGTCGCGGTGATGGTTCCTTCATTGGTGACCTGGGGCGCGATTAAGGCGACGATGCCGCCGGGAATGACGCTGATGTCGCCCTGGTTGATGATGCTGCCGGCGTTGCCGTCACGGGTGAAGGTGTATTTGCCCGCCAGAAAGTCGCTGTCGAGCATGTCCAGGGAAGAGGCGACCAGACCGCCTACGTTGATCTGCGCACTTTTTCCAAAGACGATGCCGGAAGGATTAATCAGAAATATGTTGCCGTTCGCGGAAAGCGATCCCATGATCTGGCTGGGGTTTTGGTCGTAAATACGGTTTAGAGCTACTGCATCCGAGTTGGGTTGCCGGAAGGTAACGCCGGCTCTTTTGCCGATGTTGAAAGTGTCCCAGTTGGCGATCATCTTCTGGGTATCCTGGTTTACGGTCATCTGTCTGCCGGCCGTGGATATGCTGCCGCTGCCAGACACTATTTTGCCGCCCGTGGGCAAGGTGCTGG